>CAVTUB010000007.1:0-128487 GCA_963737815.1 uncultured Nitrososphaerales archaeon | reverse complement strand
AATATGCGGGCTCCCGTCAACTTCAGTCATTCACGATTCTTTATGTGATTGTTTTTGAGCAACTGTCAAGATTATACATATTGTCATTTCCTCGAATATTCTATGCAATTCCCTACAATCCTCTTTGCCAATCGATGGTCACCGCCGAAGTGAAGGTGCATATAGGAAGCAAGACAATTGTAAACAACTAAACCATCTTTATTATTGACTATTCCGTTCCCTCTTAGTAACCTATATGCAAATTTGCAGTCTTTATCAATACTATAGATTTGGGAGTAATGAAATTCATGACCCCTAATTTTACTTATCCCTCTAAAAAAAATACCCCCATTGTCCGCCTCTGTGTAATTTAGCGTAAGTTTGTGATTCATGGAGGTTTCGGCATCTATTAGGCCTATCATTTTTCTTTTGTTCTTCTTGCCCTTATGAGATACAGTAATGGTTTTGGTAAGGTACATCAGCCCCCCACATTCCGCATAAATGGGCATTCCTTGCTCGGCTGCTCGCAGAATAGATCTTTTAATATCATGATTTTTCTCAAGTTTGTCTGCCAAAATCTCGGGAAAGCCTCCTCCCAAAATGATACCTGAAATTCCCTCAGGAAGTTTTTTGTCATTGACTGGACTGAAGTATACGATCTCAGCGTTGTTTATTTGTAGTGATTCAATATTGTCTGCATAATAGAAGTTGAAAGACTCGTCCTTTGCAATGGCAATTCTTACTGCAGGTACGGAGCACTTCGCTTGGGGTAACTGGACAGCGACTATCTTCTTATTCATAATAAAATTTTTCATAATGGGATTTTTTAGGTCATTGAAGGAAATATTTTCCGCAATTAATTGTGAAGTTCGAAGAATTTTATTCTCGAGCCTACGTGTTTCCGGAACTGGGATAAGGCCAAGGTGCCGTTCCTTTAGTGCGAGAACATTATTCCTTCCTATCACTCCTACAATTGGGACATTAATCCGACCCTCCATAGCCTCTTTAATAATATCGAGGTGCTTTACACTCGCAACATTGTTTAAAACAATTCCTGCTATCTTGAGTTTTTTGTCGAAATTCAAGAATCCGTATACGAGAGCGGCTATGGAACCTCCTGATTTACCAGCATCGATGACTAAAATAATAGGAGCATTGAGAATTTTTGCTGTGTGGGCAGTGCTCCCGAAATCAAACTTCCCAGACACGCCGTCAAATAGACCCATGACTCCCTCTATTACCGCAACATCAGCGTGTGAAGAAGCCTGGTTGAACTTGTCTATAACACCATTTGTCCCCATCATCCACATATCCAAATTATATGATTGTCTTTCACAAACTACTGAGTGATATGATGGGTCTATAAAATCTGGCCCCACCTTGAAGGGTTGGACTTGAAAACCTTTTCTTTTGAAGTAGTACATAATTGCTGTGGCAACGAGGGTCTTGCCTACCCCACTTGATATTCCGGCTACAATAAGCCGTGGTGTGATCGCCTTGCACCTAGCTTGATTCACTGGTAGGGCAACTATGGTTGAGGCATGATATGAGTTCTTCTAATTTAAGAGGCTAAGAATCGAGTTGTTTAATTGAGTTGATTGCGGTTCAGACACAATTTATGAAATGGCACACCCACATGCATTATTTGTTTGTTGTAGAAGTCTGCCATCGGATTGAGGTTCGATACTTACCTATAGCTCGACAGGATTTTCCTGTGAGGGGAGCGATGCCACTTGAGCCACTCCACGTAATTTCAATTTATTAATACTACCTGAAACATCCAACTACAATAAGTGAGGGATGCAAGAATGCTAATGTTACTAAAACCTGGTCGAGACTTTCCGTTCTGCAACTGATTATGGTTAGACAGGTATGATTATTCTTGGCTAGCTTTATGTAGGAAATCTGGTTCAAAACGTAGCCAAACAGCTCAGAATTTCTTTTTAAAATTAATTGGTATATGGCTCTATGATCAGGTTTTCGTGCTGTAGGTTCACAAATTATACCAATATAGCGCCTTTTGTATCTCCTTTTAAGCATGAATGAACCTCGGGATATCATGGAGTATTAGCCATTCTTCCAGCTCTTCCCAGTACGCCCGAGGAGGTATTTTGCAAATTCTCATTATTGATTCAAAGCATTGTGCAGAAGTCATTTCCCAAATCGAGTGAGCCCCGCTAGATATGATGAATTGGCAATCTGCTCTTTTGGAAAATCTATAGAGTTCAGATATCTCTCTAAACCATTTCCCAACTTTGAACCCCTCTTGGAATCGGATATCAGACAAAAGAACTTCTATAGCTATCCCAGACTTGTGCTTCTTTTTTTTGATAAACGACTTAGTTTTTTCAAAGTCTTTTGCAACTACTAAATTGGGGAGAAAGGAGAAGGATCCTAATTCCTCTAGATTGGTGGCGACTACCAAGTAGCGATAATCAGTCATTCTTGGAGGCCTCTGTTCAAGCCTGTAAATGATATCAGTGTGAGTTCGATCCTCAAATGGACCTCCTATCACGTCAATATTTAAGAGCTTAGCCATTTTTCGGACGTTAGGTATATTGGGATCTGTTATGCACAAGTCTATCGTTTTGAAGTTAGAAACCCCCTTTGAAGATAATCATAATTTTTGTCTATTTTAAATCTTCTAACGGGCTTGAACCGAAATCTCACACTATCTGCTTCTGATAGCGAAATGTTTTTTCGACAAATCCTTTGCTTGTCCAATCTTAAATACAGATTTCCCTTCTCGTCGATAAACGTGTGAAAGGAGTTTGAAAGGCGATTCATATCAACGGAGTTCAAAGCTGACAGGATTTTTAGTACTAGACTGTTCGCCTCAGCACTTTCGAGTCTTCCGGTTAAAAGAGAAATTCTATTTCCCCAATGACCAATTGATTCCACGAGTTGAAACCTATCCGCAGGGATGGAGAAAATATCACAGAGCGAATCAAGGATTTTGTTTTCGTCTTCGGTTGCATGAATTATAACACGGATATCAGCAGTACAAAATGAAATGGTCCTCTCTAAATCCATAAGGTCAATAAACTAATCCATGATTCATAGATCCATGCTCTGATTCAATTGAACTTCTTGCATATCTGAATTCTCAGTGGAAGTCTCTTCCTCCGTCGTGACTGCAGTATTTTCAATTGCTTTGGCTTCTTGTATGGCCTTCGATTGCGGTGTCGAGATTAATTTTGTCTTTCGGATTCCAATGTGCCTAAGCGAAGCCACTTTTTTTGTTTCACTTAGTAAGTCTGCACCCATCTTACCCATCGTAGCTTCCTGAACAAATTGGTCTATAGTCAACTGAGGGATTTTTTGAGCAAGGACTCGGTGGGCAATTATTCTGATTTCATGCCTCTTCGAGGTATTGATCCTTTTCTGGCTAAACGCTATCATTACAACTCTAAAAGTATACCCGTCAGCTGTAGTATAGTCATGAGTATAGCTAATCATTGAGCTTCCACGTCTTACTAAGCTTCTCAAAAATTCTTTCGCATATTCGTGACCTTTAAAAATCGTACTTGCAGTGCCTTCTTGCACGTTATCAATCTGTACGAACACCTTGGTTTGATGCTGAGTCGGATCTTGTCTCAAAATGTCGTACATAGTATTCTCGATCACTCTTCCCTTTGTGGATTCAATTGCAGTAATAGGAACGTAATTAAGCGGTCCGGCTCCAAATGCAGGGGGCGAATTGACGACAACCCATTGTTTGTCACGCCACTTGTCTCTAACTCTACCGGCTTTTTTGCCTCCCTTTGCCATAGAAACTCCACTATTTTACCAAGATATAAGTTGTACTGTGTATAAGAAGACTGCGAACAGGCCAAAGGATCTACTATGTAAGGTTATTTTTAGGGAGTGAAGTTTCATATTTCTTCAGGACGTCTGATAACGGCATTCTTCTTCCACCTACTACCTTTATATCAATATCAGTTCTTCCATCGTTAATATTTATAATATTGTAAGTGTCATCAAAAACTCCTCTATATCTCCAAGACGAGGCAGTTCCAGCATATGCAATCCTTAACGCTCCCAAATTCCAGATCCAAGGTCGATGCTTGTGTCCACATAATACTACATCGACCTTGGATTCTAGACACGCCCTTAAGGTGTCACCTGCGTCGAGGATACCGACCACATTTGCGTATCCTGTGTCCGGAATTGCAATTAGGTGATGGTGCATCACAACAATCTTAGTTTTCTTTTCGTGCTTGCTAAGGACTTCTTCCATCCAAACGTTTTGTCGATGACCTACCTCGCCCTCATCCCTGTCTGGTCTCGCCGTTCCTAATGTAAGTATGACGAGATTATCAAACTCATGAACTTGTTTGGAAAAAGGGAAGAATTTCTTAAAAAGCAGATATCCTGTGTGACGATAGTCATGGTTTCCAGGAAGAGCGATTAAATTTTCGCATTTTAATTTCTGGATTAGAGTTTGCGCTTGTTGGAATTGGAAGATAAGTCCATCATCTGTCAGGTCCCCAGAAATGATTATGACATCTGGTGCCAGATCGTTAACTTCTTTAACTATGGTGTTAAACGCTTCCTCTTTAAATAGACCGCCTACGTGTAAGTCAGACAATTGCACTATCTGCATACTGAAACTAGGAATCCTAGTTCAATATATTCATACTACATGTGCTTGAATGGAACAGAGGACGTGTAGCCTTATAATTTTAAGATATTTGTGATTCTAACTGCTCAACTATCATCTCTAGATCCTCAAGTTTTCATTGACAAAAGCATCTTGGACTCACGGATGTTGTGAAGACAAACATCGAATCATAAATTACGGTGAGTTGCTCGAGTTCAGAGGACGATATTTGGTGGCTATAGGCCATTGCAGAACCTTTAATTAAAGGGAAAGGAGGATGTCTAAGGCAGAGGTATCTTTGGGGAATCTGAGAAAAGACTATGTCTTAGAAAAGTTCGTGATATTGCCGGATGCGCCGGAAAGGGAGATGGATGCAGATCCGTCGGATGAAAAGTGTCCTTACTGTCCAGGAAATGAATCTATGACAGGACCCGCCCTAATTTCTCTCGTCTCCAAAGATGGGATGCTCCAAAGGTTATCCGATAGTGAGGGGAGTTTCGTAGAGGATTGGTGTGTTAGGGTGTTTCAAAGTCGATCTCCTGCGGTTACTACTGTTTCGCAGAACAGCTATACTGACAAACCCTTGTATAGCGAACCCGCGTATGGGTATCATCAGGTCGTGGTTGCCTCTCCAGAACACAGTCATGACTTATCAAAAATATCTGTTGAGCAATGGGAGAACGTCCTGTTGGTCATCCAAGAAAGAGTCAGGTGGCTTTATACTCAGAAAAGCGTGACGTATGTATCAATTTATGTCGATAGTGGAGAAGAGGCTGGAACAAGCGTTGAACACGCACACCTAAATATCGTTACTTTCTCCGCTATCCCTCCTATGATAGAACTTGAGGCAGAGGGCTCTCATAGATATATTAATGAAAACGGAAATTGCCCTGCATGTAATATGATTGCAGTTGAACTCAGTGGCCCGCGTCAAATACTAGCCACGGACAGTTTCTTGGCGTTTTCTCCATGGGCTCCAACTTACCCGTATGAGTTTTGGATTTATCCTAAAAGACATACTACAACATTCTCAAAGATTCCACAAAAGGAGATAACTGACTTGGCTCTCATATTGAGAGCAACCATCGGAGGGATGTCTAAAGGCCTTAAGGGGCCCCCATTTAATTTGGTTTTCCATCTGTCACCAGAGAAGAAAAACAGCCGTCAAATCCACTGGCATATCGAGGTGTATCCGCAGACGAATAAATGGTCTGGACTCCAACGAGGATTTGGTATATATGTGAATGCAATCTCTCCAGAAAGTTCAGCGGAGATACTAGGATCAGCATCCAGAAAAGAACTAGCAGGTCTTGTAGGGATAACTTGATTATTCTGGAAATCAAGAATGATCAAAATCGCGGTAAGCAAAAATGATCACATTGGAAACATGGGTCTCTATCGGTTCACTAGCTATGGTAATTATGTTTATTGCATTGATGTTCTCCTTTTACATATTTCTTATAGGACCAGAGGGTAGAGGCCCCGAGGTAACCACTGATCCTGGTGCTTTACTCATTCAAATCATTTCCATTTCAGGCGCGCCTTCACTCATATTGGCTGGCACAGTCTTAGGAATCTCACGTGGCCCAGTTGGAAGGATTCCTGGGCTTGTTCTGGTATTTGCGGGGACTATAATGTTGCTGGCAATGCTGTTGTTGATAATTACCACGTTACCTCGTATTAGCCCCCAATTCCATATCTTTGGAATCGATTATGTGCCTATTATTTTCATTGCTGGGGGAATTGGTATTATAGCATGTGGTCTAACTACCATTAAAAAGAGACAAAGAGCAAGAACGAGTTTAGACTCCGAATTGGGCTAAGCTTTAATCTCGGTCGGAGAGGGTCCATCATCTCTTTTTAAATCTTTAGTTTCATGAACTCATATCTTTCCTAGTTTCTTCACATATTTCTTGTATGCATCCAGATAGGTTTTCTTGTCCCCTATGTCGATGAAACCTGAATCTATCTTGAAACCTCTTACGATTTTTTCTTGTTGAAGTGCCTTTCTAACAGCGTCATCCATTCCATATGCAGCCGATCTAGGGATGAGTTTCAGAAACTCTGGCTCCATTATATAACAACCGATATTTATCAATCCTGTAACCTCAGGCTTTTCTGTCCACTTAGAAACTCTATCTTCCTTTCCGTTCACCTCTATAAACCCATACTTAAGATTAGTCTTGTATGGTAATAGAGCCATTGAAAGGAATGCATTAGCTTGTCTGTGCTCAAGAATCATCTTGTTAAGTGCGAATTCATACACTGAATCACCGTACACACAAACAAAAGTTTCACCCAGCATTTTTTCTGCTGTTTTTAACTGTCCTGCAGTAGCAAGAGGCCGATCGGCTCTAGCGTATTCAATCTTAACACCAAATCTTCCTCCATCTTCAAAATAGTCTTCTATTGTTCTGTGGAGGTAACTCACACAAAGAACGATGTGGTCGATTCTAGAATCTTTCGAGCCCTTGCTAGTACTATTCTTTAGCCAGTCGATGATGTGTTCCAAAAGAGGCTTGTTACCCAAAGGCAGCATCGGTTTCGGGATAAAGAAAGTATAAGGTTGCAATCGGGTTCCTAAACCACCAGCCAGGATAATTGCTTTCATCTCTCTTTTACCTATTCTCGAAAATAAGAGAACGTCTAATAAATATACACTATGGCTTTATTTCGACTGATATTCGTTGAGTATTATTTTCAATTTATTGACTACGTCAAATGGCTCATAGCCAAATACCAAGGTCATAGCTTCCTTTCCAACTTCGCCAGTATGGTAAATAACGTCGGCGTCGGGTTTTTGCCTTAATGCCTTGGTAACCCCCCACAGTATGGTTCGGCCATCTTGGTCTCTGGTGTCCGTGGGTTCGTTACTCCTATCATAACTTGAAACCATGAACCTTGAATGACAAATGGCCTTAATTTTGTGATCAAACTTTATGTTCATTGCGGACCTGAAATTAGAATTATGCGCATTGTATGCCAGAACAGCATTTGCAACGTGGGAAGATGACCCGAATTGAACACAGGAAGAAGCTCTCGCCCTATCCCCAATTCTTACTATTCTTCCCCTAACGCCTGCTACATCACCGACCGTTTCCGATCCCTTTAAGGCAAAAACAATGTTTGATTGAGTTTCGGGTATTAGAAGACCTAGGCCATCCATGGATTCAATATGATCAACCGCTTCTTGGGTTTTTTTTAAAATATCGAATCGGCAGGCATTTTTATATATTGAAAAGAGAGGGTCGGTAATTGGCAAACCCTTCCCTATGCGTGAAACATTTTGTATAGACTTATGACTCCATTTATTGGCCAATTCAAAAGATTCCCTCAACGAAAATTTCTGAGCAATAAACGCTGTAAGAGCGGCAGAAAAATTGCATCCAGAACCGTGTATATCTTTGATTTGAATTTTCTGGCTTGAGATTCTGATTGCTTCCCCATCTTCTTGCAATAAATAATCCGTAGAAATTTTACCACTCGAGTGTCCACCTTTAATGATAATATTTCTTGCCCCTAATTTTTGAATGCTCCTAGCGGCTTTCGAAATATCTTCCTGAGTCTTAATTCTTTGACCGGAAATTCTTTCGGCCTCATCTATATTGGGTGTAATAACGTGACAAATTGGTGCCAGGGTAGAAATCAAACAATCAATGGCTTCTTCTTCAATCAGTCTAACCTTATTGGTTGCGTACATGATCGGATCCAAGATTATTGAGCATTTGGCTAACTTCAGCGCGTTCGCGGCAGCTTTGATTGCGGAAATGTTGTGAATCATACCAATCTTGATTGCATTAGGGGAAATATCGTGTAGGATGCACGAAATCTGTTGAGATATTACTTTTGAATCAAGAGCTGTCACGCTTACTATTTCTCGAGTATTTTGGGCCGTTATCGCTGTTATGACTGTGCAAGCGTAGACGCCTAAAGCCGAGAAAGTTTTAAGGTCTCCCTGCACACCAGCACCAGTCGATGAGTCACTTCCTGCGATTGTGAGTGCTACCTCTCTCAAGTGTGTGGATTTTGACATTCCTCTATATCAATACTGGGCCAGAAACTAATGTAGCGCATGGCTTTTGCATAATGTGTATGTGAGAAGAATCATTTCTAAAGTTTGTTGTCGGGCTAATTTCTCAACTACCGATATAATGCAAATCACTCTGGTTTGTCTGAATATTATGCCTTACGCAGATCCACACCCTGTACAAGCAAGTCGAAAAGGTAAGCACAAAACGTTAGCCGATACTTTGGCAAAGTTTTATTTCTTGGTGTCCCAGAACTGCACTGACTAGCCTCCGTCCGTTCTGTGAATGTTTGTCGACCTTTATCCTGGCCTTCTTACCGACCTGGCTATTAAAGACGAACTCGTCTTGTACGTAGACGTCTACTTTTTTTCCTATAGAAGCAGGAGGCACTATTAGGTTAATAGAGGAGCCACCTTCGCTTATTTCAAAAGGAATTTCTTTTCCTATTGTGGGGGTTTTTACTTCTACATCAATACGAATGCCTAGCATTTCTTCAAGCTCATTTACTGTGGAACCGCCTTTCCCAATTATCATAGGAGCAATATCTTTATTCACCTTGATTTGGACTTTGTCCTTTGAAATTATCTTTATTTCTGCGTTAGGATCGAATCTTCTTATTGCATCCTTTACTTTAGATTCCGCTAGTCTTTTTATAGCATCTTCGGAACGCTCCAAGTCTACAACACCTGATGTGGGGACCACTATGTTTTCCTCACCATAAGTGTAAATTTCATATTCTATTTGTCCTGTCTCAAAATCACGAACCTCTATTACGGGTCTAGCAAGATCACTTTCCGTCATGCCTGTCGGAACTCTGATGGTTAGGGATAGATCATATACTTTATTTATGAATCCGTTTTTAACGAAAATTATTGTGTCTAAAATATGAGGAATCATGCCCAGTTCTATTTTTCCAATGAACCTCTGCACTGCGTCTAGAGGACTACTTGCATGAACAACCCCTACCATCCCTACACCCGCTAACCTCATATCAGAGAAGATTACAAAGTCATTGGTTCTTCTAACCTCGTCAAAAACGGTATAATCAGGCCTCACCATTAGGAGAATATCAACGGCTTTCTCAAAACTGCCCTCAAGCGGCCCATACTGGGTTATACTTTGAGAAACCTGTAGATCACGGGGTGATTCAAATGTTTTTACTATTTTTCCCTGTTGCGCATAAAATTCGGCAATGCTGCTTGCGAGAGTACTCTTTCCTGAACCCGGGGGACCAGAAATTATAATTCCTTCAGCGTTTTGGGAGAGCCTTTGCATAAGCTTTTCGCTGATGCCATAGTCCTGCAAAGAGAGTTTCACTATAGGTCTCACGATGGTTATTTCAATAGCCTCGGAAAACGGCGGCCTTGTGATGGCAATTCGAAATGTTCCGAGCTGGATAATAGTAGCTCCCTTCCTGCTGATCTCAACAGAGCCTTGATTTGACATCTTGGCACTATCCAAGATCTCATTTGCGAGCTCATTCAAATTCAGATAAGACATTTTTTCTTCTGCGAGTTGCACTAGCTGAAAGTTTCCAGGTTTTCCCCTTTTAGCCAATGGTACTACTCCCTCCTTTAGGTGTACGCTCATCGTAGCGTTATCAAAAAACTTCTCAAAAGTAAGGAAAGCTCTAGATTCGGATGGTCTTATTAGCTCAGAATTTATTCCTTGAGCAACGGCCACTAGATGTTGAACATAGTCTGCCGTTACAAGTATAGCGTCATTTTCTTTAGCAACATCCTTGATGATCGAATCAATTCGTCCTCGCTTAGCGAGTCTAATATCATTAAGAGTAGGCCTCTCTCCTTTGAATTGGAGTAATATTCCTCGCCTTTCGCAAAGTTCTCTTATTTTTCTTATTTCATCAAGGCCCACGATCCCATGCTCCCTGTTGTCAGAGGCCTGTGACTGAAGTTCATCTAAGACTGCAATCGGGATAATAATTTCACTCCCGTTTTTTATTTCATTGTTATTAAGCCTTGAACTAATATGTTTACCAATCAGTATGCTGGTGTCCAGAACGTACTTGTTATAGTCCAACCAAATCTATCATCGTATCTGACAAATAAAGCATTTTGATGGTTACAACTTGCGAATTTGAGTGTAATCCTATCCGGATTGGAATATGTCGTCGGAGCACTTGAAAGCGAAAGAATCAAAATATGTTATAATATCATTCCTCATGATCTTGGATAGAAAAATTTTTCAGGAAATCTGCAACAGAGTCGTCTCGGTTAACCCTGCAATTAGATTCACAGGAATTGCTGATGGGGATGGCGAGCTTTTGGCTTTTTCTGAGAGAAAAGCGCTCTTACCGCTGCTCACACCGGAGGAGAGAGCTCAATACGCGATTACTGCCGCCACGAGACAATATACAAGGCTTAGATGGGAGTCCCACCTAGGAAAGATTAATTATGCTTCATCTCATTATGCCAAACTCATAAGAGCGACAATTCCAATAACTGATGATAATAACATGCTTTCCTACGTATTGTTAATGTCTTTTGATGTTGGTACATCTGATTTCCATAACATTATCATGAAACATGTGATTCCACTAGTGAATGATTATCGTAGGCTTCTAAACGATAAATCTTAATCATATGTATGATTTAGCTTCACGGAACGTCTTATTGCTTGGCCGAAATGCCTCCGTCCACTGTTATTACTATGCCTGTAATCCAGTTCGCATCGCTTGAACAAAGATATGCGACGGAGCCAGCGATATCCTCTGCGTTTCCTATTCTCCGCAAGGGAAATGAGGATTCGAGGGTCGTTCTGGCCTCTTCATCTTCTAGGTATGGTTCTATACTCTGGGTACGGATAGTAGAGGGCGCTATGCAATTGCAACGGATTCCATACTGACCGTACTCTACCGCTATACTCTTCGTGAACATTATCACCGCCGCTTTAGTAACCCCATATACTGAAAGAGGAACACGGGGAATGGCTCGCATTCCGAGTAGAGAAGAAATGTTCACAATATTACCCCTTTTTGATTCCATCATTATGGGCAAAACAGACTTGGTAGTTCGGAATGTGCCAATTAGATTGGTCTCAATCAAGGGAGCCCATTCATCCTCACTCATCAAATGGAAGGGCTTAGGTTCATTTATGGTACCTGCACTGTTGATTAAGATGTCAACCCTATCAAAGACAGAGATAGTTTGTTCTATTATATTTACAACATCGCTTTCTTTAGTGATGTCCCCTCTTATCGGGAGAACTCTGTTCTCGTCTCCGCATTCTCGGGCTAATGTTGTTAATTTAGAGAGGTCCCTTCCTACCATCACTATTTTCGCTCCTTCAGAAAATAGCCTCTTTGAAATGGCTCTCCCGACCCCTCCGCCAGCTCCTGTTACTATCGCTACACTTTCATTTGGGTTCATTAGACTGTAAAAGCTCATCTCCTTTTAATATAAAAAGTTCTTTGTCGGATGCGAGATCATCCCCAAACAACCCTTTTAACCACGGTGTTATGACTAACAATATAATTCTATGCCACATAGGGACACTGATATTTTTGAAGTTCAAAATCCGACGTCTATTGGAATCATAGGTGGTGGGCAGCTCGGCAAAATGATAGCACAGGAAGCAAAGCGCATGTCATTAAAGGTCGTAGTCCTCGATCCAGAAGAGGAGTGTCCGGCCGCCAGTGTAGTAGATGAGCAAATCGTAGCAGATTTTAAAGATCAAAGCGGTATAGAAGAGTTAGCTTCCAAGTGCGATATATTAACCTATGAAATTGAATTGGCCAATTCATCGGTCCTAAGAGATTTGGAGATAAGTAATCACGAGATACATCCCTCAGCCCAAATACTACGAACTATACAGAACAAATACAGACAAAAAACTTTTTTTAAAGAAAAAAATATACCATTGCCCGATTTTGATCTTCTGGATGGAGGAACTGATTTGAAAAAGATGGCTTCCAGTTATGGCTTTCCCCTCCTAGTAAAAGCATGCGAGGATTCCTATGATGGAAGAGGGAATATTCTAATACGTTCACAAGATGATTTAGTTAAATGGTACGATCGGCTGAATGGAAAAAAATACATGATCGAACAATCCATTAAATTTGAAAAAGAACTATCCGTAATGGTAGCTAGAAGTAAAAGTGGTCAAATTGAGTCCTTTCCTGTGGTAGAGAACATCCATAGAAATAACATCCTGGAAACAACAATTGTTCCTGCCAGAGTTTCAGAATCAATTCGGCGAAAGGCCAAAAAGATAGCAGAAAAATCAGCCCAAGTTCTGGGTGGGTCTGGGATATTTGGAGTTGAGTTGTTCCTTACTGTTCATGACCGAGTCTTGGTAAATGAGGTTTCTCCAAGACCCCATAATTCCGGCCATTACTCCATTGAGGCATGCTCAATTTCTCAGTTTGAACAGCATTTGCGCGCCATCCTCGACTTGCCGCTGTCCAGACCTCAATTACTCTCCCCAGCAGTAATGATCAATATTCTAGGGCCTTCATCTTGTAATGGTTCATACAGGATAAGGGGCCTGAATGAGTTTTGTTCTGTACAAGGTGCTCAGCTCCACTTGTATGGAAAAAAAATTTCTAAGCCTAATAGAAAGTTAGGTCACATAACCGTTACGGCTCGCAAGTGCAGAATCCGCTCTCCGAAAAGCGAAGCAAGCGAGAAAGGCTCTTACACTGGAGCAGCTTTGATGTGTCCGAGGCAAAGTTGACATCAGTACTCGTCGCAATTGTAATGGGTAGCGATTCTGATATACCTGTTATGCAAGAAGCGGCCGATATACTACAATATTTCAGTGTCAAATATGAGGTGAGAATTCTATCTGCTCATAGGACAGCTGATAAGATGTTTAAGTATGCAAGTTCTGCGAAAAAGCGGGGAATCCTGGCGATAATCGCTGGGGCAGGAGGAGCGGCTCATTTGCCAGGCATGATCGCAGCAATCACTTCGCTCCCAGTCATAGGAGTTCCTATCAAAACCTCTTCTCTTAACGGACTTGATTCTCTTTTGTCTATCGTCCAGATGCCCCCTGGAGTACCTGTTGCGACTGTTGCTATTAACGGAGCCAGAAACGCAGGGATACTTGCCTCTCAGATTGTGGGAACAAAATACAAAGAAATAGGCGATAGGGTGAAGGACTACAAGATAAAAATTTATCGAGAAGTCAATTTGAAAGACACCAAGCTCCAAAATCTAGGTATCAAAAAGTATACAGCCTGATTTTGGATTGGAACTTAAGACCCTATCATTCCGGGCAACTTTATTGGTTTGCGATAATCCTTTGTCAAATCTATTCCCTCATTTGCGGAGACTCTAACCTTGTCGAGATTACTCCCAGCAGGCGGGGACAGGGATATTTTTTCACCTGGAGCGAGTGTAGCGATTGACTCCGTCGAGTGACCATAGTCGATGCTCAAATTTGTTAATGGCATTTTTCCGGTGTTTGTGAGAACAACTCGTGCATTAATAAATAACGACTGCTCGTCCTTCATGGGATCGACATCTAAAGAATAGCTTTTAGTAGGAACGCTTGATATCAAAAATAGCCCGATCATCACAGCCGAGATTAATGCGAGGCCGCTGGCCATCATTATCATCAACCGCATAGGTTTAAAGTATTAAATCAATATTATATCTTATTCTATGGGAGGGGCTGTGAACCCCAGATAAACTTCATACACATGGCTCATATGTACAAATCATGATATTCGTGAGGTGCCAAATGTGGCTGAATCGTAACTAATTACAGCCTTGACAAGGGTGGACTAAAACATACACTGTATGTTCGTAGCCCTGCTAAAGTTCAAGCTTGGCATTAGATAATTATCTGTGACCTTTCATTTCTTCTCTTGACTTAAAAATTGGTTTGATTCCAAGTGGAGAATAGTCGCCAGTGGAACATGTAAAACACAATTCCTCTTCAGGCAGGCCGATAGCTTTTGACAAGTTCGATGTGTCATTGTAGCCTACAAAGTCAGCCCCTATGCTTTGGGATATCTTTGATGCTATATTGACCTCGGATTTCTCGTGCACTGCCTCTCTGTAAGCTAAGAGCTCCTCTTGGGATGGAAAGTCTATTCCAGCATAACATGGAAATCGAATAGGCGGATAAGTTATTAACATACTAATTTTCCTTGCTCCCGCCCTACGTATTGTTTCAATGATAGCGGAAGAACTTGTTCCTCTAACTATGCTATCATCAATTATTACCACATTTTTGCCGTCGATAATGTTGCGTATGGGGGTTATGCTGTTGCTTATCGCTAGCCTGTTTGCCTGATAGGGTTCGATAAAGCTCCTCATCGAGCCTCTCTTGCTATATCGATCTTTGAGAAGCCCCTCTTCAAAGGGGATTCCCAGTCTCTGGGCGTAGCCAAGAGCCGCTGGTCTTGCTGAGTCAGGCACAGGAACAACCACGTCGGCGTCTGGGATAGGAAACTTCTCTGCTAGTAAGTATCCGATTCTTTTTCTCGCTTGATAAACGCTAACTCCTTCCATTATACTGCTGGGATGAGCAAAGTAAGTATATTCGAAAGCGCAATGTGAATGGGGTTGTTCTGTAGAAAATTTCTTTGCCTCTAAGCCTTTGTCACTAAACTTTAGCAATTCCCCAGGTTCAACGTCGCGAATCAATTCTGCTCCTGTTACCGAGAAAGCACAGGATTCTGAGGCCACTAGAAAAGCCTTATACTCCTTGTGGTAGCCGAGAACTAGTGGACGAAAGCCTTTCACGTCTCGAGCTGCATGGACAGAGCCATCATCGCTGAGAAAAGTAAAACAGAATGATCCAACCATTTCTTGTCTCAAAATACCGAGCGCCCGACTAAGATCATTGTCCTCTTCAGTTAAGATGACTAGGCGCTGAGCCGCGATTAAGGTGTCGCTCATGGTTTGAGGCGTAAAACTGCAACCTCCAACCATCCCAGCCAATTCCTCTACGTTTGCGATAGTCCCATTATGGGCGACACATAGATCTTTAACTTTCAACGGTTGAGCATTTTGTATTGTACTCCTACCAAATGTAGAATACCGAACATGTCCTATAATAGCCCGAGAAGCATACTTTCGTATTAGTCTGTGAAAGTGCTGAGCACTTCCGGAAACAAGCCCGAGCCGACGAAAAGGGACTCTCCCTGGAACCGCGATTCCCCATGATTCTTGCCCCCGATGTTGGAGAGCACGCAAACAATCAATGGCAATAGGTACGACATTCTTGCCATCCAGTGAGAATATCCCTACTACGCCACAATTTTCATGAACCATTTCCAGCTTACTCCCTGACTATATGATCTTGAGCGCTCAGCAGGTAGAAACAACCATTACGAACGATAAAGGTCGGAACCAAGTGTCCCATATTAGCAGGTAATACCAATCAGGATAAAAGCCTATCATCGTGATTTACATAAATAATTATGAAGCGAACATCAGCACATTGTTCGGCTCAATGAGTTATAATTTTTCTCAAGTTCTGCAATAAAGCTAGTGATTATAGGCAATCCTGATTTCGTAATAACTATTCTATTTTTTTCAGAACTCCTCATAATCGAAGATTTGCCAATTCTGGCATATATAAGGCCGGGAAAATCTTTAAGGAGGTTTTCAACCCCCATCGGATCGCTGGTGGCAAAAAGAAATCTAGATTGCGACTCAGAGAATAGAAGATAGTCAAGCCTACTACATGTGGTTGGCAATAGATCTAGGTTTGCCTCCAGTCCCACTTTCCCCCCTATGGCCATTTCACACAATGCAATAGCCAATCCGCCCTTGGAACAATCATGCGCACACGTTACTAGGTTCGCGCGAATAAGAGATAGCATTACTCGTTTGTTCAACATATCGATCTTAAGGTCAAGTTTTGGTACGATTCCGCCGACAATATTGTGATAATACTCGTAGTATTCTGAACCTCCCATTTCATCAGACGTTAGGCCTATAATAAAAATCGTATTTGAAGGTATTAAAGATGAAATAGTTATCCAACCTGCATTTTCTATCAATCCTAAACAACCGATCACTGGTGTGGGTTTTATCGGGCCCTTCCAGTATTTCGTTATAAAGACTTACCTTTCCTCCCACAACGGGTAGATCCATAAATTTACAAAAGTCAACAATTGCTCTGACTGATTCTTCCAATGACCAGTATGTATGCGGGTTTTCGGGACTTCCAAATTGCAGGTGATCTATCACTCCGATTGGTTCTGCACCAGTACACACTACATTTCTTGTACATTCTGATAAGCAGCCCAAAGTACCGTTGTACGGATCCAAGTAACATTGCTTGGAATTGCCATCCAATTTGACTGATATAAATTTGTTATCGGTAAGTCTCAAGACAGAGGCATCAGAAGAACCTGGTTTTATCACTGTCCTCGTTCCAACTTCGTGATCATATTGCTCGTATATCCATGATTTGCTAGCGATAGATGGATCCGAAAGCATTGATAACAATACCTTCTGTAAATTAGAGGGTTGTTCGGGAGAAGTTCTAGCATTCTGAACTTTATCCATATTCCGAGGCCGCTCGGATGATCTGTGGACAAGGGGAGCATTTGAAATTAGGCTTGAAGGCATCTTTCCAACAATCTTTCCTTTGAACTTCAACACGAGGTCGCTATGGTCTTTCACTCTACCAATCAGACTGTAGCTGAAGATCATATTTTCGAAAAGTTTTCCTTAGTCCCTTTAATTTGATAGAGTCGGTAACAATTAACATGCGCTCTTGCGATTCCGATACCATAAGTCCTGCAGGTTCAAGGTTTTTTTCCTTTGAATGAATTTTACCTAGGTCAATATCAAATCCCTTCTCCAAAGTGTGTGACAATTCCGAAAGGCAGCATGAAAGGCCTCCTCCTCCAAGATCCTTCAAAGCCTTTACGAGGTGTTTTTCAACAGCTTCCAATGTGGCCTCCATAAGCAGTTTTTCTTGAAAGGGATCCGGAATCTGAACGGCCGATCTGTTTTCCTCGCTCATTTCTTTTGATGCGAAGGCAGCACCTCCCATACCCTCCCTTCCTGTAGCTCCTCCAGCAAGTATGATATAATCGCCATTAGATGCATGATTTCTTACGATCTGGTCTCTCCTACCAAAACCAATTGAAGCAACATCAACTAGGCAATAATCATCGAAAGATGGGTCGAACTCCACTTCACCCGCAACTGTTGGAACACCTATGCAATTTCCATAGTCTGCGATACCTTTTACAACATTCTTAAAGAGCCACCTAGCTTTTGAGTACCTTTTTGCAGTCCCGTCAATTTTACCAAATCTAAGAGCATCAAGCAATGCAATCGGTCTTGTGCCCATAGATATAATATCGCGAATCACCCCCCCAACTCCAGTAGCAGCTCCGCCATAGGGTTCTATGACCGAAGGATGATTGTGACTCTCAATATGCACACTAACAACATATCCGTCCCCTATATCAAGCGCAGCCGCATCAAATCCCGGTCCCAGCAAAACATACTTCCCTTTGCATGGCAGTTGCCTTATTAAGCCCTTAGAGGATTTGTATGAACAGTGCTCTGACCATTCGGCTTCGATCACCTTCAATTCTAAGTCATTAGGTTCACGCGTTAATTTTTTTCTGAGGTAATCGAATTCTTTGGAAGTTAGGGAAGTCATTTTTACAACTCCGCATATAATAGCTTGCGCATATTCTATTAATGGTTTTTGCTGCAATAAATTCTGAGAGAATCGAAGAAACTGTAGGCATTGGTGAGGCCAAAGGGTGTTAAAATTGATTCGGTTCCTCTTTCAGGATGAGGCATTACTCCCACAACGTTGCCCTGCTCATTACATAGTCCAGCAATTGCCCCCACAGAGCCGTTCGGGTTATCCTCAGAATAAACCAAAACAATTTGGTTTCTACTCTTAATGGCCTTCAGCATCTTACGGTCGGCGATGTAACGTCCTTCTCCGTGTGCAATTGGTATGTAGAAAATATCTCCCTTTCCAAATGCCCCAGTGAATGGGGTTTCATTGTTAACAACCTTTACAGCAGTCCATTTACACACAAACTTCAGGGAACTGTTCACCGTTAACGCGCCAGGAAGAAGTCCGGCTTCTACCAATATTTGAAATCCGTTACAAACCCCAAGAACCGGCATTCCTTCAACTGCAAGCCTTTTAATTTCGCTTATGATAGGACTATGAGCAGCTATTGCACCGGCACGAAGACGATCGCCGTACGAAAACCCCCCTGGTATCACAATAGCATCAAAATTCCCTAATTGTGATTTATTGTGCCATACTAATTCGGTTTGAAATTTGTATATTTTCTCAAGGACGGTCCGAACATCTCTTTCGCAATTGCTCCCAGGAAATACAACGATGGCGAGCTTTGGCCACTGCTACCTAGTGACGATTCCCTATATTTATAAACTATTCCCGTTCTCGTGTCTGCCCGTAACGGCATTACAAGATTTTTATGATGAGATCGAAGATAAATAAGTAATGACTAAACCAGTTCGTGATATAATGACTAAGGAAGTAATCACCATCGACATAAACCAAGGAGTTGTGGAAGCTGCTCAGATAATGGCTGATAAGCATATCAGCTCCGTCGTGGTTGTGGACAACGAGCAGCCTATCGGAATTATCACTGAACGCGATTTTGTAAAAAAAATTTGTTCTAAGGAATTAGAAATATCCAAAGTCAAGGTATCAGAAGTCATGTCTAGGATTCGAACTTATGCAGACCCAGAGACATCCATAGATGTTGCTATTCAAAGAATGCTCAACCATAACATACGTAGGCTCCCAATATTATCAGAGGGAAAAGTAATTGGTATTATTACGGTAACTGATCTTGCAAAGCATCTTAGAACGGAGCTGCTTCTGCAGGGAGCTCTAATTAATGAGAAGTCAAAGGGCATTAGGGTGAATAATGATAGCGATTACAAAGACAAAAAAAGCAAATATTCAAGGATCCTAGGTCTGAAAATGGGTTGAACCATCAGTTCGACTATGGCCTAACTAGAAGATATTCCAGTAGGCAGGATTTTACAGTCACTTAGCGCGGGATTGTATAGACGTAAGTCACTGCATAACTTTTTCACTGTGCTAAGCGCTCTCTTTTCCGATGCGGACTTTACTACTATCTTTAAGGTCTTCGCTGACCTTACTGATTCGATGTTCGAGTAACCACCTTTCAGAACAAGATCTCGTAAAATGGTGTCGCCTTCCGGATCGTCCAAATATATCTTATTTTCTATGCTAACAGATATTAGAAACTTTTTTGGTAACGATGGCTTTCCTACCACCACACCTCTTTGTGTATGGCTCTTGCATTTAAATTGTAGAGTGAGATTCCATCAACGGCTCCTATAGGTATTAATTACGCGATACAAGAACCCTAGGACTAAATCAGCCTATCGGTCATGTAGCTCAGCCTGGTTAGAGCGAAGGTTTTGTAAACCTTAGGTCGTGGGTTCGAATCCCACCATGACCTACGGTATAGATAAACAATCACATTTGTTCTTCCAGGATTACGGATAGCTCCGCGATGGGACCCGATTTGACACTTATTTTACAAAGACAAAACTCTACCCAAACCCGTGTTTAGATAACTTTCCTTCCTACAGCATGCTGCGCAAAGGATATTTTATCATGCATTGTTTATAGAGGATAGTACTGCTATGAAACTGGTTCACAAGGGCAAGGTGAAGGATGTGTACGAGGCGGAACCGAATACATATCTATTTCACTTTTCCGACAGAATCTCAGCCTTTGATGTTCAGATGAATGCTTTGATCCCAAAGAAAGGTGAGGTATTATGCCAGTTTGGCGAATTTTGGTTTAATACCTTGAAAACAGAAAACCATTTGGTAACTACCCGTGACCGAGACAAGATGCTTGTAAAGAAGTTACACATGATACCGTTAGAGTTTATAGTAAGAGGCTACTTTTACGGGTCACTTATAGAAAGGCTTGCATAAGTATCCCGACTTTTATCCAGGCTTGAGTAAATTCAAGCCGATAGTCGCTTCCAAACTCCCCGAACCGTTATTTGATCCCACGACAAAATCAGATAAGCATGACCTCCCCATTACCGAAGAACAAATAATATCCTCAGGGATATTGTCTCCGGAAGACCTAGCATATGTAAAACGAACATCAATTAACCTATATTTGGAGATGAGCGATGTAGTTGGAAGATCGGGATTCATTATCGCTGATACTAAATTTGAATTTGGATTTGACGTGCCTAACAATAGAATTCTTCTGGCTGATTCTCTTGGGCCGGATGAATTTCGATTATGGCGAAAATCGGAGTATAAGCCGGGGAAGTTCCAGGGAAGCTATGATAAGCAGATACTACGGGATTGGCTAGCAAACACTGGCTTCAAGGATGTTATTGACACATACTCGAAAAAAGGGCTAAAGCCCGTTCCGCCTATTATCCCTCCTGAAATTGTCACCCGCCTTTCGCGTAGGTATATCTATGCCTATGAAGAGATCACGAGAAAAAAATTTTGATCATTGCAATACTCGCAACAACGAATGGGTTTGTCAGTTTGGTTAAAATTGCCTGACCATCGCACCTCCGTTTGCAGTCCTATTTACATCCTACCCCGGAATTAGGTTGTTGTTGGAAGAAGTTTTATGTCTACACACTTGCTTCTGAATTTTTCATGATCAAATAATGTTCCGACTTCGTGAAGTAAAGAATAGCGATAAGGTGTATACCTTTTATTCCACTGTTATTCTGAGCATACCGTTAGTTTCAGAATTTTTCAGCTTTTCGACCATATCGCTGGGAATATCTGAAGCCGCTTTGTCACAGGATACTGATAACGTTCGAGGACAACAGAAGCTGGATTTCCGGATGACTATGTCTCTTTTATCTAAAGTTGATAGACCGCAATTTCCTCGCCCAAATATTATGAATGTGAGTTCGTCGACAATTATTTCCATTCTTATTTGAGCACCATCTGTCCCTATGGCATGGCGCAAGCGTTGGTCTAGAAGACCACACCCTTTATTTGAACCGACTCCAATAATACAATCCCCCCTGCGTGAAAGGTCGCCATCCCGTGTTATTTCAACGCTTTTTTTGTGGAATGAAAGAATATTGGGGTGGCCATGAAACATCACATCGTCTTGAACCAAATCATAATTGCATAATCAAATATAAATTAAATCTAGCGGATTCCGATTTTAAGGTAAATTTAAATTAAAGAATGCAAAGTAGTAAAAAATGAATTGTTACCAGCAGCAGCAGGATATGATAGAGCGATTACAGTATTTTCGCCTGACGGCAGGCTTTACCAAGTAGAATATGCAATTGAGACAGTTAGAAGAGGAACTTTAGCAATAGGCGTGAAAAGTAGAGACGGTGTTATTCTCGCAGTAGAAGAGAAAGCCCGAAAATTGCAAATTTCGAATGTGACACAAAAGATTTTTCAAGTAGATGATCATATAGGTGTGGCAGCGAGCGGGATATATTCCTGATGCCAGAACTCAAGTTGACCATGCTAGGTTTTTCGCACAGAGCAATCGGCTTATTTATGATGAACCCGTTGATGTCGAGGGTGTAGCTAAGAATATTGCTGATATGGCCCAACAATTCACTCAGTATGCAGGAGTGAGACCATTCGGTGTAGCCTTAATTCTCGCAGGAGTCGATAAGACTGGCGCTTCCTTATATTTGACTGACCCCAGTGGCACTTACATAGGATACGATGCAGTAGCAATAGGCGCCGGTAGCGACCAAGTCACAGAATTTTTAGAAAAGCAATACCAGATTGAAATATCAATGGACGATGCAGGTGCTCTCGCGATGCAGTCTATATATCTGGTGAGCGAAGAAAAGACGGGAACGAGACATGTAAAAATGGCAGTTATTGACAATGAAGCAAAGACAATGAAGAAGATTGAAGATCAGGACATAGAAAGATATGCCAGTATAGCAAAAGACAAGACACCAAAAGCATAAGCTTTTAAAAATCTTAATATTAAAGGTCCTGGGACCTCAAATCAAATATATGTCGATAGAAATAGGAGCCCTTGCTCCCAAGATCAAGGTTTCTGAATGGGTCCAAGGCAATCCAATTGACACCACCCAGGAAAAAGGAAATGTTGTAGTAGCCGAGATTTTCCAAGTAAACTGTCCAGGGTGCTTTCTCTATGGGATGCCCGAAGTTATCAATATATATAATCGCTATCGAGGAGAAGCAATTAAGGTCTTCGGTCTGGCCACCGCATTTGAAGATTATGAGAAAAACACTCTTTCTAACTTGAAACTCTTAGTTTCAACCGGTGAAGTAGTCGGAGAGACGTTGAGAGCTTTGAGGGAGTACAACCAACTGCTTCCTGGGAACAAGTTACCTTACAAACTCCCATTTCCAATTGCAATGGATATGATTGTGAAAGAAACATTTCCAATCTACCGAAGGCAAAATAATGGATTTCATTGAGGCCAACGTGGAGGGCTATCGTTCGTACGACGAAAAAGAGAAATCAGCACTTTTCGATCGTGCTAGGCAGTACTTGAATCTGAAAAAATATTCTGCGAGGACTTTCGAAGAATACTCTTTGAGGGGAACCCCGTCGACAATAATCATTGACAAGAAAGGTATACTGAGGCACAAGGGGTTTGGAGCGAATAGTGGTTTAGAAAGGATGGTTCAAACCTTGTTGCAAGAATAATGCTTGGTCCTGTTAATATTTCAGTGGCTATACCTGACTCTTTCTTATCTGAGGAGCAAACACTGAGAGACAAAACTCTTAAGATAAGCCAGATCGCTAGAGCATCGTCCATCTTTAGAGTAAAGACCATTTATTTATACCAGGACAGAGATATTCACGCTGCGAAAGCAGATCGCAGGTTAATCAAATTAATTTTGAGTTATTTGGATACTCCGCAATATCTAAGAAAGGAATTGTTTCCTCAAATGCCAGAGTTGAGGTATGCTGGAATCCTTCCTCCCATCAGGGCTCCCCATCACAAAGAGTGGCAGGATATAAAGTTCGTAAGAGAGGGAGAAGTAAGAGTGGGGGTTGTAGTACAGGTAAAAGACAAGCTTTATGTGGATATAGGGTTAGGTCCTTTAATACGATTCGAGGGCTTGGCGACTGCTGGAACAAAGGTAAATGTTAAATTAAAGTCTTCATTCCCTAATCTCCGCGCTGAAAAAATAAATCAACAAGATATTAAGTCTTCGTACTGGGGATTTGAAGTCAATGACGCTAAATCATTGCACACCTTACTCGACCAAATGAGCGATATGGAGATAATCATCACGTTGAGAGAAGGCGAGTCGTTGAAGAATTTTGAACCAAGCCTTTCTCAGAAGTTAAGAGTAAAGAGAAAAATTTTGGTAGTCTTTGGATCCCCGAAAAGGGGGGTCGATGAGATCTTAACAAGTGAAGGATATGATGTTCATTCTTATCCGTTCGTGACCAATATGTTCCCTTTTCAAGGAACACAGACTGTCAGATTAGAAGAAGCCTTCTTGGGCACACTTGCAATTATTAACTACTATCTCAATTCATGAAAGCAGCTTCAGATCATGACTATTGTTTGCTCAACCACACTGATTATGGATCAGGTTATCAAACCCTATCTCTGTTCGATAGGTTATAAATTTATTAACGGGGAACCGACAAAGTTGATTTATCGATGGGCCATCGCAAATATAGTGCACCTCGCCGTGGAAGCATAGCATTTAGACCTAGATCTAGAGCAAAGAGTCTCGAGGCAAGAATCAGGAATTGGCCGGATGTAAATCAAGAAAAACCGAGTCTTTTGGGATTTGCAGGATTCAAAGCTGGCGGAATAAATATTTTGACAGTCGATGATAGGGAAAAGACTCCCAATTTTGGCAAGAATTTCTTAAACCCCTCGACAGTTATTGCCACGCCTCCTATTCGAATAGTGGGAATTCGCGGATACAAGGAAGGGGTCAACGGAAAGCAGGTGATATTTGACGTGTTTGCCAAAGATGTACCCAAAGAGCTTGCTCGTAAGACAGACATTAAATTCAAAGAAGGACTGGTTACCAAGGCCGAGATTGGCTTGGGTTCTGTAGATAATGTAGTCGCGACTGCGGTCGTCCTTCCTCGAGAGGCCAACTTATCGCAAAAAAGGCCCTTTATATTTGAGATAGCTGTTTCTGGCAATGACATTCAGAAGAAATATGAGTATATCAAAAGCCAATTCGGAAAGGAAATCCGCATTAAGGATGTCTTCCAATTAGGGCGAGCAGATTGATGTCCTAGGAATTACAAGGGGAAAAGGCGTGGAGGGCCCAATAACTAGATTTGGAGTTAAACGAAAACAACATAAATCTAGAAAAAGTGTGCGAGCTGTCGGGACATTAGGACCCATTTCTCCTGCGGTTGTAATGTATACTGTCCCCAGACAAGGTCAAAGGGGGTTCCATCAAAGAACTGAATATAACAAAAGAATCTTGCTAATGTCAACCGTCGGAAATGATAATCAAATATCCATTAATCCGAGCGGCGGATTCAAGCATTTTGGTCTTATCAAAGAAGATTATATAGTGTTGCGGGGCTCAGTTCCGGGGGTTCCAAGGAGACTCGTGAAACTACGCCAACCTATGAGGGATACGAACAGAAAGGTAATTGAGCCCAAAGTCATCGAGGTAATGTC
This sequence comes from uncultured Nitrososphaerales archaeon, assembly GCA_963737815.1. Lineage (GTDB taxonomy): Archaea > Thermoproteota > Nitrososphaeria > Nitrososphaerales > Nitrososphaeraceae > TH5893. The sequence goes on along the minus strand of CAVTUB010000007.1, from coordinate 103,277 downwards.
AAGATGAAATCAGAAATGGTGGTCAGGTCTCTCGATGGCTCCTCTGAACGCACCATGCAGGTGCCTCAAATTTTTCGAACTTCCTTCAGGCCCGAAGTCATTCATAGGGTATATGTTAATTTGCTGTCGCACAAGTTCCAGAAGCAAGGTCGTTACCCAGCTGCTGGAGAATTGGTAAGCGCTGAATCCCGAAATACAGGTCTTGGAATTGCTCGGCTTGCCAGAATTCGTGGACAGGGATTTAGCCGGGCTGGACAAGCGGCCTCCGTTGCGGGTGTCAGAGCCGGAAGAGTGGCACATCCTCCTGAATCATGGAAGGTAATCCACAAAAAGATAAACAAAAAGGAAAGACGTTTGGGCTTGTGTTCAGCTATTGGCAGCTACATCTCGTAAAGATCTTGTTGAAGGCAGAGGCCATCATGTTGAGGGAATCTCTGAATTTCCTATTGTAGCATCTGATGCAATAGAGTCGATTACTAAAACGCGAGATCTCCAAAAAACCTTAATAGCGTTTGGACTAGCTAGAGATCTGTCAAGAGCTAGCGGGTCAATCAAGAAGATTACGGAAAGAGGGAAAAAAGGAACGGGGGGCAAACGTGGAGGCACTTGTGCGTTAATAGTAGTGAGGAGAGGATCAAGGATAGCGAGATTATCTAATTCTATTCCGGGGGTAGATGTCAAGGATATTGAATCCTTAAGTGTATTGGATTTGGCTCCTGGCTCGAAACCAATAAGGTTGACTATCTTTTCGGAGGGTGCATTAGAATACCTGGGACAATTTAATACAAAAAATCAGGATAATACAGACAGCGAGATCAAAAAATGAAAGGGAAAAAAAAGAATAAGAGTGAAATCTCTACTGAAAAAGCAAATACATTATTCATCCAACCCTACGTGACGGAGAAGACCTTCAATATAATCGAGAAAGAGAATAAATTGACATTTATTGTTTCCGAAAAATCCACCAAAAGTGAAATTATTGACGCTATGAGATTAGTATATGAAGCCGATGCTAGCGAGGTAAACACTGCGAAGACAATTCAAGGTAAGAAAGCAATCATAAAATTTAAGTCGGAAGGGGGAGCGCGGGAACTTGCTACACGATTGGGACTTGTTTGATTTGCACAGATTCCTAGTTAGGTTTAAAAGGAGTATACTAACTGGAGATAAATGATTCTGATTGGTCCGTGAATTCAAGTTCAAGGGTTACACATTGCAACAATTGCAATCATCTTCTATAGAATCTATATTACCGCTTCTCAATTCGCGCCAACGTAGATCGTTGGACAAGAGAGTTGACAAGTATATGAATGATGAGAAGAGAAAATTACGTGAAGAGATTAAGATGGCAAGAGAAGGCAAACTGCGCGGGCTTTTAAAAACACATGTCAGAGACATGATAGTTCTACCTGACATGATCGGCCTTACGATAAATGTTCATAATGGTAAAGATTTTTCTGCCGTGTTGATTAGGCCGGAAATGATTGGACATTACCTCGGCGAATACGCCATTACGAATAAGAGGGTCCAACATGGAGCGCCAGGTGTGGGCTCTTCTAGATCTAGTCTGTATGTTCCATTGAAGTGAGCATTATATGGGAAACCCTACTTACGCATTTCAAGAATTTGACAAGTCCAGGCATGTGAGAGCAAGAATAAGGGATAAGGATATTTCTCATAAGCATTCAAGAGAAATTGCAGTTGCTATCAAGGGTATGTCTCTAGAGAAATCAAGAGAGTTTCTCGAACGGGTTTTGTCAAAGGAAATTGCTGTGCCATACAGAAGATACAACAATGAAGTTGCGCATAGATCCAATATCCGTGATGGCTTTTTTGCAGGCAGATTTCCACAGAAAGCCACTAAGGAATTTCTGAGACTCCTAGATAACTTGGAATCTAATGCTGAGTATAAGGGTATGGATCTTGACAGGCTTACGATAATTAGTGCCGTAGTGCACAAAGCAAGAAAACTCGAGCGATTTATGCCGAGAGCCATGGGGCGGTCGACTCCAAAAATAGACACGTTGGTGCACGTGGAGTTGGTTGCTCAGGAGATAAGATAGGAACAATGAGTGCTGTAAAAAACGTTATTAAAAGTAATTACAGAAATATGGAACTCGACGAATTTCTCTCGCAAACATTGAAGGACGCAGGCTACGGATATGTGGATGTACAGAAAACTCCAATTGGAACGAGGATCACCCTATACGTCACTCGACCCGGGTTAGTGATAGGTCGAAAGGGGACTGGAATTAAGGATCTTACTACTAAACTTGAGCAAAAGTTTGGTCTTACTAGTCCGCAGATCTCCGTCATGGAAGTCGCCGTACCAGAACTCAATCCCAAGATAATGTGCAACAGGATAGCTCAACTGATTGAGAGAGGAACAGCATTTAGGAGAGCGAGCTTTGTGGACGATTAACACGGTAATGAACGCCGGTGCCTTGGGGGTAGAAGTTTCCATTGCAGGAAAACTCCGGAGTGAGCGTGCTCATTTTGAAAAACATTCTTCTGGGATAATTCCAAAAAGTGGAGATGTAGCATCGCGTGTCGTTGACATTGGGATTACACATGTGTTGACCAAGATGGGTCTGATGGGTGTGCAACTTCGTATAGCTTTGAGAAATGAGCTCCCCCAAGAGTTTGAAATCATAGACACCCAGGGTGACAAGGAAGAACAATCCAAGTCTGAAACTGACACCACAATTGAACCGGATGTACTCTCTACAGACAAGATTTCTCATTCTTCTACTGAACAACAACAGGAGAAGGCATTGGCTGCAGGAGGTAGCACGAATGGCTAGGGTTAAATTAAAAACTTTGCAGGAGATGAATCAAAATGATTTGGCTGAGAAACTCTCTGAGCTAAAGGCTGAATTGCTGAAGTTGAAATCAGAACGAGCAAAGGGTACTCTAAAAAAGGAAACGGGTAGCATTCGATGGATAAGAAGAGACATTGCAAGGATATTAACGATCTTAAATGAAAAAAAGGATAGCACAGCATGATTAAAGCAGATACGGTTCTATGTCATGAACTCATTGGACTGAAAGTTCGTATCTTAGATAATACCGGAGGGACAATGAGAAAAATAGCTGGGAGCATTATAAAGGAAACAAAGAATACATTTTCGATACGAACATCACTTGGAACTAAAGTTATACCTAAAAGAAATGCCACTAAAATCGAGGTCTCGCTAGACTCAGGGGTTTGCTTTATAAGTGGTTCGTCATTGATAGGAAGACCAGAGGATCGGCTCTCAAGGAACAGCTAAGGCGATAAATATGGTTAGAAATATTGGTATTTCACTTGTCCCACCGAAAAAATCGTGTAATGATCGCTTATGTGCTTTTCACGGCTCTCTTCCTGTTAGGGGCAAGTTGTTCAACGGCATAGTGGTAAGCTCAAGAGCGACTAAAATGGTTGTGGTTGCAAGGGAATTTCCCCACCCAGTTACTAAATATAAGAGGTTGGAGAGAAGCCGGTCGAAAGTACACGCGTATCTACCCCCATGTATTAGCGTTACAGAGGGCCAGCAGGTTAAAATAGCTGAGTGTAGACCGCTCTCTAAAACTATTTCATTTACTGTTATAGAGGCAAGTGAGAAAAATGGCGGCTAAGACGAGAGCCGTTTCAGCAAAAGGCGTAGAAGAATTTCGTCCATATATCACCAGAGCGCTTCCAGTTACAGCATCGCTGGTTTGTGCCGACAATACAGGCGCTAAGATATTAAAGATAGCTATGGTTAACCGTTGGAAAGGAAGACATTCCAGAATGCCATCAGCTGCAGTTGGAGATTTTGTAACAGTAACCGTTAAGAAAGGCAAAGCAGAACTTCGAAAACAGATTTTTGGAGCGGTTATAATAAGACAAAAGTATCCCCTCAGAAGGCTAAATGGACAGAGGGTTACATTTGAGGACAATGCAGCAGTCTTGGTTACACCAGAGGGAGAAATTAAGGGCACAGATATTAAGGGTCCTGTAGCTGCAGAATCAGCTGAAAAATGGCCAAGAATAGCAAATCTTGCTTCAATGATAATATAGGTTTATGGATATGTCAAAAATAAATCCAAAGTTAATGCATATGTCAAAACACCGTCGCGATGCCTCGATTGCAGCTCATCTTGACGACAATTTGAACAGGCAGTACAGTCTTAGATCGTATCGAGTGATAAAAGGCGACACGGTAAGGATAATGAGGGGAGAATACAGCGGAATTGAAGGCAAGGTGGAATCTGTGAACACAATACGTGGGACCCTCGCAATTGAAGGTATCCAAAGAGAAAAAGTAAAGGGAGGAAACGTGAAGGTGAAGATTCATTCTTCTAATGTCTTGATTTCGAATTTCAATATGGATGACAAATACCGCCAAAATAGGCTTCAGCGACGAGAATCCAAAGAAAACTCCAAGAGTCCTAGGAAACCTAAAAAACAACGAACGCAGAGGCGATCGAATAAGGGGAAACGAAAGTAATGGCAAACAAAGGAGGGTACACCAGATTAAAGAGGCAGATGGCTCCAAAATTTTGGAAGATTGAGAGAAAGCATAGTAGATTTGTTCTCAAAGTCCATCCTGGCCCACATTCGAAAAGTACTGCTTATCCATTAGGAGTAGTATTGAGAGATATTCTGAAAGTTTGTAGCACGATGCGCGAAGCTAAGAAAATTGTGACTGCCCAGAAAATAAAAGTCGACGGCAGGATATGTTCAGATGTGAATACTGGGATAGGCTTGATGGACGTAGTGGAGCTCGTTCCTACTGGAGAAGCTTTTAGGTTCGTTGCAAAAGATTCTGAAGTTCTAAAACCAGTTGCTATCTCTGACCTTGAAAAAACATCGAAAATAGATAAGGTCAAGAGCAAAGTTATGATCAAAGGTGGAAAACTACAATATGGGTTTCATGATGGTAATACGATTATTAGCAATGATATCATGAACGTTGGAGACAGTTGTATTGTTAATCTTCCTGACCTAAAAGTCCTGACACATATCAAATTTGAAAGAGGATGTTCCGCTTTGATAACTCGAGGCGAAAACGCAGGCATAATTGGCAAAGTTGAAGATATCAGGGATGGTGTTTTTTCTCTTCCCAAACGGGCTTTACTATCGTACGCCGACAGATCGGTCGAGCTGCCTATAGATATTGTAATTGCTGTGGGTTCAGAAGTCCCTGCCCTCAAGGTGAGTTAAGATTGGGTGTTGAAGCAAATCTTTCTCCAATGAAGAACATAGCAATAGCCAAGGTCGTCATAAATATCGGCGTTGGCCGATCAGGAGAACCTGTTGAAAAGGCAAAAAAAGCCTTGAATGCACTGACTGACCAACAACCCAAGGTTTGTGGAGCAAAGAATAGTATTAGAGACTTCGGGATACACAAAGGGGAGCCAATAGGAGCAATGGTGACATTGAGAAGAGATAAAGCAGTTGAGTTTTTGAGGAGAGTTATCTCGGCCAAGGGAAACACGATTAAGGCCTCATCTTTTGATGATTTCGGAAATTTATCCATCGGAATTCATGAGCACATAGATATCCCCGGCACCAAATATGACCCTGAGATAGGGATCTTCGGTATGGACGTATGTATGGCACTTTCTCGGCCCGGATATAGAATTTCCAGGAAAAGAAATAAATCTAGCATAGGCAAAAGCCATAGAATAACAAGAGAAGATGCGATTAGTTTTTTGAAACATAGCTTTGGAGTTGAAATAGCATAATGCCCAAACCTAGAGAATATAGTATAACGGGCAGAAAACAAGTAGCGCATGGAAAAGGAACCAGATGGTGTAGAAGATGTGGTCAATATACTGCGTTGATACAAAAATATAACTTGATGCTGTGCAGACAATGCTTCAGAGAAGTAGCTTCCAGCTTGGGTTTTATCAAATATCAGTAAAGGGGTAATGGTACAGACTTGCCTGCTCTAAATGTTTTGTCTAACCTATTCACAACTCTATACAATAACGAGACGAGAAGGAAAAGAGAGTGCATAGTAATTCCGGCTTCCAGATTTGCAAGCGATGTGTTGCGCGCCATGCAAAAATACCGCTACATAGGAGAATTCGAACAAATTGATGATGCACGTGCTGGCAAGTTTAGGATACAGCTTTTAGCCAAAATTAACAAATGTGGTGTTATAACTCCTAGATTCAGTGTAAAAAAAGATGAATATTTGAATTGGGAGCGTCAATTTCTCCCGGCCTACAGCATGGGAATCTTGGTCGTTTCCACAAGCAGTGGGATAATGTCACATCATGAAGCGCAAGACAACGGCCTTGGAGGTGTACTAATAGGTTATGTCTTCTAAAGATAAGGCTGCTACTGAACTCAGTATCCCCGAGCACGTTAGTGTAAAAAAACAAGACGATCATATCGTTGTCACTGGAAGGAAGGGAACTATCAGCAAAGATATTCACAAATTGCCAGCTGTTATAACTGTCGGAGATAGGATAATAACTATAGAACCTCCGGGGAAAAGAAAAAGAGACCTTGCGATAACAAATACAGCGAGAAGCATTATCAATAACATGATGAAAGGCGTCGAGAAAGGCTTTAAATATAAATTGAAAATAGTCTTCGCACATTTTCCAATTTCAGTTAGAGTAAAAGGCAAAGAAATACATGTGGAAAACTTTTTTGGTGAACGATCTGCAAGAATTTCACATATTGTTGGCGATACAACAAAGGTGAACATAGTTGCTGACGATGTCGTCGTTGAAGGTCCCAGCCTAGAAGACGTCTCTCAGACAGCAGCCAATATCGAATCGTCAACAAAAGTAAAGGGTAAGGATCAGAGAGTATTCTTGGATGGATTGTACATCTATTCTCGTGAGGAAGGAGGATGATGATCTAATCTGTTTGAAGCCGGGTACAAAAGTTCAGTCAATTTCATTTCTGAAAATAATGATATGAACCCTGCGACTTCCTGCTATCTGCCATTCTCTGATATTTTGAAATTCCAGTATGAGGAAGCATAAATAACGGAAGATGTTGATTTCTTGATGTCTTTTCTCTGCGCAGATATGTTTGGAAGGTTAAACCCTATGCAAATGTCAGGGTCTAACAATTCTAGTAATTCACCAACAAAGATGCTATTAATTAAAGGGCAAGACATATTTGCATTGCAGAAATTTTTTTGTAGAGAGTAAGAGAGCGAGATAATGAAGGCAGTTATTCTTGCTGGCGGACTTGGTAAAAGGTTGAGACCGCTAACTGACGAAAGGCCCAAACCTATGATAGAGGTTCTTGATCAACCAATCATAGAATGGCAAATAAAATGGTTCAAAAAGTTTAGAATAGAGGAAATTGTAATTTGTGTAGGATATCTTAAAGAACACATTATCGACTATATCGGTAGCGGGAGTAAATTCGGAGTAAAGGTAGGGTACGCTGTAGAAGAAGAGCCGCTCGGGTACTGGCGGAGCACTTAAGAATGCTCAAAGCCTCTTAGGGGGAGCAGAAAATGACGGTTTCTTTATGGTAAATGGCGATATCTTGACAGATTTAGACCCAAATATATTGCGAGATGACATGACATCGTCGGCTTTGGCTGTTGTTCCGCTAAGAAGCCCATACGGTGTAATTGAGTTAGATGGAAGCTCTAATATTATCGGTTTTGTTGAAAAGCCCCAGATTAAGGACAGATGGATAAATGCGGGGGTATACTATTTTGGATCAGAGGTTTTTGACTATCTTCCAGATATTGGGAATATTGAGATCACAGCTCTTCCTGTAATGATTAAGAATAGAAAAATCAGGGCGATACGGTATGAGAAATCTTTTTGGCGATCCATTGACTCCCATAAGGATATTGAAGAAGCTGGTAGAGAGATTAAGAACAGTAGACTACTAGCTTGAAGGCCGAGCGCATAGGATATAGTCTGGGTACGCTGACTACCGCTAGAGAGATGCTATTGGCAGGGAGGCTAGCAGACCATAACTCTAACACACACTCCATTTGGGTACCAGAGTCGTGGGGACGCGAAGCATTCTCTTCCCTTGGAGCGCTTACTCAAGTAACTAATAGAGTTAAACTTGGAACTTCCATTGCAAGTATTTTTTCAAGATCACCAGCAACTATAGCGATGTCGGCTGCAACGGTGGATATACTCTCCAACCAAAGAATGATAATAGGCTTAGGAGTTGGTACGCCTATCTTAGCCGAGACATTGGCATGGCTTGAAGTTTGAATACCCTGTTGAGAGGATGAGCGAATATGTGGAATGTATACGCCTTATCCTTACAGGGGACGTCGTGAATTACAAAGGAACCTTTTGCTCGCTAAAGAACTTTAAATTGTCATTTAAACCGAATAGGTCAAAAATTCCTATATTCATTGCCGCTGTAAACGCCAAGATGATCAGGTTATCTACCATGGTAGCGGACGGTGTTTTGCTCTACCTTCGTCCTGAACACGAACTTCGAAGGATTGTCTCAGTCCTTAGGTCTAATCAACAGGATAGAAATTTTGAAATTGGTTGTGTTTTTATAACAGCAATATCGGATAAGAATCCAGAAAAAGGAATGAGAGCGAGCAGCTAAAACTATTGCATTCTATACATCGGTTGGCCATTACTACAACAGGTTTTTAGCAGATAATGGATTTAGAAATGAAGTAGAAGACATAAAGACTGAGTACCAAACTAATGGACTAAAGGCTGCGGCCAAAATGGTGCCCGATAAAATGTTGAGATCTCTGGCCATTTATGGAAGTCAGGAAAACGCCATCAAATCGCTAAGGAAATTTATTTCAGCTGGTATCTCATTGCCGATATTGCAGATTAACCCAGTGGAAGATGATGCAGAAGGCTCAATAAGAGATATTATTACTACTTTCAACAAAAATGACTGAAGAAGTTGCCATCGTTGCTTCCGGAACATCTAAGTTCACAAAAAAAACAGAAGTCCTCTGTTTATTCATTGGCTTGTGATCCTTGTCTCAAAATTTTTAGAAAAACGAATATTGACCGAGGCGAAGTCGACGCGGTGATTCTTTCCACCTGTTCTACACTTCAATACACTTCAAGTATAGTTTCAGAAATGTTGGGCTTAAAGCCTCGGAAATCTTGTCGTATAGACAACCTCTGCAATTCTGGAACTGCAGCGGTAATTTCGGCATTTTCCGAAATAGCCGCAGGACTTTGTAATTGTGCTCTGGTCATTGGCGCCGAATGTGGGAACAATTTTTCAGCCAAGAAACTTCAATGGGATTTAACTAGAGGCTCTTTTAATCTCCCTGTCCACTGGGCATCTTTATTTGCCCGCTCTCATATGCGAAAGTTTGGAACTACCGAAGAGCAAATGGCCGCAGTATCCGTCAAAAACCACAGGAATTCCTCTAAAAACCCTCTTGCCTTGTTCAGGAATCCGATCACCCTCGAAGAGGTCATGAATTCAAAAAAGATCTCAGATCCTATAAAAAGTCTTGACTCCTCATTTATTTGCACTGGTTCTTCTGCCCTGCTATTAGCCTCGAAGGGCGAAGGCTAAGCAATTGACTGATAATCCCATCTGGATAAGAGGAATAGGACAGAAAACGAGCGGCGCCAGTTTGTCCCTAATGCTCGCGGACGACGATGTGGGCTTAATGACAACTCGGGAAGCTTGCCGACAGGCTTATGACATGTCTGGCATTAAGCCGCAAGACATTGATGTCGTCGAATTACACGATGCATTTACTATCATGGAAATTATGGCCTATGAAGATCTGTTTTTGACACGGAAAGGGGAAGGAGGAAAATTTGTTACCCAACAGAAAATATCAACTAATCCCCGTGGAGGGTTATTGGGCTGTGGGCATCCTGTTGGATGCACAGGAGTGGCACAGACCGCAGAAATAGCAGCCCAACTAGCTGGACGGGCAGGAAGGACTCAGGTCAAAGGTTGCTCAACTGGCTTAGTCCATAACATGGCCGCTGCTGGAACTTCATCATCAGTTATCATACTGAGCAGGTGATTCTAAAGTTGATTAGTGAACAATTCTTATGCAATCTTAGAAGAAGCAGATTTGCTATCCCTTATTGCATTAGATGCGGTTTGCCTGTATGGCCGCCCATAGACCAATGTTATTTTTGTATGTCTAGGGTAAAGCTAAGAAGAATAAGATCTCCTATAGGGAGTTTAATCGAGTATACAACCGCCCGTAATTTGTGTAGTCCTATCATATTTGGGGTCGTTAGAATAAACGGGATTAAATTAGTAGGTTCCTTAAAATCCATTTCGCCACAGATAGGAATGCGCGTAAAGATGATAAATTGTGGAGTATCAGGTGAAGGGACTCCATTTTATGAATTCCAGAAATACTGATAAGGCTATTGGTGATCTATAGGTTGTAAATTATTCCGTATCCAACTCATCCTAGTGAATAGAATATATGTTCAAATCAAGTTCATTTAAGGCTGCGACGTCTTATGACCTTTGATAGATTCGTTGATGATAGGTTGCTTACGAGCAGAGACGCTCTAAATAAGTCTCAATTGAAGCTCAAGTTGGTCGATATCGATGAAAATGCAAGAGACTATTCCCAGCGATTTGGGCAGAAGGGTTCTGGTAAAGAAAATTTTGGTTACGATTAGATATTTGGACACGGAGCAGATAGAAGAAGTCGAACTAGATTTGCAAGAGTTAGAGTCCAGAATTAAAAGGGAAAGACTCTTCTCTTCATCGAACAGGTGGGTTTCACCTAATGAGATAAAGAATAGCTATATAGTTGCAAGCCGCCATCTGGACTTGCTGTCTGACGCAATAGCCCTCGATATAATCTCATTCTAGGCGTTTCAGCTCCGAGTCTAGTTCCAGACCTTTTAGCATGACTAACCAGGCGAGTTTACTTCGAGAAATGGAGCGCCGCTGATCAGACTCGAACTGATGACCCACTGGTTAACAGCCAGTTAAGCTTCATAGCCCTCATGCGAAAAAGACCATGCATTTGCTCTACCAGGCTGAGCTACAGCGGCGCAGTATAGAGGAAATCCAACGCAAAAATAAATGTTTAGGCAACGGTAATGTTTGATCTTCTTCAATATACGATATCGACTGTCTAGCCCGACAAGCCAAAATTATTTTAGACAAACTAATCTCGACTCCCTCCTCGCATCTGTTCCCTTAACAGGAAATGTGTCAGATTCAGTGACACATCCCTCTAGTTTGTTTAAGTCGCGGATGCATACGCGCAGACGGAGGCTACCAGTCCTACAGTGAGGTAAGTAGTAGCTGACTTGATTATAATCATAGAATGTAAGGCAGCTAATAGTGAAACAGACTTTTTTTCCTACAGAGTGAACGTGAACTTTCTAAGGCCTCGGCGACTTTCTTCGGCGTATCGTTCTCCATAAAAGGTATAGTCGCCACTACTCTTACTTTAGATACTTTTTCGATGGTTTCTATTAGCACCTCCTTCTTAACCTGACCCTTCCAATCAGTTAGATCATTGAGTATAATCCCCTTAACTTTTAGGCTATAATCAACGCAAGCACTCAAAGTAAGCAGAATATGATTTATCATTCCTATTTGGAACCTCGCCACCACTAGAACAGGAAGGTTTATGGCTCTTGCGAAGTCAGCAAGGCTTTTATTTCTTGTCAAAGGAACCAGGATTCCCCCTATCCCCTCAACGATCATTTTATCATGTCGGGAAGCGAGTTTATTATAACAACTTATTGCTCGTGATATGTCAACCCTTGCAGACCTCTTTACAAGACTAGCAGTATAAGGAGCTGTTGGTAGAGAGTAAAAAAAGGGATTAATGTTGTCGTACGTATCGCTTACGTCTGCAACAGTTGCGAGTATTCCCGCATCAGCCGATTTATATTTCAAGCTGTATTTTTTGTCTGCGGTAGCGAATGGCTTCATTACCCCAACATCTAATCCTTTTCTTTTCATACTCCATGCTATAGCTGCGGCAATTGTTGTCTTTCCAACACACGTGTCAGTCCCAGTTATAAAGAATCCTTTTTGTTCCAAAACAATAGTTTATTATTTCCTGCAGCCTGGATTTATTTGGATTGGATTTACGACAAGCAGATAAACAATTTGTTTGGCATCCCTACACTCAAATGAATGACTGGTTGGAATCGGACAACAAGGTGATTGTGCGGGGTGATGGGTTTTATCTAGTAGATTCTGAAGGCAATAGATATCTCGATGGTTGTGCTAGCATGTGGTGTAATGTCTGGGGTCACAGTAGAAAGGAAATCATATCTTCGATAACAAGACAAGTTAAACGACTGCAACATTCGACACTTTTCGGTTTGAGCAACCAACCCGCAACAGAACTAGCAGAAATCTTACTTAAAATTGCAAAACAAATGGATCATGTATTTTATTCTGATAATGGATCAACAGCAATAGAAGTTGCTTTGAAAATGGCGCTTCAATACTGGAGAAACAAGGGCAATACAAAAAAAAACCGATTTCTCTCCTTGGAGAATGCTTACCATGGTGACACGATAGGAGCTATGTCAATAGGTTATGTTCCGCAATACTTTCGCCCCTACAAATCAATCTTGAGGTTGTCAACAAGGATTCCTCCTCCTGAGTCTATTACTTTGCTCAACAGTCGTCATTGCATTGATCAGGAGTACAGTGAGGGGCTAGAAAGGATCTTTTCAAGGTATAGTACCACATGCTGCGCAATGGTAATGGAAAGTGGTGCACAGATAGCTGGCGGCGTTAACGTATATCCCAAGGGCTTCCAGAAAACTATATCAGAGTTATGCCACAAGTACGGCATGCTGCTAATCCTCGATGAGATTGCAACTGGGTTCGGTAGGTTAGGGAATATGGTCGAGTACTTGGCGCAGCGGTCCAGTCCGGATATAGTTTGCTTGGGAAAGGCTCTTACAGGAGGCTACTCACCTCTTGCTGTTACCCTCTGCAGGAATGAAATTTACTCCAATTTCCTTTCAGATTACTCAGAAAATAAGCAACTTTTTCATGGACACACTTATACAGGTCACCCAGTAGGATGTTCTGCGGCCATAGCAAATATTAGACTATACATGAAACAGAATCTCATAAGTAGGATTCGAACAAACAGCATTTATTTCCGAAACAGGCTCAAAGAAATCCAGGCTTCCTCAATTGTAGGCAGAGTTGTACACAAAGGTCTTCTGGGCGCATTAGACTTAGTTATTAACAATGAGAAAAAAGAACATCCAATACAGATGCTTAATGATCATGGAAATAGAATTCGACTCAATTATTTTATAATGGAGGAATCACTCAAAATGGGTGTATTCATAAGGAGTTTGGGAAGTACAATCGTTGTAATCCCTCCCCTTGCGATATGTAAGAAAGATTTTGCATTTCTCTTAGATGTAATATACGAAATAACTCAAAAAATTGAGGGCATGGTGTAGAAACTATGCGGAGAGACTTATATAATATCTCCTCCGGAACTCCCTTTTTATACTGCTCAAATTGAATTTGCAAAATTATGGAGTTTGCTCTAAAATGGTTAACCGTCTGTGGGATCGGTTACCCCGTGGATCCTATCCATCAACTCCGTCCAGTGACAATTCAGTTCCAAATACCAAGGTTCATTAGCTTCGGGGTTCACTAGAAAACGCCCCTTTGTCCTAGATTCGGTTCAGATTTGAGAACGAAGACCTTTTCCGACTTTACCCTTCTTGCCATACTTCGTTTGCTGGACTGATAATTCACACTATTCACCGAAATAAGTGGTGAATAATCTTCGGTGGCCTTTATTGTATCTAGCGGGTCTCAAAATATTCTAGCAACCCGGGATTAATTCATGAATCAGGACCACATCGATTTTTGCACTTTCTACGAGCTCTAGCATTTCATGAAATGTCTGTCTTTTTAAATCAGGAATCCTTTTCAAGTTAACTGCACATCATTAAACTGACACAATCCTTGTCCTGGAGCCCACTTTCTATTGACGATTTTGGATTAATGTAGTTTGTTTCACAGGACTGACATGGACGTATGCTATTGCATACCGCATATTTTTCTAACTTTCCCCAACTGTCAACATTTAGAAACTGTGTAGTCATAAAACTGTGATAAAATCTTCAAAAATGGTATCGTTTTCATATTTGCTGTTTTATATTGCACATATCAGCCATAAGGTAAAAAAAGGGTCTTGCCTAAGTGGGGTCTGAAAAGGGGTCCTTATTCAAACGTTTTTCTTGCAACCAGAAAACTGCGAAATCCGCTGTTAACGCTTAAGAGGGGGACCCATAGCCTAAACGAGCGTCAACATGCTCCCTATTCACCACACCACTTTCCGTGTCAGCACCCGGTCCAGAAAATGACTTATGACCAGACTTTTCTTCAAGAATGTTTCTCGAACAGTGTCCAATAGCAATAGTTCATAATTATTATACCGAGATCATCTATTCAGAATATTCGATTTTGTATCAAAAAACCCACACAGATTCTACTAAATTTCTAATAACTTCTCTTATCGATGATATCAACCAAGAAACTTACTTCATATCGGGTACTTTAAGGCCAATCCCTTTTATCATTTTCAAATCATCTTGTATAAAATTGCCTGCCGTAGTAAGATAGCCTCCGCTGATAATTCCATTGGCTCCTCCCTTCAAGGCTAAAACTTGTTGGGCCCCTAGATGAACTTCTCTACCACCGGCAATTTTCAAAATTGCTTTGGGCATTACAAATCGCCATACGGCAATCGTCTTTATTGCGTCGGTGGGGCTTAAAGGAGACAAACCTGCTAAGGGTGTTCCTTTCCTTGCCATCAGGATGTTTATAGGTACCTCATCTGCCGCCAATGACCTTATAGCGACTCCCAGTTCAATTCTCTGCGTAGGAGTTTCGCCCATTCCTATTATTCCACCACAACATAGCTCTAGACCTTCTTCTTTTACAATTCTTGCAGTATTAACCCTGTCCGAATAATCATGTGTCTTGCAAATCTGTCCAAAGAAACTTTCCGATGTTTCCAAATTATGGTTGTACCGTTTCACTCCTAGTGATTTAAGTCGTCTCGCTCTTTGCCGTGTAATAAAACCTAGAGAAACGTTAACATCAATATTTAGGGATTTCTTTATTTCTTCAATGGTCTTACAAATTTCTTCAAAATCTTTGTCTGGTGCACTCCTATAAGCACAGACAAGACAAAAGCTGGTGGCGCCACCTTCTTCAGCTTTTTTAGCCTGTTCGATAATTGTGTGCATAGGCAATAGAGGATATTTGTTTATACCTGATCCTGAATCATAAAAACTAGACTGTGCACAGAAAGAACAGTCTTCTGGACATCTACCAGACTTTGCGTTGATTAGAGTCTCCACGTCAACGAGATCGCCGGCAAATTTTCGAGTAATCATGTTGGCGCAATCTGCGAGAGCCATGATATCTCCTGTACGGAGTAAGCGGTCAGCTTCTTCGAATTCGACTTTACCCCCTTCAAGCACCTTTTCCATTGCACGATAAATGAAAGACACTTTGTCGTCAAGGTGGTCAATCACGCAAAAAAGAATTGGTCTTTGCATATATATTTGATACTTTTGTTATCTAGTCCTTAGAAACTTCGAATTTCTTTCTAAACTCGAGTTTAGAAAGATTCTTACTTTTGACTGAAAAATTAAATGCAGTTACTGATGCTCTTCACCAGTCATCAGCATCTGCACGTAATGCTAAATCAAAACGTAGACTATTTCATTCCAAGAACGGCCATGAAAGTTTAGATTCTATGAAACATGCAATACTCAAGACGCTAATAGCTTTTCTTAATTGTAGGGTCTTGAATTGATCTACATAAATCTTATTTTCAAACCTATCCTTAAGATAAAGACACGCTAAGGAATATCTCGGACTTGTCTAAGAAATCCAGCTGCTGTACTGCTTCTCGCAGGTACTATACGATTTTCATTGGGTAAGATACAGTACAATAATTTTCTCACGTGGAGGTTTGGTTCGTTCACCTGATTTTGTAGTATTTTTTCCCCTGACATTGGTAAATGATGATAAACTATATCTTGCATCAAACTTGCTATGATGTATCGATATGTCGTATTCGGTGCAGTTGAATATATTTTAATACACGGAGTGAAAGACGATAGAGATGTATGATTTAGTCTGACTTGAAATACATATCGTCTAAAATGCAAATATCACAAGTTAAAGTAAGGTGTGTTACATGACAACAAACAACTATGCTAGAGAGAAGCTTGCAGAAATAAGAAGGAATAATTTGTACAGGGAATTGAAAAGAATATCTTTAATAAATAAGATGAAGATTCAAGTAGACGGAAAGCGAGCTATAAACTTCTGCTCAAATGACTATCTAGGCTTATCTCAAAATGCAAGGGTACTTTACGAAGCCAAAAAAAAACTTAACCAGGTATCTCAATGTAGCTCTAGATTAGTGTCTGGCAATTCTCCCGACATAGAAATGTTGGAAAACAAACTAGCCAAACACCATGAGACTGAATCTGCGTTGGTATACCCAACTGGGTACATGGCAAATTTAGGTGTGTTAAGTGCCCTAGCTGATAAGGATTCCATTATATATAGTGATGAGCTCAACCACAGCAGCATTATTGATGGATGCCGACTTAGCGGAGCCGCGGTTAATATTTTTACGCACAATAATGCAAGTAGTCTGGGGAAGCTGATTGAATCTGACAGCAAATCCAAAAGAAAAATCATAATTACAGAGGGAATATTTAGTATGAATGGCGATATTGCTAGACTTTCTGATATCTGTTTGCTCGCAAAAAATGCAAATGCACTAATTATTCTAGATGACGCCCATGGTGACTTCATTTTCGGCCGACCAAAAAATTATTCGGGTATTGCTGACCTACTTCGAGTTTCTAGACTCATCGATGTTCATGTGAGCAGTTTAAGTAAAGCAATCGGCTGTTTTGGAGGATACGTTGCGACGTCGCATTCAATAAGGGAGTTATTGATAAACAAATCCAGACAGCTTATTTACACATCAGCCCTCCCATCGCATATCTGTAGAGCAACATTAGCTGCAATTTCTGTGGCGTCAAAGGGCAACTTACAAGAAAAGCTTCTGACAAATATCCATTATTTTGTAGATGCTCTTGGAAAACTTGGTTTCTTAGTTGGTGAATCTACCACCCAAATAGTTCCCATTATCACGGGAGACGAAAGGACAACAGTAAAAATTTCCGAATCCTTGTTGAAAATGGGAGTTTTTATTCAGGCTATAAGGTACCCTACTGTAAGCAGTGGATGTGCTCGATTAAGAATATCGCTTACTGCAGAACATGATAGAGGCGAACTCGACTTTTCACTATCTTGTCTGGAGAAAACAGGTAAGAAATACAGACTGATTTAATCAATGTTCAAATGTCGTTTATGGCGACTCTGTATACTAATAACAACGAATTAGTGCTCTTCGTCACTCCGGATATGGCTTTGTTTCAAAACTCGAGTTTAGAAATATATATAGAACTCACGTCTAACTCATACCAATATGGGAGAGTATGTCTTCAAATTCAAATTAACTGACCAGCAGAAAAGAGAAATGAAAATGTATACGAATTATTTGTCAGTGGATATGATTCTCTTTGGATTGCGATTCGCTTTTAAGAGAAGTAAGGCGCTTTCAGGAGGTTATTTACTACCTGGTCGAAAAAGCATCATAAAAAGGGAGACGAGGCTGCTTAGTCGAAATCAAGCAGAATGGAGGTTAAATAATTGGAAATCTATGATAAGGTCGTATAGACAAAAGGGATACAGCTATCCCACTATCTCAAGAATTAAAAAAGAGGTTCATTTTATTGCTTCTAATGGAGGCTCTAGGAAATGATGCTCCTATGATAAAACTTTGCGTAGCCGTTTGATATGGCATATTGTACGTAATAATTAAGGTCATCATGTTTTCATGTTGACTAGGTCGATAGTTTAAAACAGAACAGGGTCCATCTCTTGCTCTAGCCGTTCTTTTTGGCTCATATCCGATATGGAGAAACAGGATATGAACCGCAGGTTCTACAGTAATTACCTTCCCAAATGAATGGGCATTGGCATTTTGGACACCTTAAGTTATAGTAATTCATTGTCCATTCGTGGAGCAGGAAACTTTCGTCTGTACAACAAATAATAATAAAGATGTTCTTTATCCTTTATCACTACACCTTCTCCCATCGCTTTTTCTCGCCCAAGCATAAATTTCTGATCGTCGCATACCTGACTTATGACATTGGCGATCAAAGATATATTGGCGCCTCTTTCTTGGGCTTGTTTTGGTCTCCATGCACTCGATTTTCCTATGTCCTTTTCAAAGCATTTTCTTAGTATGAATTTCCCCCATCTTTTACCTCTATAGTAGCCCACTTTTTCTGATGTGTCGATTCTCTTTGCGTACTCCAAAAAAGGATTGTCCAAATAAGGAGACCAAATAGTAACGCCAAGAGCCTTGCCTATTCGCTGGGCTGAGAAATGCATTATCCGCCAGATTCTGTGTAGTTCTACTTCCAGGTCATTCAAAGCACCGTCAAATCGTCTCATGTAATTATAACCCGCGAACAATTCGTCGCAACCGTCTCCTGTTATGACACAATTATAACCTCTTCGCTTTGATTCTTCGATGCCTGCATATAAAACACTTGAATTCCTGATTTCGATCGGATCAAAAGTCTTCATGAGTCCAATTAATTTGCTTATAATTGAAAGCAACGTCTCGTGATCCAAGAGAACTTTGATATGAATCTTGCAGAATTCATTAGCAATAACATCAGCGAAAGTAAAGTCCTCTGCTTTTCCGAAGCCTATCGTAACTGCGTACCGGGGTTTCAGAAGGCTGGCGAGTATACTACTATCTAACCCTCCAGAAAGAAGAATTGACTGAAAACATCCACTACGTTGGGTTTGGAACAATTGCGCTTTAAGCTCCTCGCAACTCGGTATGAGACACATTTCAAGATCGAATAAAAAGTGAATTAGTGGAGAGATATGGATTTGGGTAGTTCAAGTAATAAATCGCTTTATTTTCATTTTCATAAATACCTCGTTCACGAGACCTTCTTTAGAATTCATATCCTCAGGACTTAGATTGCATTAGCTGTGCACGCTATTTTCTTTTTTTTGCAGATACAATCGACAATATATCCCTATCTCTTAATATGTAATTCTTAGGTAGGTGTAGTCCATCCCGAACGTCTACGGCATATAAAATGCCCGTTGCTAAATCGGTATGGATCGTCTTAGCTAAGTCCTCTATTGTTGATCCAGCTTCCATTAGATAAACGTCGGGCAGAATATTGCCATGCTTGTCAGATAGTTTCTTGACATCTGCTACAGGGTAGATGGTATTCATGCTGAGCAACTTGAAGACCGCTACATTGATTGCGAATTGGACTCCTGTCCTTAAATATTCACCGAGGATATCATTTCGAATGAAATTCAGCGCCCACTTCTGCTTGTCGTTCAATTGCTCCTGTTTGTTTATTTCGAATCGTTCGTCTCCAGGATTATATCTTATCAATCCGCGAGTTTCAGCACGTCTCAGTGTAAGCTCAGCGTCTGCGCTTGATGGAATAACAAGAATATCTTTGTATTTTTCCCTTAATCGCTTAAAGTTATCTGCAGCAGTAGGGAGATCGATCTTGTTTGCGAGTATTAGAGTCGGTTTAGATATACCGCGTAAACTCCACGAAAAGTCCTTCATTTTTTGGGTATCATATTCCTCAAATGGAACATCTAGCATAGAATTATTGTGCAATGCCAATTTTACGTGGTCATTTCTAACTCCAATACCACGAAGAACATCAGATATTGCATTTATGCTATCAACACCCGAGTGTATTGAACGAGAGATTTTGTCTCTATTGCCTTCTAGTAATTTTTGGTACCACATTGCCAGCTCTTCCTCGATGTCTCCAACATCAGCCACGGGATCGCCTGTCCCTTGTTCAGCAATCTTGCCCGTCGCATCGATACCTCCTGAGACATCTACTATGTGAAGAAGAACATCAGACTGCGCCGCTACTGAGAGGAACTGGTTCCCAAGGCCTTTTCCTTGCCATGCTCCCTTTATAAGTCCTGGAAGGTCAATTAGTTCAATTGGAATGTATCTCCATCCTTCCATGCACCGGGAATTTTTTGGATTGTCTTGGATATCAAACTCCCTATGAACGCACACTGTTATTGCGTGAGCATTGCCGCTTGATGGATGTTTTGTGGTGAAAGGATAATTTGAAACCTCTGCACTAGCAAGAGTGGCCGCATTAAAAAATGTGGTTTTACCCGTGTTAGTTTTTCCGATTAATCCTATCCTTATCATACATTGAGGACCGAAATTGGACTTGCTTATTTATAGATGACTGGTTATCCAAAAAGTTGAAACACCTACTCGCTTAGCTTCATTCTTTGCGCCACATTCATATTCTTCATGACACTCAAAGGGGCCTTGTTACCGCTCCTTCCGATGCGGAACTTACTAGCGAGGCATATTTAGCCAGAACGCCATTTTTGTACCGCGGTCGGATAGGTTTCCATTTTTTCTTTCGATTTCTAATCTCCACTTGGGACACTTCCAAGTCCACCTTGCCACGTTTGACATCAACACTTACCATGTCTCCATTTTTGACAAGGGAAATAGGGCCGCCCACCATTGCCTCGGGTGAAACATGACCTATCATCAATCCTCTCGTTGCTCCAGAAAACCTACCATCGGTAACCATAGCAACACTATCTGATATCCCCTGGCCGACCAACGCCGCCGTGGCCGACAGCATTTCTCTCATTCCTGGTCCACCTTTTGGACCCTCGTATCTTATGACTACTACGTCTCCGGCTTCTATACTTCTCTCCGATATTGCTTCAAAGGCCTCCTCTTCTGAATTAAACACCTTTGCTGTTCCTCTGAATTGTGTATCCTTCAGATTCGCAATTTTTATTACTGCCCCTTCTGGGGCTAGAGTCCCATTAAGAATTTTTAATGTGCCTTCCTTGCTAATTGGGGAGGCGACGTCCTTGACTATTGTAGCAGCATCGTCATCGGTAAGAAATCTTTGCGATGAGATATTTTCTCTCATTGTTTTTCCTGTGACTGTTAATGTATTCCCATTTATAACACCCATATTTAGTAATTTTTGCAGTACAAGTTGGAGCCCTCCGATCCTGTCTAGATCTGCCATGACGTATTTCCCACCTGGTCGCATATCCGCAATGTGTGGGGTTCGTTTTCTGATTCGTTCAAAATCTCTACTTTGAAGTTTGATTCCTATTTCTCTCCCTATTGCTATAAGATGAAGAACTGCATTGGTAGACCCTCCTATCGCATTGACTATTGAAATAGCATTTTCAAAGGCTTCAAAGCTCAAAATATCTTTTGGCCTAATATTATTATTAACTAGTCCTGCGATTGATTGGCCAGTTCTTTCAGATACCTCCTTCCTTCTTTCGCTTTCCGCGGGAGCTGATGCACTCCCAGGCAATGACATACCAAGAGCCTCACTAACAGAAGCCATTGTATTTGCAGTGTACATTCCCCCACAAGATCCAGCTGAAGGACATGCCACATTTTCCAACTCAGTTAGTTGCTGGATGACTTAGCTTTCCTACTTCGTATGCCCCAACTGCTTCATAAACATCCTGTATTGTAACGTCGCAATTATTCCATCTTCCTGGGAGGATGGTACCACCATATAAAAATATGGCAGGCATGTTGACACGCGCCATACCCATAAGTGTCCCTGGAAGACTTTTATCACAGCCAGCAATACCTACTATTGCGTCATATTGATGTGCGATCATCATTACCTCTATAGAGTCTGCGATTACCTCCCTGCTTACTAGGGATGCCTTCATTCCCTCATGACCCATCGCGATGCCGTCAGATACTGCGATAGTGGTGAATTCCCTCGGAGTGCAACCTACGTCGGAAACACCACGCTTAGTAAATTGTGCTAGCCTTCCCAAATGAATATTGCAAGGTGTCGATTCATTGCAAGTAGAACAAACAGCCACGAGTGGCTTGTCCAAGTCTGCATCATTCAAGCCCATTGCCTTATACATAGCACGGTGAGGAGCCCTAGCGACACCGCTAACGGTCTCTCTGCTTCTTAGATACATAAGATATCTATTTCATGTATCCTTAAATTCCTTATCTATATGACTTGCCCTTTATTCAATCGAGTGTGGCTGATATCTTAACAGCATCAAGACCTTCGACTTTAAAGACAGTCTCGCACATGCCGCATTCAGAATTACCACTTAAGAGATTGTTAGAGGATACTTCCTCATTAAGATAATCGCATTTGGGACAATGAAAAGAAAACATCACAGTAAAGTTTTCTAACTCTATCGTTTCAGCCATGTCATGATTTACAGTTTATGACATATTTAAATTGAACAACGGCAATAACGATTGTTGGCCAACCGTGCATTTGAGAATGGAATCCGTGATAAAGAAATCTATGCAGTTAAAAACCTATAAAATGAAGTCGTGGGCTTTCACATACATATGACTTCGGCTTGCCTTTTTTGTTGTATCATAGAGCACAAACGGCCGGCTGCACTAGTTTATGAAGATAAAGAGTTTATAGTCTTGATGGATAAGTACCCGATTAATTCTGGACATTGCCTTGTGATTCCAAGGTCTCACCACGAAAGCTTGCTCTCCATGTCTTCTTCTGAAGTAGGTAAGCTTTATGCACTTGTTTGCACGATTTCGAAGGCAGTTATGTCAGCTGTAAATGCTGACGGGTTCAATATTGGGCAAAATAATGGCAAGGGAGCAAACCAGATAATTCCACATGTTCACGTCCATATTATTCCGAGATATAGAGATGATAATCGAGAAGGCAAATGGCCTTCTAGAAAGATTGGTGATTTTGAAGATCTTGAAAAAACCGCTCAAAAAATTAGGGCAATATTACATGCTTGCGCAGATATTGGTCCAACATAATTGTAGAAATAATGACAGGTTGTCAAGTCGTTAAAATATCACAGCAACTTTTTCAACTTACTTAATTTTAAGATTCTGACTTTTCAATTGTTTGAAAATTTTGATATAATCTCTGCTAGTTGCGACAACTTTACCGGCTTTATTAGTGACAGGGATTTCTTTACCTTGAAAAAAATTCATCCGAACCATTTCTTCTTTTACGTTTTCAAAGGCAGTTAGGATTAATATTTTGGCTGTCGAATACTTAGAAATGATTTCGTTTGCTGCATGAAGTCCATTTTTATGACCTGGAAGCTTGTAGTCGATTATTACAAGATCCGGCTTGTAACTTTCATAATCCGTGAATGCCTCATCAGCAGTTGTGGAGCTAACAGCAATGTTATGTCCTTTCCTCTTGAGATAATCCTTATACAGGAGAAGAATGTCCTCCTCATCTTCGAGAATCATGATCTTCGTAGTGGTACTAGTTCGACCTCCCGTGCATTGTTATTTATGCATGAATATAGAATAAATGATTTAAAGATTTTCAGGTCACTTTCCCGGTAGGTCTGAAACGTAATATTGCCCCTATCCCTCCGAGACTTGCAAGCTGGTTTCCTTCTTCCGTCTGTGCAGATATGACCTCGAGTCTCGCTCCCGAAATTGTGGTTAACTCCTCAAGATAATCAACTATATCCTTCTCACTTATCTCGTAATCTGTTGAACCACACGAGGGACATGGTCTAGCCAAAATATCTTGTTTGTTTGAAACTAATGACGCCCTATCAATTACTCTTTGTTCAGTATGTTCACATTTTTTACATTTTAATTCCAGTTGTATGTAACTAACATTATCCGTCACAATCACAATATCGGCAATACCTGCTTCCGCAGCGTTAACGACATCAGTAACTCCATAAATCCCCAAGCCTCTGTTGGAAAAGACCTCGCCCATAAACCTCTTGATGATTTTTTTTTCTTCCATAAGCCGGTACTCAGTCATGACACCTTGTTCGTTTACCTTGTCTATAATCTCTCTAACGCCTTCGCTACCAGAATAGGAAGTGTCCATAGTTATGATGACGTTCTTTTGCAGTCTGTAGTCTAGATACTCTTCTCTAAGAAAATTTTCCTTAGTTGGTCCTGGTCCTGCTACAATAAGACCTTTCACGCTGAATTGGTCGATGAATATTGTATGTGCATGTTGTGCAACTCTGCGATAGTATTCATTCAGTTCATTGTCACGAAGTCTCTCAAACCTCCGTGCTGACTGACCCCCCTGCCTGTGTTTACCCGCAACTCCGGATGTCAATGTGTCGATAACTTCCCATCTATCGCCGGTCAATATGCCGAGGCCCGTTTCCTGAGTATCAATTGATATGATCCCTATCACCTTCTCGTCCTTCATCATATCCTTTAAATGGTCTATCCAAAAGTGGTCATCGCATCTATATAGATTAATTTGGACCGGTTTTGGAGGAAGTACCGGATAGATCTCTATTTTTTCATTACCGAAACCCTTTGGACTGGGTATTGCCCCACAAAATATAACTAGGCCATTATCTGGGGTTTCTTTAAAGAGTTTTAGGTATTCGATTGTTCTACTGAGGGCATCTTGTACATGTGTCCTTGTTAAGTCCGACTTGATGTTCGAGGCGGTTCCCGCTTCGTTCTTGAGCTGAGCTATCACATCAAACAAAGGCCTTTTTGGAGGTACGTATACCGTTACAAGTTCAGTTCCGTGGCCGGAAATATTGCTCAGTCTGTTCAGCATTTTCGTCAATTTGTATCGCTTAACAGAATCCCATTTTTCCTCGGAGTTGGCCTTATTAATAGTCACTGCGATGAAAATTGACTGGTTGATAATATAAGGCTTCAACATAGGGGATCAATTTTAGTCTGCTGCCCATGATTTCACAAAGATGGACCCTATCTACCAAGTTGACAAGTCTTTATATGAAGATCAAGATATAAAACTGACGACGTGATTAGAGCAAGTCAAATCCATAATGTTGCCCACACTTGAATATATAAAACAAACTCGAAGACGATTAGGGATTACTCAGAGGAAACTTGCAGACCTTGCTGGAATTAGCACATCTATGATTAATCAAATAGAATGCGGAAGATGTAAACCAAGCTATGAAACGGCAAGGAAGATTTTCGAAATTCTTACATCCTTAGAACAGCGGTCTTCATTAAAGGCAATTGATATTTGTAGTCGTAGATTGATCTCTGTACAAAAAAACGAATCTCTTCATACTGCAATTATGAAAATGAGAAGTAACTCCATAAGTCAAATTCCTGTGTTTGACGGAAGTCGTGTTATAGGCCTCATAAGTGAAGATGGGTTAGCAAAAAGTATGATAGAGAAAGAGGAGAAGCAACTAAGCAATATGCTAATATCCGTGATGATGGATCCTCCTCCTCCGCTAGTTGATGAAGGTGTGCCCGCCAAAGCGATAATACCACTAGTAAGATTTTCAAGGTGCGTCCTGGTAAGCGAAAAGGGGGCGGTAATAGGAATAATTACTCTCTCTGATACTCTCAAAATGGTAGAGTAATCATCGCATATTCTTCACGACACGTCTGAAAGATCTTCTAGTCCCGTGCAACAGTCAGCAACTTTTATGCACTCGCCACAAATACTTATAGAGCTGCCTTGTGGCAACAAAGAATCGCATAGAGCACAATTCCTTGCTGCTGTTTATCGCTTTATCTTGCATCCATCTTCAACTCAGACCTCCCTCCAAGACATTTTAACATTCCGGCGTGACTGGTTATTCGCCCAAAGGATTACTTTGTCCATTTCAACGAATCATCAATTTTCATCCATATCGTTCTGTTCCTGTGATCAATTAGCCTAACTGAAAAATCGTCATTCAGCTTTTGTCTGATTGTATCAGAATCAGTAAATTTTTGCTCTTGCCTTAGCCTATTTCGTTCCTTTACAAGGGTCTCAATCTGCATTATCTCCGCTTCAGTTGGCTCAGCAACTTTCAAGCCAAGGATGTTAAGAAACTTATTAAATTCACTACTTGCAATTAGAGACATTTCATTCGTTAATTCGTCGTTGGCCGTGTACCTGTTTATTTCATTAACGAATCTCATAAACACACTAAGTGCGAGGGCAGTGTTCATATTGTCATCCAGAGCTGACTCAAATTCATGGATGGAATCGCTACATAGCCTTCTGATTTCTTCTGTTTTTCCGCCAGACCCAGCGGCGAATCGGAGTTCATAGGCACATATTTCAGTCTGCCTCCACTTCTGTAGAGAGGCCATTATCAGTCTCTCATCAAAGTCAAGAGGTTTGGAATAATGACCTGAGATAGCATAAATTCTGAGAGGATTTGTTCCCCATTTGTGTCTTGCTTCACCGACAGAAATAATATTTCCGATGGATTTAGACATTTTCTCAGCATTTATGCTCACCATTCCTACATGCAACCAGCATTTGGCCATTTGCGTTCCGAAAATTGATTCCGATTGTGCAATCTCATTTTCATGATGTGGGAATATCAAATCATTCCCCCCGCCGTGTATATCAAACGAATCACCCAAATATTTGGACGCCATAACAGAACATTCAATGTGCCAGCCAGGCCTGCCGTTACCCCAGGGACTAGTCCAGTTCGGTTGGTCTGAATTAAATTTCCAAAGCGCAAAGTCCAGCGGATCCTGCTTCAGTGGATCTACTTCAATCCTGGCCCCTGATTCTAGTTCTTCTAAGGTTTTTTTTGAGAGCTTACCGTATTCCTGAAAAGATCGGACGTGAAAGTAAACTCCATGAGAAGAGACATAAGCATAACCTTTTTTCAGCAGTATGTCAATAAAATTGATAATGTCCTGAATATGATCTGTTGCCAGAGGATATTTATCAGCCTGCAGGACATTAAGGGATGTAAAATCCAAAAAATACTCTTTGATATACCTTTGTGCTATTTGCTCTGGAGAAACATCTTCCTTTCTAGCGCGATTTATGATTTTGTCGTCTATATCTGTGAAATTTTGAATGTATTTTACATTATATCCCTTAGAAATCAAGTATCTACGCAAGACGTCAAAGAAAATTATTGTCCTGGCATGGCCAACATGAGAATCGTCATAAACTGTGACCCCGCAAACGTACATTTGTACTGTCTTGTTAGTTGGAGAAAACAGCTCTATACTATTAGAGAGGGTATTGTACAGCCTCATTGCTTTGTCCTCCTATGAAAATTTTAGCGCTTATTCAATCTTCTCATGCTACAAGTCTAGATAAATATCGTTTTTCTGAACTATGACTTTATGGGTCAGCTAATTTTACCCCTTTTAGATAATCTAAGAGTTCACCTGTTTTGATATTATAATGCCAAGAATGTAAAGGACATTCAACCACCTCGCCGTCCACTCGGCCCGGTGCAAGAGAGCCGTCCTGATGTCTGCATAAAGCATCTATGGCATAGTATTTTCCTTTGGTATAAAATATGGCTATTCTAGCATCATTTACTTTGACCTCCTTTCCTTTATTTTCTTGAATTTCGTCTTTGCGAGCCACCTTATGCAATACCATTTTCCTTTTGTGTTGGTCTTTATCTTATTTTATCTTTTTGTGCCACTAAAGCCTGGATATTAATGGCCAATTATCCATCCTTTCTGGTCCAACCGATTGGTCAAAAAGATCCCTTATAGGCTTTTTGCGCACCAGTGAGCCTATCTAGGGTTATTTCCATCGCTTCGACACCGTACCGAGCAACCTTTCTATCTATACGACGTGGAACTTTATATAACCTATTTTTTAATCTGCCATGGAATCTAGCAACAAAAAGAATGGACAAAAGTTGGTTAGCAAAAGACAAGGACATAACTTCAGAAGGATGACCTTCCCCACTCACCAAGTTTATTACTCTTCCCTTTCCGATAAGGTAAATTTTTTTTTCCCCAAGACAGAATTTATCAACGGTCGGTCTAACGGGCGCTGGGCTAGAGTCTAGCTCATAAAGGCAGTTTATATCTATTTCAACATCAAAATGTCCAGCGTTGGCCAATATCGCACCTGATTTCATTTTTTTAATATGTTCTTTTCTAATTACTTTGGTTTGGCCGGTACAGGTAATAAATATGTCACCAGTATCTGCAATGTCGGCTAACCTTTTTACAGCATATCCGTCCATATGTGCTTCCAGTGCTCTTATACTATCAATCTCAGTTATTGTTACTATTCCTCCCATCCCTTTTGCCTTGCTTGCTACACCTTTCCCTACCCATCCATATCCGCAAACGACCACATTTTTGCCCGCTATAAAAATCCCTGTAGCCCTCATCAGCCCATCAATAGTACTTTGGCCGGTGCCATATCTATTATCGAATAGATACTTGGTAAGAGCGTCATTTACACCGACCACAGGGTATAGTAAAGTTTTTTTTTCTTGCAATACTCTTAAGCGCGCTATCCCGGTTGTAGTCTCCTCTGTCCCACCAATAATGCCTTCCCACCTAAGGTTGCACGCACTAACATGCAGTTCTGCACCGTCATCGGTGACAATATGAGGATTAAAGCGTAGAACTTTCTTCAAACAATTTTTGAACTCTTTATCATTTTGTCCGCGCCAGGCATATATGGACAGACCTTGCCGAGAGAGAAATGAAGCTATATCGTCTTGTGTGGAAAGTGGATTGGCGGAGCAGGCAGCAATTTCGGCCCCAAGGTCCCTTGCCGCCATCAAAAGTACAGACGTCTCCTTGGTTATGTGCAAACAGAAACCAAGCCTATATCCTCGCAGGGGCTTTCTATCAATATTCTTTTCCCTAATTTTTTGGATTATTCCCATATGGTCTTGAGCCCATAGAAATGATAATTCACCTCTTGTCGCAGATCCCGTTTTGGCAACATTGCTTGTCAATTATGACAATGCGTCCTATAGTCATGATAAGTTATAAACATGACAATATTATGGATTTAGGTCATCTAACTCGCGATTGCAACAAAAACTCACATAGCATCTGTGCATTGCAATTTCTGAGGTCCAATCCGATTTGTAAGTAGCAAAATAATATAAGACAAAAATACGATATCATAATTAGGTCTATATTGAACGAATTCGCTTCAATGATATTTGCAAACAAGTTGAGTAAGGTATCGAAAAAAATTTGACAACTTCTAAAAGATTTTATCTGCACCACGGGGAAAAAATACCACGGAAGAATAAGGAAGAGTCGCCAACGGTAGCAAACGTTTCTGTCAATGTCGCCAAACTCATCTACCTTCTTTTCTGCCAGATACTTCCTTGGACGAAAAGGGCTAATATATGAAAGACAGTACCAATACGCAGAGGTGCCATGATTGGTCGCTTCCAACCATTTCACAACGGACACCTAGTTCTTGTTAGACAAATTCTCAAGGAGTGTAACGAAGTTTTAATTGTAGTTGGTAGTGCCCAATCTAATTACACCTTTGCAAACCCTTTCACTGCTGGAGAAAGAATATTGATGACACGTATGGCGCTAGTGAAGGGCGGACTCGATGTATCGAAAATTTTCATCATACCACTAATCGATGAGGAGGATAATGCGAGGTGGTTCTCTTTGTTACTTTCAATGCTACCTCCGTTTGATATTCTTTACTCCGGTAATCATTTAGTTTTTGCCCTTGCCTCCCCTCATAAAGAAGTACGGACCCCTAGATTTGTAAGGAAAGAACAATACAATGGTTCCTATATCCGGAAAAGAATCCTAAGAGGAGAGGGATGGAGGAATTTGGTATCAGATGTTGTTTTCGATTTCATTTGTGAAATAGATGGTATAAACCGGGTTAGGTTATTAGCGAAGCATGAAAATGTCGAGAGCTCGAAGTCAATTTGATTTGCAGAAAAGATATTATCGTAAGTGGTAGATCAGCGATGCTGGTCGCACCAGTAAAATCTGTAAAGTCCTGGGACGGGGGTAGACGGCCGACCTATGGAATTAGAAAACCTAGTATGCTGTATCTACACCATGACTAGACCGCTACGTTCGTGTCCTATTTGTCCCCGTTGTGGCTGTAAAAAGTTCAGAAAACTAAAACAATTACAAGAGTTTGTTTTGATTTGCTGTGTCCGATGTGGATGTAATATCAAAATTTGAACAAATTACGGATAGAGGGATGTAATCGCATACCAATGCAAAAAGTCAATGGAAATATAGCGGCATGATATCTAATGTTCATGTGTCTACCTTTGTACTTTTATCTGGTGCTGCCTCACACAATTCTAGCAATACGCCGTTCAATGACTTGGGATGGATGAATGTAATTTTTCTTCCATATGACCCGGTCCTCAATTGTCCCAAAATTTTCATTCCATTTACCGAGGCCCTAGATATGTCTTGTTCTATGTTGTCGGCCGTTATTGCAATATGATGTATTCCTTCACCGTGCTGTTCTAGATACTTGGCAATAGTGCTACTTTCTTCAGTCGGCTCCATTAGCTCGATCCGGGTATCTTCAAGATTGATCATGGCGACTCTTACTTTCTCATTCCCAACGACCTCAACTTCTATATTATTAGTATCAAAAATTTTCTGATAATTCTTGATTGCCTGATCTAGGTTATTAACGGCTATCGCGACATGGTCTATCCGCATGATTGCTTCAGGTCGATTATAAGTAAACCAATATAATATTTATTTTATCCTAGTAGACAAGTAAGCGATTGGCGTCATAAGCACAGACTATCATAGTTATACAGTGAGATTTATTTTTTAGAAAGATATCTTCGGCTCGAATGTGCCAAAAATGGCTTTGAATGAATTACTAATCTCGCCTAATGTTGCTTTGTTCTTCACCGCATCGATTATGTATGGCATCAAATTTTCGTCTTGTTTTTCCGCTGCTTTTTGAAGTGAGCTGAGTGAATATTCAAATTTCATTTTGTCTCGAGATTTCCTAAATTCGTTTAGTCTGATCTTCTGTCTCGCCTCAATCTCCGTATCCATGACGTTTAATTTTGGCTCGATGTTTTCTAAGTCTTGAAATTTATTGACGCCAACAATTGTCCTCTTTTTGCTGTCAATTTCTTTTTTCATATTGTATGCATTACTTCTGATCTCCTCTTGGAAGAAGCCTTTTTCTATCGCCGCGAGGGCACCACCCATTCTCTCTATTTTCTTGAGGTATTTCTGAACCTCTTCCTCTATTCTGGTTGTAAGATATTCCACATAATATGAACCCCCGATTGGGTCTACGGTCTTAGCTACCCCTGTTTCGTTTGCTATTACTTGTTGGGTTCTAAGAGCTATCTTAACGGATTCTTCGGTCGGTAGAGCAAGAGCTTCATCCCTTGAGTTTGTATGCAAAGACTGACATCCTCCAAGGACAGCTGCCATAGCTTGAGAAGTAACCC
Source organism: uncultured Nitrososphaerales archaeon (assembly GCA_963737815.1). GTDB lineage: Archaea > Thermoproteota > Nitrososphaeria > Nitrososphaerales > Nitrososphaeraceae > TH5893. The sequence continues at coordinate 72,067 of CAVTUB010000007.1, read as the reverse complement.
TAATTACATTGTTGTCGACTTGCTGTGCAGTAAGGGATTCACCGCTTGTTTGCACATGAAATCGCAAGTGCCAAGATTTAGCATTCTTGGCGTGGAATCTTTCTTTCATTATATTCGCGTATATCCTGCGGGCTGCTCTGAATTTTGCTATTTCTTCAAAAAACTCCATAGTACAGCAATAGAAAAATGAAAGACGTGGAGCGAAGTCATCGACATTTAGACCTTTGTCTACGCATGTCTGGATGTATTCCTCGGCATTGGCAAACGTAAAGGCGAGCTCCTGAATTGCATTAGCACCAGCTTCTCGCATATGATATCCTGATATGCTTATGGGATACCATTGTGGGGCTTCTTTAAAGCAGTACTCGATCATATCACCAATAAGTCTCAACGAAGGTTTTGGAGGATATATGTAAGTATTCCTTGCGATATATTCCTTTAAGATATCATTCTGAGTGGTTCCCCTAATCTGAGATGGGGAAACGCCCTGGGCATTGGCCACTGTGACGTAAAGTGCTAACAGGGTTGATGCCGTCGAATTAATGGTCATGGAGGTACTGACCTTGTCTAGCGGGATGCCATTGAAACATGTCAACATGTCGTCAATAGAACTTATTGCCACTCCAGTCCTTCCGACTTCTCCCTCAGACTGCGGGTCATCAGAGTCTCGACCCGTTTGCGTAGGGAGGTCAAATGCTAATGATAATCCTGTTTGTCCATGTTCGAGCAAAAACTTGAATCTCTTGTTGGTTTCTTCAGCACTTCCAAATCCACTGTATTGTCTCATAGTCCAAAGTCGCTCTCTGTACATGTTGGGGTACAGTCCTCGAGTGTACGGGAACTTGCCTGGCTCCTCATTGTCAGCATTTTTAGACGCTATCTTCCTAGAATAGAGTCTCTTCACTGGAATACCAGAATCTGTTTTTATAGAGTCTGTAGACATCTGATTATCGCTCACCATGACATAGTACGGATAACTTCTTCCGCCGCCTCGAACGGATCTGTCTTCTTATTTACAAGCTTCTCTATGAAATCATAGTACTTGTTATTCTTATCCAACATTGAAGAAACCTTCTGTTCGATCGTATTTAAAACCATATCTCTTAGTTCGATTTCCAATTTTTTCTTTTCATTTTCTTTTCGATTTGAACTTTTCTGCTTTATTATCTGATCAATAATTATCGCAACTTCCTTGATTCCCTTGCCGTTTTTCGCTGAAACCTTAACGACATGTGGCTTTTTTTTAGTATCGGAGATAAATTCAAGGATGGATTGGTATAATGCACCTGCTCCGTCCATATCTCCTTTATTTACTATGCAAAGATCTCCAACTTCAGTCAGACCCGCCTTAATATTTTGAATGTTGTCTCCTGTATAAGGTGTAAAGACTACCCCGGTTATATCGACTAGCCTGGAGATCTCAGTCTGGACTTGTCCTGCCCCTACGCTTTCAATTAGTATGAGATTATAACCAGCCGCGTCCAATATTCTAATGATATTTCTTAGTGACCTTGAAACGCCGCCAAAAGATCCACGGGAACCAATACTTCTCATAAAAACTTTATCGTCACTTGTAACGGATTGCATCCTTACTCTGTCCCCCAAAATAGCCCCCCCGGTTATCGGACTTGTGGGATCTACTGCCAAGATGGCGACTGAATATCCTATCGAACGGAACTCAGGGACTAGTTTACCTATTAGGGTGCTTTTTCCAGCACCACCCGAACCAGTAAATCCAACCGTCATTGCATTCCCTGTTCTTCCGAAAATTGCTTTGATTATGGTTCGAGATTCGTTTTCGTTATTATCAACAATTGAAATTGCTCTGGCAATGGATCTTCTGTCAGCCTTCAGTAGACCCTTTATTATGCCAGATGCCTCAACAGATACCATTCAATTAAACTTGAATCTGATCCTGTTTTGGATCTTATTAAGTTGTGGGTACCAAGAACAGAAGGTAATGAGGAACCGAAAACATACTAATCGAGAACTTTAAGTTATAATAAACATTTTAAGCCCCGGCAATGGAGGAGATACCGATGTCTGCACAGCAGGAACAGTCGAAAAAAAATGCGAACCCGATTCGAGTGTTGGTTTCTAAATTAGGACTTGACGGCCACGACAGAGGTGCACTTGTGATCTGCAGAGCCCTTAGAGATGCTGGCTTCGAGGTCATCTATTCGGGCCTCTTCTGTACTCCTGAGCAGGTGGCAAAGATAGCGTTGGAAGAAGACGTTGACGTAGTTGCAATGAGCCTTTTAAATGGAGCCCATCTCACAATTTTTCCAAAGGTAGCCAGATTGCTAAAAGAGAGGGGGGTGAATGACATATTGATAGTTGGTGGGGGTATTATCCCCGAACAAGACAAGAGAATTTTGGAGGAGCAAGGGATAACGGGCAATTTTGGTCCCGGAACCGCATTATCTGCAATAATTGATCATATCAATAAGAATGTGGGGAGATCAAAGACAATTAAGCATTCGATTCACTAGAGGAAGACGACCACATCATCTCCCGCATTTCTCTGCCGACCTTTTCTATTTGGTGATTTTCGATACCCTTCATGTATTTGTTAAAAGAAAGTTTGCCATCCTTCTTGTAGGTGCTTATCCACTCCTCTGCAAACTGACCCGATTGAATCTCTTTTAATACGTCTCTCATTTTTTCTTTAACAGAATTATCGACTATGCGTGGTCCCCTACTAAGTCCTCCGTACCTGGCTGTTTCGCTGACGCGAGTGTACATTCCGGCTATTCCATACTTTTGGATAAGATCCACTATAAGTTTCAATTCGTGGAGGCATTCAAAATATGCGACTTCCGGTTGATATCCAGATTCAACTAAAGTTTCAAACGCATTCATAACGAGCGCGTGTGTGCCGCCACATAAGTCTGCTTGTTCACCAAACCAATCAGTTTCAACTTCCTCTTTGAAAGTCGTTTGAATCACCCCAGGCCGTGTACTTCCGATAGATTTTGCCAGTGCTAACACCCTTTTCCAAGCTTGTTTAGACTTGTCTTGGTGAACGGCAACGAGTGAGGGTGTACCAAAGCCTTCTTGGTAGAGCTCGCGAACCCTTTGGCCGGGCCCCTTGGGCGCGACCATAATAATATCAATATCATTGCGTGGTTGGATCCACTTCCAGTGAATAGCTGCCCCGTGTGAAAAGCTTAAGGCTTTACCTTCATTCAAATGCTCAGCAATGTGTTTTGTATACGCTGTCGATTGCTCCATATCCGGAATTAGGACATGAACAATACTGGCATGTTCTGCAGCGGCGCCTATCTCCATAACCTTGTGCCCTTCTTTTTCTGCGATAGTCCAACTGTTCCCACCTTTTCGTAATCCTACAATAACATCAAGTCCCGAATCCCTCATGTTACTTGCCTGAGCACGACCCTGAATACCATAACCTATTACCGCTATCCTCTGACCTTGGATAGCATCCATCGAAACATCCTTATCAAGCCATTTTTTTGCTTGCATATTGCTTGGTATCAAATAACGCCCATATATCAGCATATAGCATCCAACCGTTGAGGCAATGCTCAAGGGGACAAATTGGCGACATCGGATAGAAATAAGGTTGAATTTGAATTCACACACCATAGTGCACAGTCACTAATCCTCCCATCCGCCAAAATTCCTGAATACAGCAGATACCTTAGTCTCGAATATGGAATAGGTAATTAATACATTAGATCGATGACGGCTCTGGTGAATTCTACTGTTGACATATTCCCTCCTATATCAATTGTTTTCTTATTTTCCGTTAATAATTTCCTTATGGCATATTCCACCTTCTGGGCCTCTTCAATAACAACTGTATCACCATTTTTCTCCCCTAGCCACTCAAGCATCAATTTGGAAGATAGAAGAATCGATGAAGGGTTTGCGATATTCTTACCTGCGATATCAAAAGCTGCCCCATGGACGGGTTCAAATAACCCAAATTCATCTCCTATATTACATGCCGGCCCCATCCCTATACTTCCAGCCACCTGTATCGCCTCATCTGATAGGATATCCCCAAATAGATTCGTGGTTAAGATAACATCATAATCATCTGGATTACGAATAAGGTTCATTGCACAGGCGTCCACGTACTGTTCTGTAAACTCGATTTCTGGGAAATTTTTTGACACAATTCTGCAAGTCCTTGCAAATAATCCGTCACCTCTACGGAGAACGTTTGCCTTATGGACAGCAACGACTCTCTTTTTATTATTTCGTAGAGTGCAAGTGCTAAAGGCATACTCGGCAATCCTACGGGACGCTCTTTCCGAAGTGCGCCGTAGACTTATGACAGTATTATCGTCAGCCTCGAATTCCCAGCCCAGATACAGGTCCTCGGTGTTTTCCCTCACAATTATAAGATCTATTGTGTTGGATATGGCTTTTAAGTTAGGATACGATTTCACAGGCCTAACGTTAGCGTACAAATCCAATGTTTGTCTTAGTACTAGAACTACATCAGGAGCACTTTCACCTACAGGACCCTTCAAACAGGCGTCGGATTTTTTTATCGCTTCTAGTGCGTGATCCGGCATCGCCTTTCCAAATCTAGATATTGCTTCATCTCCTGCGTCTATCTTTTCTATGTCGAATTTTGCTGTTGAATTAACACTTATGGCCTCTAGTAATAAATTTGCAGAATGTGCCAATTCAGGACCTATCCCGTCGCCTCTAAGTAGGGCAATATCGTATTTGGTCAAGCTGGAGTCCACATCTCAAGAATGTAGTCTAAGTTTTTGGAAATAGAACTTTTCTTAGCATTACTTTGTTTATCGCGTCCATCATTGCTTGAACCGACGCTACAACCACATCTTCCCCGGCTTTTCGTGCAGAAACAACGTTTCCATTTTTGTCCTCTACTTTAACAGAGACCTCTGCTAATGCATCAGATCCGCCAGTAATGGAATCGAGCTTGTATTCTCTGATTTTAACATTTGCGATTTCGCCTGCAATCTTTTGTATTGCCTTTAACGCGGCGTCCACTGGTCCGACCCCGATTTCAGAGGCGATCAAATCCTTACCATCCGTATTTAGTCTAATAACTGCTGTGGGAATAAGATTCATCCCGGTAACGATGTGAAAATCGTAAAGCTTGAACTTTTCATCGAATTTGCTATTTTGCAATACTTCTCCAGCTATAGAAAGCAGCTCAGCAGTGCTTATTGATTTACCTTTATCTGCCAAATTCTTCTGCTTCTCAACAATTTTATGAAGTTGTTCGTCTGTGCATTCTATACCGAAATCTTCAAGCATCGCCCTTATGCCGTGAGCCCCAGCGTGTTTTCCGGCCTGAAGCCATCTTTTTCTGCCGACCATCTCGGGATCGATGGGCTCATAGGTCAGCGGATTGTTCAGTATACCATGCGTGTGAATGCCTGATTCGTGTCCGAACGCATTCTCGCCAATAATAGCTTTATTCGCCTGTACAGCTATTCCCATGATGTTAGAAACTGATTTGGAAGTCTCGTAAAGTAATTTTGTGTTAATGTTATGTTCCTTTTTGTATAAACATTGCAATGCCATTACAAACTCCTCAAGAGAGGCATTGCCTGCTCGCTCACCAAGACCGTTTACTGTCACATGCGCGCATGTAGCTCCTGCATTTATTCCTGCAATAGAATTGGCCACAGCTAGACCGAAGTCGTTATGACAGTGCAAACTAATTGGAACGCTAATCTGCTCCTTTATCATTCCGACCAGGTTAGAAATGAATTCTGGGGTAGCATACCCAACAGTGTCTGGTATGTCTATCCTATCTGCACCAGCCTCTCCTACCGCCCTGAAGACCTTAGTTAAGAAAGTCAAGTCTGATCTCGTGGCATCCTCTGCAGAAAATTCTACCTGCAACCCATGGGATTTAGCATACTCCACAGCATTTACTGCCTTCTGTATAACTTCCTCGGGAGCCATCTTTAGTTTATATTGCATGTGGATATCAGAGGTTGCGATAAAGGTATGCACGTAGCTTAGGTCACAATTTATCACCAAGTCAATATCTGAACTAAGGGTCCTTGCCAGCCCGCAGATCTCTGCATTTAATCCTGCCTTTTTGATGTTTCTTATCGCCTGTACCTCCCCGTGCGAAACAATAGGAAAACCAGCTTCTATGGCATCCACTCCCAATCTATCGAGCTTGATCGCTATCTGTAGTTTTTGTTCAGGAGTTATCGATACACCCGGCGATTGTTCTCCATCTCTAAGAGTAGTATCAAAGATCCTAACTCTGGTACCTGTATCAACCATTCAAATATCCTCGCCTCGTGGCAGAGCTGAAACGCCGGTTCTTGCCAGTTGGATAATTCCGAAGGAATAGACAAGGTTTTTGAATGCATCAATTTTGTCAGGTGTTCCTGTAATTTCTACCATTATTGTATCTTTGGCTACATCCAGTATATTTGCTCTAAATATGGATGCATAGTTTGTAATCTCAATTCTAGATGCTGGCTCCTCCGCCTTCATCTTTATTAAAGCCAGTTCTCTATACACTGTCTTGGAAGTGTCTAGAACCTTCACTTCAACTACGTCTATTAACTTTCTAAGTTGCTTTACTAACTGATCTAAAGTTCTTTCATCGGTTTTCGTGGTGATAGTCATGCGTGAAAGATCTCTTTTTTCAGTAGAACCCACAGTTATGCTTTCAATGTTAAAGCTCCGTGCTCTAAATAAGTTGGTTACCCTGAACAAAACACCAGGCTTGTTCTCAACAAGTGCTGCTACTATGTGCCACGACTCGGCATCTTCTTGCGAGGAAGGGCTTGATGTCGTTGATGCTCCTGCCATTACCTCTTACGCCCCTGTTATCATGTCCTTAAGACCAGTCCCAGGGGCAACGAAGGGATAGACATCCTCCTCAGGATCGATCGTGACGTCAATTACGGTTGCCGCCTCAGTCTTCAATGCAGTTTTGAGGGCTTTTTCAACCTCATCTATGGATTGTGCTCTAATTCCCTGCGCACCATATGCTTCCGCAATCTTCACGTAATCAGGACAATTTTTTTGGTGAACTCCCATATATCTTCTCTTATAAAAGGTTCTCTGCCATTGTGCCACCATTCCCAACATTTGGTTATTCATCAAAAAGACTATAACGGGTAGTTTTTCTAATACTGATACCGCAAGAGAGTTTTCAGTCATATTAAAAGATCCGTCGCCGGCGATGTCTACCACCGTAGACTGAGGTTTTGCTGCTTTAGCCCCGATAGAAGCCGGAAAACCAAAACCCATGGTTCCTAATCCAGTAGAGCTAAAAAATGTTCCCGGCGTTATGACATCAAAATGTAGGGAAGCCCACATTTGACATTGGCCGACTTCTGTCGTTACTATGGCATCTGCCGGTAATATTTCTCTTAACTTTTTCAAGGCCTTCTTGGCTGTCAATTGTCGGGGATAATCCTTTATAGTATCAGCATAATAGTCAATAAGTTCTTTCCTCCGTTTCAACCAGGCATCATCATTGCCTCTTTTGGGAATTGTATGTTTACTAAGCATCTTAACGGCACTCCGAAGCGAAGACTTGACATCTCCGATAACAGCAATATCCGCTGACTTGTTTTTGCCAATTTCCGCAGGATCAACATCCAGATGAATGATTGTCATCCCCTTTCCAAACTCGTCAAATCTTCCAACTGATCTATCAGAAAATCGGGCTCCAACCGCAATTATACAATCAGCTTCAATAATTATTTTATTCGCCTCGGCATGCCCATGCATCCCAATCGGGCCGACCGCTAGTGGATGGTTTTCAGGAAATGATCCCTTGCCCTTGAAAGTTGTAACTACAGGAGCCATTAATATTTCTGCCAATGCCTGCAGCTCTGAGAAGGCACCAGAAAGAATTACTCCTCCCCCTGCCATTATTATAGGTCTTTCCGCTTGGAGCATTGCCTTGATAGCTCTTTCCAACTGAGATAAATCCGCATCTACAATAGGATCATATCCTCTTACCTTAATGAGATCAGGAAAAGATACATCTTCTCGTGCCTGCTGGACGTCCTTGGGAATGTCAATGAGAACAGGTCCTGGCCTTCCGCTCTCTGCGATATAAAATGCCTTCTTTACTGCTTCTGGAATTTCGGCTGCGGCTCTAGGTTGAAAGGCATATTTCGTGCAAGGGTTAGCAACACCGATTATGTCCGTTTCTTGAAAGGCGTCTTTGCCTATCATCGCCATTGGAACCTGCCCAGTGACAGCGATCATTGGTGATGAATCAGCATAAGCTGTAGCTATTCCGGTAATGAGGTTTGTCGCTCCTGGTCCAGAAGTAGCAAAGCAAACTCCTGCTTTCCGCTTTATTCTCGCATAACCATCCGCCATGTGAGCAGCAGACTGTTCATGTCTTACTAGGATATGACGTAGATTTGCATCAACCAGAGCATCGTACATCGGCAAATTCGCACCCCCGGGCAGACCGAATACTACATCGACTCCCTCTTTTTCGAGCGCCTTGATGAGCGCTTCTGCACCTGTCATTTCCAAGTTTTCAATAATCACCACTTTAGGTTGTTTTGACAATACTTGCTATAAAATCTATAACACGCTATCCTGGTAAATCCAACGTTCGGAAATGAAAAGCGCCCATAACTATGGAATATACCATCCCCACGATACAAATACCGCAAGACATTCTCTTACTAAGGATTTCTGCGATTTAACTAATAAAGATTTTGTTGATTACATTGTTTGATTTATTTTGATTCAATTGTATCCTCCTTGGGTGTTTCAATTTGACTACCTTTGAGGAATTCCTCATATGCTTCTTGTTCATTAGCATTTCCATGAACTATGGATCTTACGGCTTTTATCATAGATACAGGATGACTTGATTGCCAGATATTCCTCCCCATATCAACTCCTGATGCTCCATCTTGTAAGGCGTCATATGCCAATCGTAGGGCTTCTGACTCTTGGGACAGCTTTTTGCCACCTGCTATTATGACTGGAACGGGACATCCTTCGACAACCTCTGCAAAGTTATCGCAGTAATACGTCTTCACGACATGTGCCCCCATCTCAGCAGCTATTCTACATGCCAGCCCCAAATATCGTGAGTCCCGATTCATCTCCTTTCCCACAGCTGTAACAGCGAGAACCGGTATACCAAATTTTTCTCCCATATCAACGAGTTTAGAAAGATTAGTTAGCGTCTTATGCTCGTATTTGCTTCCTACGAAAATTGAAAGTGCAAGACATGTAACATTTAACCGAATAGCCTCCTCAATTGAAGCAACAATACTTTCATTGGAAAGATCCTCTCCGACTATACTAGTCCCACCTGAAACTCTCAAGACAATGGGTATGTTAACAGCAGGGTTGACTGAAGTCCTCAAAACGCCTCTCGTTAGCATGAGAGAATCGGCGTAAGGCAAGAGAGACTTTATAGTCCTCCTCGGCACTCTCAATCCATCAGTAGGACCAAGAAAATAACCGTGGTCCACTGCTAGCATAACGCACCGGCTATCCTCCGGCTTAATTATTCTGGACATTCGATTTCTGAGGCCCCAGTCCATCGATCTATCAACCTCCCCACATGACCTCAGGATTTATAAGTTTATTCTCTTATGGAGTGATTATAACTTTCATTGAATCCTTTGCCTCATGCGCACAGTGGATTGCTTCTCTCGCCTCTTTGAGGTTAAATCTGTGAGTTATTATCCAGTCTGCGTCTATTCGCTTGGTATCCAGTAAGCGGCAAGCCTGATTTGTTTCAATCTCAGATGTGGCATAAGTAGGGACAACTGAGAATTCATTTGAATATAACATCGACGCATCCAAGGTCAATTGTGTTCCCTTGGTCGGAACGCCGAAGATCAGAATTTTTCCTCCTCGTCGAGTTAATCCAAAGGCCTGAATAATCGCCTTTGGACTACTCGTTGCAATGATGGATAAATCTACGCCGCGGTTGTTTGTCGCGTTTTTGACTAATGCCATCGACGTTTTGTTGTGTGCCAATATTGATGACTTCAACTGGGCAGTGTTTTTTGGCTAAATCCAATCTAAACTGGTTGATATCGATAAGAAAAATCTTTCCACTACCGAGAGACAGAGCCAGAAGAACATGCATGATGCCCGCAGGTCCAGCTCCAAAAACAGCAATATCGTCCCCTTGTTGAATATGACATTTGTTTAGGCCTCTTATACAACAGGCTAGTGGCTCTATCAGGGCAGATTTCTCAAATGACATGGTTGGTGGAATTTTTATGACGCCACCACGTGAAACATTCCATTCAGGTACCAGAATTCTTTCGGACAGCCCACAAGGCTCTAGGTTACTGGAATGAAACATTGTACACATGGTGTAATCTCCATGCCTACAATAATGACAAGCATAACAAGGGACATGGTGATGAACGAAAACTCTGTCTCCAATTGAGAATCCTGAGACCAAATTCCCTACTTCCACTATTTCGCCACCTGGCTCATGTCCCAGCCTGCCAGAGGACATACCATAATTACCGTATACTTTTTCGAGGTCAGAACCACAGAGCCCGCATGCCTGCATCCTCACCAAAAGATCGCCATTTCCAACTTTTGGAGGTGCCAACTCATCGACGGATACTGTTTTGTTATCCCTTATGAAGACAGCTTTCAACCGTTAATTTTTCAATACGTTCTCATCTATAAACATGTCACAACCAGTCTGTTAGTCATGATAACGAGGAAAGTATCATGGTCAAGAAGGTAAATTTCTACTGTTTGTATTCAATCATATTTTTTGGGCTTTTTCATAAAAATCTTTCTGCATCCATCACAGCAAAAGAAAAAAATCTTTCCCTTATATTCGTGAGACAATGCCAAGTCCTGTTTCAACTCTATACCGCAAACTGGATCTATAGGCACACGCAGTTTAGCGAAAAAGATCTATATATGGTTATCAAGGTTAGTAAAGAGAAAAAAATAGCGGTATGGAATTAATATTCTTACCATTTTTCGTCAAAGCTTTTTGACATCTGTGTTTTTGGCATCGTTTGAGCTCCATAATTTTATTGTGATGTCCTATCCTTCGACCGAAATAATTTGTGGTAAATGCGGTACAACGATATCAAGAATAATAAACCTAAGGCCCATAAGAGACATATTGAGAAGCTATGATGGAAAATGCAAAACTTGTGGAAACAACCTAAATCCGGCGGACTTTACAATAGAGATCGAAAAGATATAGGACTACTTTTTGAATTAGCTTTGGCTCAAATTTGATACTCGCATAACTGCCGAGCTTCTCGACATGTTCGATGTTGATTTCCATCGGAAAAAAGGCCACAAAAATATTTGTCCTGTCAACATTCATCATTGTTCCTCATCGACTAGTCGAGATGTATTGATCTCGCAACCTAATGAATGAGAACCTTGATTTTCTAACCACTAGTCGGCGAAGCATTAAAGATAAGATAACACTTCATTGGTTCAAACCCTGTAGTTGTAGAATCTTCCTCTATTGTGTCCTAGATATGCGCAACAAAACCCTGTTGGAACACTGGTACCATCATGCTAACTGCCAAGAAAAGACTGGTAACTCGAGAGTAGTTTACAGTTGCGGCCATAGCAGGAACAACAGCATCGCTATTTTCATAATTCTTTTTCAGTTCTCTAATAGCCTTTAATGCATATGGAATAGATACCAGGCATCCAACTGAGTATATATTAGTAAAACCAGCCAGTGTCCCGAGAATAATCATAGCATATACTGTAATAACGAGAATCAAAAAAATTCTGTATGCACTCCTTTTTCCGAGCATTATGACAAGAGTCCTTCTGCCACCCAAACGATCAGCGTCATAATCAGGAAAGGAATTTACAAGCAACACTGAAGAAGACAACATTCCAATTATTGTCCCGATAAACACGGCAGGAAATTCTATGAATGATGTTTGAACGTAAAAAGATCCAATAACTATTAGCGACCCTTTGATACCTACGAATAGTTCCGCCAATCCAAAATTGACTACTTTAGTTGAGTAAAAGAAAACCGCAAAAACTGCAAAGGCAAGTATGAACGCGATAATGGGTCCCCGAACCATCACAAAATAGGCTCCGATGATGGCACCTATCATCAAAAAAAGGATCGCTGCCTTGTATACAGTCTTCGGGGAAAGTACGTTTTCTGGTAGCACTCCGGTGCCTCCACTGAATTTAGTCCTTTTAGCAATCTTGTCTATTCCCCTCTTGTAATCCCAATAATCATTTAAGAGATCTATACTGGCGTGCAGGCTAAATACTCCGGCCATAGTCAAAATAGCATAGCCAAGATCAAATGATGAGTATCTCGAGAAAGCAAGAGTTATGCCATTTGCCGACGCAATTAGCGAGGCTAGGAGAAACTTTATTCTCATAGCCCTGAGCCAAATTCTTAACAAGCCTAATTTATCTTCGCAATAGTATTTTGTATATATGCCTTTGTGGTTTTCTTCAACAACCTCTCATAAAGTATATTTCGATAAGAACTTATATCGATGCAGGGCATCGAAATTTGACTAAAAATTTCGCCCCCAATAGATGCCGCTGAATTTGATGCGCAAAAAAATATGAAGAAAATAATTGTTGAATTCCTATGCCGACACCAAGACAAAGGATTCTCCTCTAAGGAAATCTCCCAGGTATTATCTTTGAGCGAAGAAGATATTAATTATGCAATGCTAAAACTGGGATTGTCAGATTTTCTATTTGAGTTGACCAAAGGCTTGACACGCAAGAGCAATAATTCAACTCAAGAAAAGACAAAATTCAGAATAGAAGATGTAACTGTGAATGGAATAACTTACTATCGCTGCTTAAGAGTTGATTCAACTGCATGAATGGAAAAGTATAGTTACAAATCCTGGTTGTATAAAACTTGAGAGAATACGTTTATGGCTTTTGAAGTATTCCTCAGTGTATCTATGCATAATGTTCGGAATTTGGCAAAGGAAGCGAGTAATCTGCAGGATTCCCTCCACACGAAGTATATTGGTAAAAGAGTAATGTGGTTCAGAAATTTGTCATCTACGCAGGAATATGCGAGGCGTTTGATAGCCACAAATGGCATTTTGAGTTCTAAGGGCTGTGTTATTATTTCAGATAGTCAACGAAAAGGCATGGGCAGGAATGGAAACAAATGGATTTCACCGCGAGGTGGTATATGGCTTTCTGTCATTCTCAGTTCAGTATTGCACCCCAGTAAGTGTATCCTCTTTTCCTACTGTGCCTCATTAGCAGTTTCTGATGCAATAATTAGTTGTACAGGTCTAAATTCGAGATTAAAATGGCCCAATGACATATTAATAGAAGGCAAAAAGGTTTCGGGAATTCTAGTAGATGCATCCATCGATTCGGACACCATTGAACACGTAATCGTTGGTATTGGAGTCAATGCTAATGTCAAGGCTGAGCAGATTGAAACATACTTAAAGGATCAACCATACCCTGTAACGTCCTTACAAGAAAAATTAGGATTGTCTTGTGATACACTGGAGATGACAAGGTGCATTTTGCAATCGCTTGACAAACATTACATGAGCATGGAAACAGAAAATAGCAATTCAATAATTGACATTTGGAAAGAAAGAGCTGAAGTCCTAATTTCGAAGTCGGTTGAAATTTCTCACGGGGACCACAGCTATACTGCGAAAGTAACAGCTTTGGACGACGATGGTTCCCTAGTTGTAATGCGAGACGATAATACAATAGAAAAAATAGTTTCTTCAGAATATCGTATTCGAGTTATAGACTAAGACAGTTTTAGATTAAACAGTTAGTGATAAGCTAGGTTTTGTGATCGTTAGAGATTCCCCCATCCCTTTTTTGTAATTCAAATCAGCCACAAATGATTAACGAAGGAAGCTAAACCTATTTTGTGCTGCATATTATTGAAATATCGTTTACATTTGTGCCAGTTCTCCCCGTTATAACTAAAGAGTTTAGTTGCTTGAAAAAACAGTAACTGTTATGAGTCTTTAAGAAATAACGACCATCAAGATTTTTACTCATAATATTTGATATACCTTGTGAATTCAAGAAAGCGCCTGCGGCCTCCGAATTTCCGTCTATTCCATCGGTTCCTACGCAGACGATAGTGGTGTCTTGGTCAATTGGAAGATTTTTCAGCTGTATTGCAACGGCAAGCAGCGCTTCTTGATTCCTACCGCCAACGCCGTGGTTTTTGGTTGGGTCTATTTTCACCACTGTCTCTCCCCCTAGGACGTAAGCAAGAGGCAATTCCTTAGTCTGTATGTCCTTGGCCAGGATCGCAAGTTTCCTGCCGAAGTATCTCGCTTCGCCGTCAAAGGAGCTTCCTAGGTTTCGCGCTTCTACCCCGCGACCAATCAAATAATTGGCTGCCGCTGTGCAGGCTACATTATTGTTACCTATCAAAATATTTGTGACTCTTTGAAAAATCGTATCACCGGGTTTGGGTGTTTCGTCTTTGTGTGACCTTAGGCCTTGGTCTATAATAGCCTGAACCCGATGGTGCTGTTTATCCCAAAGGCTATACTTCCTAAGTACACGAGCGGCATCTTCATAGGTGGAAGAGTCAGGAGTGGTTGGACCCGAGGCTATCACCTCTATCTTATCATTAATTACGTCCGATATTATAAGAGAAACTAATCTACATTTCTCATTCATATAACGCGGTAGTTGACCGCCCTTTATGCGCGAAAGATGCTTACGCACTATATTAATTTCTTCAATAGAAGCCCCTGAGAGGATCAATGAATTTGTGACAGCCTGTTTTTCGCTTAGAGAAAGATCTTTTGAAGGCAAAGGCATTAATGACGACCCTCCACCGGAAATAAGAACGATAACAAGATCGGATGGCCTCGTTTTTCGTAGGATATTTATCATCTTCTTAGTACCCTTCACTCCTGAAATATCTGGAATCGGATGGCTCGAGTGCGTAATGAAAATTCCTTCAATAATATCGTTAATACCATACGGAACTGTTATTGCACCCCCAGAGATCCTATGAGACAAGACTTTGCTGACCTCTCTTAGCCATTTTTGATGTTGCTTTGCCGGCACCAATTAAATAAATGGAATCAAATGATCCTAAGTCTAAAGCCGTTTTGCGCTGTTCAATATCGTAAACAAAAAGTTGTCCGTCCTTTATCTTAAGACTTTTCCTAACAAGCCGCTCGGGATCCACTGCTCGGATGGCATATTTGAGTGAACCAAGTGCGAGTTTTAATGAACAACTTGTCTCTTTAGAACTTTTCAACGGTAACCCAGACAGTTATTACTTAATTCGTGTTTTCATTTATATTTGTGAGCCTTGTCACTCGTATACCAATTTGAGACACTTAGTAGTGCATCTTGACACAACTGTGAACATAAACTGACCACTCATAAAAAATATAAAAAGGCAAACCTAACAGGAATTCGTTCAACAAATCAAGCTAGATATCTGATAATTGTTATTAGAACTGTCCTTTTCTATATAACCCTGGCAAGTTGTATCTCAAATTTTTAGATCAGTTACGTTCTATATTTACTGAAACCCAATTTTTTTGTAGATTTCTTACATCAGAAATCCGACCGCTTTGTTTAGATTAACGAGCTAATCCCATATCTATAATTATTATTGCCACGATAGGTTAATCACTCTATTAAATTGAAAAGGTAACCTCTGCGGTGTAATTGGATGGTAGTGCATCTTTCGTTGAGAGGAGAACCTGGGAAACGTGGACTTATGTTCGTCTCATATTATGGCCGTTCACGTGCATTTATTGCGAATTATCGGTCATGGAAAGTGTATCATAGCGACGGAAACATTGCTGAAATAGCTTCTTCGTTGATAAGTCATGAGACTTTGCATTTAGCACTCAACAGATTCTCTTTATCCGCATCTGCCGACTTGGACAACATGTTCGGTAGGTCTAATCAGCTGGGAGCTTTACCAGCACGGGCTTGGAGATCTGGACAGAACTACTATTAATCCTGCTGGTCCAAATAAAAACGCTGCCAAGAAATTGAAGAAGGCAAAATGGAGAAAGGTCTGAAGTGGTCTATGCCATACTTATTAAAGGAATACATAATTATATCTTTTTTATAAAAAAATACCTTAATGTTCAAGATATACACTCCGCAGGATGTCAATAAGACAATACCTGACATAGAACGCAGAATTAAACAATTATTATTCCAAAAAAATCACGTTGTCTCTCTCCAAGAGGATCTCCAGAGGATCATCGAGGCCGGGTCACCCTTTATAGAATTCTTCAATAAAAAGCAGGAACTAAATGTAGCCGTGAGTAGTCTCTATAGGTCAATTGAGCAGGTTGAAGAACGGGGGGTAATGATAAAGAGTGTTGACGAAGGACTTTTGGACTTTCCATCTAAAAGATTCGACGAGGAGGTATGGCTGTGCTGGAAGATGGGAGAAAGGGAGGTTAAGTTTTGGCATAAAAAGGATGAGGGTTTTGCTGGAAGAAAACCTCTAAGTCCTCATGGCCTGTCCAAAGTCGAAACTCAAGACGATCTTTCTGATCTAAGATAGAGTTCTTATGGAAGAGATTTTTATCCAGTTTTTACCAAGCATCTACCAAGAATGAGAATATCAAACGCGGTTAATGAGGTAGATATTTCTATATCGAATTATTGGTACCTACCACTGCACGGTATAAAGACTCCCGCTTAGTCTGGAATAGCATTCCTTCAATTTATCTAAAAAATGCATTGTAAACTTTTGCAGTATTACCTGCTGTGATTCGTAAAGCTTATTACCGAATAGTCAAAATAGTAGACAGTTCACTAGGAAAGACTCCGTTTGGATATATCCTTTGCGCAAAGACGAGGGAAGCGAGTTTTAAAGCTTAAGATATTGAAAACGAAACAAGATCCCTTCGGCATATTCTGCAAGTTATATCGTTTTCATAAGCGTCTTTTTATTTTGGAGTCTCTTGTAGGCCCAAGGAAGCTTGCAGAAATATCCGTGATCGGTTTTGATCCCGAGTTTGTGGTGAGTTGCGATTCTTCGAAGTTATATCTCAGAAATTCCAAAGACGAACTTATTCATACCGAAGACTTGTTCAATCCACTAGAACAGCTTAACCGAATTGTTCCTAAAGTGAATGACGATAGTTTCAGATACGTAGGCGGAGCAGTTGGGTTCATAAGTTATGACGCCATCCGCTACTGGGAGCGTATACCTTCAAAATACAAGAAGAGAGGAGTTTTTCCCCTTATAGAATTTGGGATTTACATTGATGGAATAATCTATAACCACACTGAAAGGAATGCGTACTATTTTACGATTGGCAAATCTAGACATAATGAAATTCAAGCTGAAATTGAGAGAAATGGTCATGTTCAAACGAGTAAATTTTCATACTCGACTCCGCGAACTATCTTGAAAAGAAAAAAATACATAGATATGGTAAAAAAAGCCAAACATTACATTTACCAGGGCGATATTTTTCAGGTTGTATTATCAAATAACACAACTTTACGAATCAAAGGAGATCTGTTGCCTGTATATAGTAAATTGAGAGACGTAAACCCTTCTCCATACATGTATTTCTTAAAACTTGACGACACGGCGATTATAGGATCTAGCCCAGAGATGTTGGTACGCGTTACTGGCGATCATGTAGAGACCTTCCCCATTGCTGGCACCAGACCGGCAGTTAAGAATGAGATTGAAAACGACGTGCTAGCCAAAGAGTTGCTCTCAGATGAAAAGGAAGTTGCAGAACATACCATGCTCGTTGACCTCGCTCGCAATGATTTAGGCAGGGTTTGCAAGTATGGGACGGTTAAAGTTCCTGAATTGATGTCAATAAAGAGGTTTAGTCATGTGCAACACATAGTATCGCATGTAGAAGGCTATTTAGCCCCAGGCCTAGAATCATATGATGCACTAAAGGCGGTATTTCCGGCCGGAACCGTGTCCGGAGCGCCTAAAGTGAGGGCGATGGAAATAATCGATGAATTAGAACCGCATCCGAGGGAACTGTATGCTGGTGCGGTGGGCTATTTTTCCGCGAATGGATCATGTGACTTCGCTATAACTATACGCTCGCTTATTATCAACAAGCACAATGCTTCGATTCAGTCTGGAGCAGGGATAGTTATAGATTCTGTTCCTAGCAAGGAATGGAGAGAAACTCGGGATAAAGCCAATGGGATGTTATTTTCGCTCAGAGAAGCTTCCAAGAAGCCAAGAAAAAGGTAACAAGGTATGTTTATCTATCTTGCGCAGACCATGGCATGTCCGTCACTCTGACTAACCCTTTCCAAGACTAATGAGCAAATAGTGAGATTTCCCAAAAAGCTAGAGATTCTAACAAGATACCTACTTTAATAATTTTTCGACATAGTCTAGGATCAACAATTTTTGTACTTATTCTGTTGTAGGAGGTCTAGCATACATGTTAGAGGGATCCGTATGATACTGAACTGATAGTTTTGGATCTTTTTGTCTTCCAGTAAGGATACCTACCACCACGTCATCCTTCTTAATAGTCTCCTCCTTTCTCAGCTTTCGGATTCCGGCTGGGACAGACCCCGATGCCATTTCACAATCGAAGCCATTTAATCCAACGATCGACATGCCGTCGCTCATCTCCTTATCGCTAACCTCAGTTACTACTCCTTGGGTAAAGTCCAGTGCTCTAAGAGCCTTAAGTATATTCGCAGGTTTACCTATTTGAATTGCTGTCGCAGCTGTTTTGGGAACGACACCTTTACTATCCTTAAACGAATAGTAGCGTTCTATCATTCCTACGTCGGGACGGCCCGCATTCCAACTAAGCTTTTTTCCTTCAAAGATGCCATTTACCAGTTCATATAGAGTGTTGGCTCCGCTCGAATTCACTATCACAAGCCGGGGAATTTTCTTTATCCAGCCCCAATTATACAGCTCGATCAAGCACTTTCCACAGCTTGAACTGTTTCCCATGGCACCTCCGGGATATACAATCCAATCTGGTGGATTCCAATCCAAATATTCCATGATCCTATATACAATTGTCTTCTGCCCTTCTAGTCTGAATGGGTTTACGGAATTAACCGTATAACCTCCGTTTTCGCGACAGTTTCTCAACGATATAGAAAGAGCATCATCAAAAGTTCCTGAAACCTGCATTACTTGTGCACCAAACTGAAAAGCCTGGCCCAGCTTTCCGGGAGCAATTTCACCTTTTGGGACGTAGACGTCACACTCCATGTCTTCGTTGGCAGCATACATCGCCGCAGAAGCCGACGTGTTTCCAGTGGAAGCGCAGACAAGCCTTTTTACATTCAATATTTTTGCATGGGTAAGAGCAGTAGCCATACCATTATCTTTGAAAGACCCGCTGGGATTGTATCCTTCCGGCTGTAAGAAAAGTGTGTCATGATTCATATCGGCGTATTCCGCAACCTTACTCATTTTATATGGTCTAGAAAGTCGTCCTTCTGCACCATCCAAAGATACAAGAACATTTGCGCAGGATTCGAAGTCTTCTGTGTCTATTCCTGCAAAGTTAATCAAATCTCGAAAGCGCCAAACCCCGCTTTCATTATATATATTTCCGCCATGATTCCTGCGTTCAAAGAATCTGGTAACTAGATTAGAAGGGGGATGATTCCTATAAACTATATCAAGTAGCCATCCACACGAGCACTGATACCTATCATTATAAATGTCATATTCCAACCCACATGAAACATTGACACATTTTTTGGTAGCGGATTGGTGCACAAAATCTATCGTCTAATGTTATTATTGAGCTTTTGCAATTGGGCGGAAAAAGAGATGTGAGGTTAATACAGAGGCGTCATTTTTCATGAAGCCCGAGTTTTATGGTCGTAAAAAAAGTCATTTGGAACACGGCAATATTATCCTAGCGAAATCCGGCAACTCACATAGCATCCATCAACGTAAATTCTCTAAGCTATATTTTTCTTTGCTTTGTCTACCACCTTGAGTAGGTGTTGAACTACCCCATCCATATCTTCTTCTCTAACCTCAGGGCTCACCGAACGCTTCAAAAGGTTGTTAACTGTGTTAGAAATTTCTGAGCTAACTTCATCGAAACTATCTACATCGCTATATCCTTGTTGATACAGGCCCCTTAATTTCCTGGCATACATCTGTGTCTGTTCATTAAGCGCAACTGAATAAAGGTGATTATTTACCTTAATCTTATCTTTGTTCATACCCACCCTTTCCTCGAATTGGTGTTTAAAAAACTTGCCGAATTTAAAAAGCATCATATCACTTGCGCTGGAAATTGACTATTTAGCGCTAATGAAGTCGTTTGGAAACATGTGCGGTACGCCACCCTCTCTCAATGAGTGAAAAGATGAAGGCACCTAACCATTGGAACTGCGAATTTGACGCTTTGGAAGTATTTTGAGGTAGGTAAAGATCAAAGTAATAAAGTATCCGCTGATGTCTCCCCAGCCTATAACGAATCATCCTAAAATGTAAGTTGAAGGAATAAGTTGTAAATACTTCGTTTCCTACTATGGTTTATAGTCGCTGAGGATGTCCCGATACCTTGCATCCTTGTGACCAATATATCTCACGTACTCACCGTATGTCATGTCTAATGAACACTTTGAACATTTTACACTGCCGAAATCATCGCTTAGCTCAGCGGGGCCAGGGCAGTCTGGACATTTGATCTTCATTTGGCTGTCAGATGATAGTTAGCCAGAACTAATATAATAAGAATCCCCAATCGGGACTCATTAAAAATAAGGCACTCACGAAACGAACTTAAGAAATTATACCCACTAGGGGTAATCATCGTCAACTTCCATAGTTGATAGCACGTTTAATTTTATTGTCAAATAGCCTTAAGCTGCTTAACTACAGGCTGACGTGATTTACGAAACACCCGGAAACCACAAATACACTTAATTTCAGGAAGTCTAGATAGTTCTTCTATAGAAACGACTGTGCCACACCGCATGCATTCGTATGTAACACTTCCAAAGGACTGTGAATTCTGCCATATCCCTTCTAGATGCTATCCAAATTTATTCCTTATTAGATTAGTATATCTCCATATGCGCAAAGTAACCTGTCTTACTCAAAATAGGAAGATGGATACTCCCGAATTCACGATGATCTTATTTTTGTAATAAATATTGTGATTGCTACCCTAGAGGCGATAGGAAAGTATTTATTCGAATATCGGCTAATGGCTAATTCTTATTTTCAGCCAATGCATATTACTTCATATCGAGCTATATGTTCTTCTAAATCTGACAGAAAAGAAAATAGATTGCTTATTGAAACAACCGGAATGCCCTCCGCAATCGAATTGCTGCAATCGTGCAGTGTTAGTACAATTGGCAGGGCACAACTAATATCAACTCGCTTTTCCGTTAGTAGTCTCGTTCTACGGATTTGGTTAACTGCTGCCCTGGATATCATGGTGTAATTGGAATACTTCCAGTGCTTGCAGTCAACTACAAGAGCAGAATTTGAAAATATGCCGATTACATCAATCTGAAATCGAGGCTTCGTGAAAGTGATATTTGTTTCAATCTTATAGCCTAATTCCTTCATAACGTTGGATGCAAATGCCTCAAAATCTTTCCAATTTAGGACTCTTCCAATTTGCTCTATATCACACCCTAAGCGAAGAGCCAATAATGCTGTTTTCATTCTGTCTGTTTCTGAGAATATTATAAGATTGTCCTTCGATGCAATTCCAATTCTATTGTCAATGAGAAACCCAAGAAGTGATCTGGCTACATCCGAACTCCTAACGCCTGACAAATATTTGAACTTGCTCAGAGTGCTTGACCCTGAAATTGCAGGGATTGCTTTTAAAACTAGTTCTGGATGCAACAAAGAAAATCAACAATCAGGTCTTTTAAAATATTATGACTTGCCCCTCGTCAAGTTTTCTTCGGTCAAAAGAGCCTTAAGATAACGGCTTATTTGGTCAGCTTTTTCGTGCATCGCTAGCATTTTCTTTATATCTTGAAATGTATCAATATCGATCATTAATCTGTTAAGAAATAAAACTCTGATTTTGATATTCTTCCTGATCCCCGCGAGTACATGCATAGGATAACTATTTGCATCATAAGAAGTACCTATTATATCACATGGTTTTCTTAACAAGACATTTGATCCGTCGAATTTGTATGAGGGACATAATACCATACAATGGCTGTCGGATAACGCAGATTTACATATGATGTCAATATCTTCAGGAATCATTAGAGGCAAATCTATAGGTAACACAAGCGTGGATTCAGCACCAGAAGCAATGCAGAAGTCGTCGGCTTTGTTTACTGCCGAGTTAACTCCAGAATCTGAATCTTCCCTCAGAAATATCGCTCCGTACCTGCTAGCTACTTTCTCTACCCTACGGTCAGAGGAGACCAATATGATCTTATCAATATTAGAACTCTTTTTTAGGACACAAATTGTCCTCTCCACTAAAAATGCTGATAGCTTGGTTCGCTCATGCGTGTCGAGAACTGTTCCAAGTCTCGATTTAGCATTTTCGAAACTCTTCACTGGAACAATGGCAAAAATATTCAATAATTCAAACTCTTGATAAAAGACGAAAGTCTTTTCTCATCAATTAAATCCCGCATGACAATATCAGTATGAAATACATTCATGTCCAGAGATTCTATTTTAGAAGAAATGATCGAGTCACGGGAATCGATCACAAAATTTCCTACAATATCGGAATAAAAATTTGCTACTCCAAACGCAGAATCTGTTAGTTTCATTGCTTTCATGAATTTAATTGCAGGCCCACTAATTGCACGCTCACCTATCAATGGAGAAACTGCGACAACTTTTTGTCGCGATTTTTTTAATTGCTCCCTTATCTCCTTAACCATCAAGATGGGGTTTATACTCGATACAGGATTACCGGGGGCAATCACTATTAAGTCAGAATTTTTCAAAGAATTCGTAAGCTCTGGATTTGCAGTTGCATTCTCTGCTCCGTTATACCGAATATCAGTTATCTGAGGATCTCCATGATATTTTACCCAAAACTCTTGAATATGCATCGGTCTTTTATCGGTTATGATTATGGTCTCTAATTCACTATCTGTAGCTGGGTATATTTTTGTGGAAACTGAATATTTGTTTCTCATCCAATCCGTAATTTCAGAAAGCTTTCTTCCCTGTCTAATCATCGCAGTTCTGAGCAAATGCGTTGCGATATCCCGATCCCCCAATTTGAACCATACTTCCTGTTGCAGCTTTTCCATCTGGTCAAGAAATGAAAATGAATCAGCTTCAATTCCCCATCCTCTGCTAGAAAGTATCCCTGCTAAACCATATAAGACAGTGTCTATGTCAGGACAAACGTAAAGACCGTGTAACCAGATATTATCGCCGACATTTGACACAACTGTGAGTTCCTCTTCCTGCCTTGATGCAAATCCTCTGATTATTTTGACGGATCCAGTTCCACCTGCAAGGACTGTTATCAAAGCTCCTTATAGGATATTACTTGAGCAATGTATAATTTGCGGCGATTTTTTTTTGTCCACAATCAAGAAAAAAGTTAGTCCAAGTTTTTAACCCATCGAGACGAAGAATGAGTGCTCAACAAGTCAATCGATCAAATCCTGAATCCAAATATTCGAGGAATTTCAAATGCTTGTAGATAAAGATTATAAACAAGGGATATGATGTTTCCACTGTGTACCTGAGAGTAATTCTCTTGCTAACCTTTTTATCATTGACCTTTTCTTCGGGATTTTTCGTTCAAGTTTCTGCTGTTCAGTTGACTACGTCAATGGTACCAGATACTGATAAGGCTGACTCATTATTTACCGCAGTTAGATTTATCACGTTAGAATACGAACCCGATAGCGCATTGGCGCAGCAATTCAATGGCAAGGACGAAAGGGTTCTCTTTTCGCTTAATACATCTGACCCTGGCATGCCCGAGCTCATAAACACTATAAATACGGATATAAGAACGCAAAAAGGAAGTCCTGTCAAGATAGAAAACGCAACACTGGATTATACAGGCTCTCTCAAGGGTTCTCTGAACAAGGTTCAAATTGCATACAAAATCGTGATTGAGGGGATACTTTCGAGCATCGTTTTGGACAGAAGTGAACAGGGAAGCGTCGTAGATTTGGACTGGAGAAGTGTGTTTGTTGATGAACCCCTACCGGTCATTGCACCTCAATATGGGAACATTAGTGTCAACTATCCTATAGGACTAATACAGGCAATTTACCCTCAGCTTGCTCAAGCGCTCGCAGGTTCAGAGGCATCCGCTATGATGAGGGAACCTCTATTTAATTTCCAAGATATGGGAATTCCAATGGAGCGTTGGCATTTCCTATTTGACCCCACAGGAAGCCAAGCAGGCGCGGCCGGTGCAGGCTTCGAAGAAATTGGGGGCGCGAGAGTGGTTTCGATCTACTCTCTTGGCGAGAGCAGTTTTAGGGAAGGCACATTTAGCGAAAAAGTAACTCAATCATCAGCGACCATAAATGGAACGCAGGTCGAAATAGAGTCCTCGACACCACCTCCTAGCGGCCAGATTCAATTAGCGGGATTTTCGAGGATAGAAAAGTCTGGTGACAATGAGCTTGCGTTTGTTACTGCTGAAGCACCCGAAGGCACGGTTACAGCTACTGGGGGTTTTCCAATTCAGGGTACTGCTCGTGCTCGGTGGGATGATGGGCGCGGTTGCAGTCTTTGTACTTTTGAAAACAAGGAAATGACATACTGAGGTAGGTCTGGTTCCTATTTTGAGTAATGTCATGTAGTTATTCGATTAGTCTGCTCTTACACTGGTATTGATCTTCAAGACGTAGTAATGCCACAATTTTCCAGATCTGAAAACGGTAACGTCAAAAATTATGATAGACGTGATAGTAATGATCTATATCTGCTAGTCGTCCTGATTTCGCAGGTACATACCTGCATCACATAAAGTATAAACTGTTGCTTCACCTTTTTGAAAAAGAGCTTCTCCAGAAAAGCGTGTTCGACCTACTCCTATAGACTCTCTATTTTTGTTTAGAATTATTACCGTTTTATTTTGATTTAATCTATTTGAAACTTCGACTACTGACTCTCCTAAAATATCTCTTCCATACAAGACTAATCCTTCTGCGATCTCGTTGACCACTACATAGGGGAAATTTACGCTATACCTTGCAATAATTTCGGCACCCGGCAATAAAGGTATAAACTTCTTATTTCGTAACTCTCCAATCGCCAATCCGACCTGGTATGATTGCAAAGTCTTTAGATGTAGAATAGATTGGGAAGTTTTTGTTGTTAAATGCACTTCCTTTTTGTTAACGAGTCGATTATGATTTAATATCAATCGTTGAGCCTCCATGAATGCGAATATCCCCCATCTGTCAAACGACCTTCTAAGCTGGGTAAGTTCTTCTCTGGTAGGTGCTCTGAACATAGACTACACTTTCTCAGTTATTCTTCCGCAATCTTGCGATATAAAATCCCGTGGAATTATGAATGTGTGGATAAAACCTCGCGCTGGATTTTAATTTCTCGTGGAATACAATTCCTCCGAAATTTGTCAAACCTTCAATGCCAAATGGGATTGGCTCAATATCCACATTATACTTATGAAGTACAGAATTGACAACACATTCGTTTTCTTCAGGTGCAAAGGAGCACGTAGAATATACAATCAAACCACCCGGCTTTAAAATCTTAAAGGCTACTTCAAGTAATTTTTCCTGAATAATTGAGCATTTAGTTATATCAGATGGAGTTCTACTAGTTTTTCTAGCCGGATCCTTCCATATTACACCTTCACCCGTACAAGGCGCATCGAGAAGAATACGGTCGAAGGTGCTATTCAAGTCAAGGGCCTTGGTTGCTTCAAGCTGATAAATCAAGGTGTTTACGACTCCACACCGAGCAATATTAAATGATAATGATTTTATTCTGCGCGGATTGGGCTCGAATGCGATAATTGAACCAGTATTATTCATCTTTTGGGCGATCAATGTAGTCTTCCCGCCGGGTGCAGAAGCCATGTCTAGGACAACTTGATCTCTTCTTACGTCAAGTGCCTCTACTGCTATGCATGACGTAATGTCTTGGATGTAATAATATCCCAGCAAGTATTCAGTGGTCGCGCCTATGGAAACGCATGAATTGTTACTGCCGACTTCAAAAACATCGGCTAATATAGTGTCTCTTAACTCATATCCTTTAGATACTAGTCGTTCTTTAAGATCTTGACTGCTAATCTTCAATTTGTTGGTCCTGATATATTTTTGAACTGGTCCTTGCATCTTTTCTAACAACTTTTCCGCATCAGGTATAAATTGCAAAAACCTATTAACTATCCATTCATCATAGCCGTATTTGGTAGCAAGGAGTAGAGATTTTTTGGTGGGCGTAAAAGTCAAAGTTTTCAAACTAGCAGCCTTTTGTTCAACATCTAGCATCTTTCTTCTTTAATAATAATTTGTTTCTTTTTTCCAAGGATTTCGTCAAAAGGCAAATGGGACTGAAGATGTTCCATTGTGGATAGTCCACAACTATAATTGTACAATACCTTCTTGCACTCAAATAAACCAATTTGCCAATTAAATTTACCTTGTTTTATTTTGCATTAGGAGTAGAGTTATTATTTGACTTATTCTTGAAATTTTCATTATCGTTATATTGAGATTCTACTTTCGCCTCACGCTGTTATTTTTCGAAAGTTTTCGCGAACAAACAGCATCTCCTTGCTTACAACAAAAAATCTGTACTTGTGTCCTAGCAGTAACCCTCCTTCTGTTTTAGGCGGGATTTCGCTGAGCAGCCAACCTGAGCAAGTGCAGGACCTTACGCTCGTTTTGGCCTTGCTCCACTCGGGTCGGCATTTTCATTTCAGTATCAAGTTCATACTCAGGCCATCGAGGCCATCATGATGCTTTTAACCTGACTGAATATCTTTTCTGTTCCGTAGCCAGCCGTCTCCGACTAATCATCGCTGATTCGAGTGCCTGCGTTGAGGGAGGAGTTTCCTCTCTTTCGAGTGACCCGCTCACTAGCTCACAAGTACATGTCAAGATTACAAATATGGTCTTTTAAAGGTGTCCAAAATATTCATGCTCAACATTCATAATTTTCTCAGAGCCATCAGCATCGGAGTAATCATCTAGTAAATCATTATTCAATATCAAAAATGTTGGCCCCCACTTGAATTTATTTAATAGCTCGATCCCTCTATCCTTATATCCAAGGATAATTAGAGAACCCGCCAAAGCTTCTACGCTTGAGAGTTTTCCTAATTTCGAATAATTTGTTGGATTCGCGGCCAACAGCATAGGTAACCGCCTTTGTCTACCGCCCCTTAATTCTCTATGCCGAATTAACACGTCTCCGGCTTTTTCCCATGAGCAATCTACGGCACAAATGGAGTTGTACGATAGACCATCCTGTTTCGATAGTGTGTCTTTAGAAAAAGGATTAAGCAGGATTGTGTTATACCCAATGTATCGGGTTCGTTCTGCCAGTCCGAACCTAATTAGTTTAGCTGCGGTACATTTCGAAGGGTCATCTTGTCCTAGCATATACACTTATACTTTCAAAGTGGTATTTTTAGAGGTGAAAGGTAGAAGTTGATAAGACCAGTTATAATAAGAACCTATCCATCAAAATCCTCATAATCATTCAATCTACAAAAAAGGAAAATGTAACAAGTACGAATTTTTGTGGATAGACTTTTTCTAACACAATATTAACTCATCGTGCTATTAGAGGACATGCCTTCAACTGCATCAAAGTAAGAATCGATATCCATCTCTATTACTTTTCCTTGGTCCACATTTATTATGTATATCATGTGCAGATGGCTGTTAAGAATTTCGTTAAAGCTAACAGGGGGATTACGATAATACCTGTCACATAATTCCTTAACCCGGTTAATCTCATCGCGCCCGCGGTCTCGAGGTGGACGTCTAAATAATTTTGGAATCGGGAGTACGCTTACAGGAGGTGTTGCCAGCACAAATTGGTTTGCAAACTTGCTATATCTGGCTATCTTACTTGCAACCCGTGCCGAATAATACGATAAGGGATCCAGAGCATGCTCTGGAGGGATAAATCCAGTCTCGATTTCCACTATAGCCTCTCCATCACCTTTTGTAGCATACAGATCACAGATTAGTATATCATTCAGCTGTCTTTCAACATCTACAGCATAATCGTAGCGAATTAGGTGTCTCGCGCAGACCAGTTCCATTGCAGAATGATTAATTTTCACGATGTTCCTTTTGTATAATTCGATTAAGCGAGTCTTTACAAAATCCATCCGCATGATAATTTCTTCGGATTCTCCCACTGTCATCTTGGCTGCCAAATTGGTTACATCGGCTGTGAAGCGCTCTAGATCCAATTATTGTTAAAATTAATTGCACGTTCACTTAAATAGTAATCCGTTTTCAGAGCAACGTTAAAAATCTAGCCTGATAAAGATAATCTAAAAATGACTAAAATTAACAAAATAACTGTTCTTGGGTCAGGTGTGATGGGGCACGGAATTGCTCAGGTCGCCTCAAAGGCAGGTTATAATATAGTACTCCGTGACGTTGATCAATCTTTTCTCGATAATGCAATGAATAAGATAAAATGGTCCCTGGGCAAACTCGTTGAAAAGCAGAAGCTATCCCAAAACGACGCTGATTCGATTTACGGTAGAATAACTCCTGTTGTGGATTTAAAGGAAGCGCTTAAAGATTCTGATCTTCTAATAGAAGCCGTCCCGGAAGACATGGAGTTAAAAAAGAAAGTCTATGCGGATGTCGATAGGGTTGCTGAGGAAAAGACTATTTACGCTTCAAATACCAGTACACTCCCAATAAGTGAAATGGCATCTTTAACCAACAGACCTACTCGGTTCATAGGACTGCACTTTTTTAATCCTCCTCAATTGATGCCCCTCGTAGAAGTGATTCCCGGCCGTTCTACCGATGACGACACGGTTAGTCTATCTTTGGAATTTATCAACAAGATAGGCAAGGACCCGGTACTTTGTAAGAGAGATGTTGTTGGTTTTATTGTTAATAGAATTTTTATCCCATTGGTACATGAGGGAGCATATTGTCTTGAAAGGGATAAAACAACAATGATAAAAATAGATTCAGCTGTAAAGTTTAAAATGGGTTTTCCTATGGGCATTTTTGAGCTTGCTGACTACACTGGCCTCGATGTTATTCACAAGGCAAGTAAGGAGATGTATTCTAGAGATAAAAAGGTCATCAAGCCTCATCCTATGATAGAAACGCTTTTCACAGAAAAAAAATTTGGGCAAAAGTCTGGGAGCGGATTTTACGACTACGGGAAAGAAGGCAGCTACGAAAGGGTACAGTTAAGCGAAAGCGAAGCTCAGGAGTATGACCCAATAGCACTTGTTGCAGTGGCTGCCAATAACGGGGCATGGTTACTCTCAAACGGGGCTTGTGATAAAAATGATCTTGAGAAAGCACTTAGGCTGGGCATGGGTTTGAAAAAGCCACTTTTTACTTTAGTGGAGGAGTTTGGAACCAAGAAAGTCGTTCAAGCCCTTGAAACTCTGGCAAACAAATACGGCGAATTTTATGAGCCCGATATTATGCTCAAGAGGATGGCATCTGATTAGATGCTACCTAGCCCAATCCGCTGGGTTAACACCAATAAGCAATCAGGTTTGTGACAACTTGAGCTATCCGTATAAAATATACTATGATATATCGTAGTCGGGAACATGCTGCCAATGATTTGGTGGATAGGCTACAAGGATTGCCAGAGATAAAAGGTGCTGGGGGAAGCACCCTCATGGTTATTGGCATACCCAGGGGAGGAGTTGTGATGGCTGATATTATCGCAAGAAAATTATCCTCTAGTTATGATATTGTAGTCGCCAGAAAGATAGGAGCTCCAGAAAACAAAGAGCTTGCTTTAGGGGCGGTTATGCAAGATGGCACTATTTTCCTCAATAATGAACTTATCTCCGCGTTACATGTCTCTTCGGAATACTTGGAGTCTGAGAAGCAGCGGCAGCTGGATGAAATTAGGAGAAGAATTCAAGCTTACAGGAAACCGGTTCCATATGCAATAGAGAACAAGACGGTAATAATTGTAGATGATGGTATAGCAACCGGTGCTACTATTATTTCCACGTGTAGATGGCTACGAAAGGAGGGAGCGCGATATCTCGTAGTCGCTGTACCTGTCTCCCCTCCAGAAGTAGTCGATACATTGAAAAATGAGGCGGACAGAGTAGAATCTTTGGCCAGTCCGTCCTACTTCAGCTCTGTCGGACAGTTCTACAAAGATTTCAATCCAGTAACAGATGAACAAGTTATTAAAGTAATGCGAAGTTGGAGCTTGCTCTGATTTCCAAAAGTATCTCTACTTCCTACAAATTAAAAACCAATAACAACAATAATAATATGGATTATGTTTTTTTTCGTCCTATGGATTATCGAGTCAAGGACGTATCACTTGCTGAATTTGGAAAGAAAAAGATTGACTGGGCAGAGGCTCATATGCCTGTTCTTGTTTCATTAAGAAAAAAATATGAAGATTCTCAGCCACTAAAAGGAATCAGAGTATCTGGCTGCCTGCATGTTACAAAGGAGACAGGGGTACTGGTTAGAACGTTAAAGGCGACAGGGGCAGAATTGTCTTGGTGTGGGTGTAATCCTTTAAGCACGCAGGACGATGTTGCAGCATCCATAGCCAGAAATGATGGCGTTGCTGTCTTTGCTGTCCGTGGAGTCTCAACTGAGCAGTATTATCAAGATATACATTCCGCCATGAGTATTAAACCGAACATAACGATCGACGACGGTGCTGATCTAACCCTGGAAATGCACAAGGATTTAGACCACGCGGCCGATGCCGTCAAGGGAGGCACTGAAGAAACTACCACAGGCGTCGTACGATTGAGAGCAATGCAAAGGGCTGGAAAATTGAAATACCCTATCATAGCTGTAAATGACGCAGAGACTAAGCACGACTTTGATAATTACTATGGTACAGGTCAATCGGCTTTGGACGGAATTATTAGGGCGACAAACGTTTTAGTGTGTGGAAAAAACCTTGTCGTGGCTGGTTACGGCCATGTAGGGAAAGGGATAGCCAGAAGAGGTTCGGGATTAGGTGCGAATGTCATCGTAACTGAAGTAGATCCAATTGCAGCGCTTAAAGCCAAATTGGACGGATACTCTGTTTCCACTATGGCTGATGCTGCGACAACCGGTGACATATTTTTAACTACAACAGGGTGTAAAGGCGTTGTTAGCGATGAACATATTGAAAGGATGAAAAACGGAGCCCTGCTAGCAAACGCAGGACACTTTAACGTCGAGATCTCTATAGATGCTCTCGATCGCCACTCAATAAGTAAGAAAGATATCAATGAGCACGTCGTTCAGTACAAATTGAAGAACGGCAATAAGATTTATCTGATAGGTGAGGGGAGGTTAGTAAACCTAGCTGCCGCAGAAGGACATCCTTCAGAAGTAATGGACATGAGCTTTGCGAATCAGTTTATGTCAGTTCTCAAGCTGGTACAAAATGAGTCAAGGATGGAACCACTAGTATATGATATTGAAAAATCTCAAGATCAAGAAATTGCCCTAGCAAAGCTAACATCGATGGGATTGAAGATAGACAAGTTAACAAATGAACAGAAAATTTACGTCCAAGGTTTTAGTGAAGGCACCTAGCCAAAATAGACACACAGCCTAAATTACCCTAATCTTGAAGAGAACGCCATGCTGCTACTCTTCATTTGTTTGCGTCAAGTGTGTGTTATAAAAAATTATTAATATGTTTTGTACAAGGATCGTATTGCACCTTCGATTCAGAATTTAGAAAGAGAAATCGTTTCTGCAAATTTGGATGGGTGGTCTAGCCTGGTTATGATACCTGTCTCACACACAGGTGGCCGAGAGTTCAAATCTCTCCCCATCCATTTCAATCCTTCTGTAACCTTGACTATTTTTGAGGCGGATCGTTTTTTAATTAAATGTTAGCTGAAATTTTGAAATACACTCTATATAACTTACCTTTGTGAAAGATACAAGATTGTAATTATACAATGAACACTTTAAAAAATTGATTTCAAGTCACTAACAACATGGAAAGAGCCATTCCAGTCGAGATAGCGAGAAATACCTTCGTGATCTTCATTGACCTATCAAGGGCCTTTGAATAATCATCGAATTGCCCCTTGCCCATGACCTTGATGTTAGATTCGACAGATAACAACTCAAAGCAACATTCTTTGATGTCAGAAAACGATTCTTGTGCAAGTTTCCTAAATTCCTTTGCGATTTCAACCACATCGGAGATACTGCCTAAAGGATAATACCCAAGCCGGGTTCTTTTGCCCGATGTTGAGTGAGTGTCTGAAGTACAGACCTCAATCATGTTAAATGGGAGTTAAGGTCAGACAGCACACCATCACGAACTTGGCGATCCATGTTATTTGAATCTGCCCATCCGATGGCATATTTTTTCTTGTTTACTTCAATAGCTATAACAGCCAATCCCCCTTGGCCCATGTCCTCCCTGTTTTGGATATGTTTGTTATCATTGCTGTTCTCAACTCTACCAGCAGAACTTGCGAACCCTACGCCAAATTGATAGCGTGCAGAACCCTTAATTTGATCAAGAGTCTCTCTTGCACACAAAATTAAGTTCTGCTGATCCTCATTAGACAACGCGCTTCCCATCGCATTATGACTGTCGACAACCAAAGTGTTTGAAAATCCCAAGTTTCGCGCATAATCCTGCAGATTTGAAGAGACTTCTACAGGAACGTCTTCCATCCCGCGTGAAGGCATAGATAGTATGACTAGGCTTACACTTCCAAAGGCTATGCCCGTAACTGTGAAATGGCCTTTCTTAATCTGAACAGGCTCAGTGCAAGTACACCCATTAGTAGAGACCGTTGAGGTGGCAAGTGAAAGAAGATACTTTTCCAATTCAGTTTTTGAAGGAATATTAAAAGAATGGTCTGAAGGACTATGGACCGCTATGGCCCTCATTGAAAAAAATTTGTAGAGTTCATAAGGCAAATTACTTCCCCCTATGGGGCCGAAAGGCCCTGGATGAACACCTGGTATTACTATGGAAATCGCATTTGGTGAGGGTTCATTGGATACAAATTTGAAAATGTAGCTCGTGACACGATTGTTTTTTGCTCTTGAGTCTACAATTTCTTCGATTTTTTCTGCCTTTTTTTCTGTCCACGCAGAAAGGAAAGCTTGGAGGAGATTAAAGGTGCTTGCAACGTGTGGGCGTCCTGCCTTGTCGGCTACTAGGGACCAAATTATAGCCCAAATTACGAAAAAACTACCGAATAAGAGACTTGATGAATACTGGAGGATCCCCTTGTAAAACTCTCCAGGAGTGAGCAACACAATGATGAATAGCACGGGCGCAATAAAAGAAACAATTACAGCACGAGATAGTCCTGAGCCAAACACAGACGTGAAAATTGCAATACGAAATCCTGTGACAACGAACATGCCTTCAAGGAGATAGATGTTGGAATTATTACTATTGCCAAATAAGGAGTCAATAGCAATTCCAGCTGAGAGTAATGCAGACCACAGGAGATTTCCAAATGCAGATACGTGAAATATTTTGGAAAGTTTGTTATTGGATGTTCCATATAACCCGAGATAATCCAAAAAACTGAACGCAAGTATCGCAGATATCCCATAAAATAGAGATTCAGCTAGACTATTTGCTTTCCCATTTGAGCCGTATAAATAAGAGAGAGTGATGATGAGTGCCGCTGCAGCTAATGATATAGAAATTGAGATCTTATATGAAGATGGATTTAACCTGGTAATTGACCATCTCTTATGGATATTAGTAACGCTGTCCTGTCTAGCACTATCCATTAATTGGTCTCAGTTAGCTTATACAGGAAAGATTATTCTAATTATTAATGATACGCCAATTAAGGCTCCGGCTATTCCGAGTACAATTTCTGGTCTGACTTTGAATCCTCTTGTTTCATCCTCAAAGAATCTAAGTAGGCCAGCGCTTGATGCTGGAAGAGGAGCATTTTTCTTTTTACTCATTATCGAGTCAGATAAGATATAGGCGTATTAAATACATTGCGACACTACACAATTATTTAATATCGATAAAAAATCAAGTTTCAGTCCTAAGAAAGTTTACTTTACAAACCACTATATAGTACTTGCATGTTTACTTCTAAAAAGTATTTTGACTTATGTAGAACCTGATCATATTTTCGACGGTCAAATATAAAGAAATGGAAAAATTCAGGCTTAGGACTACAATCTTTCGATTTCTTTGACCTTTTGTAATAATCCCAGCAAGATCCTAATGGTTTCAGCTTTTCGTCTTATTAAGTCTGTGTCCTCCGTTTCTTTGATGTTTCCTATTTCAGAAGCTATCTTTTCAGATAGCAAAAAGCTAACGTTTTGTAGACTCTCTTGACCTGCCTTTGCTCGTTCACTTTGGCGTTCTTGGTATGCCTGCCCTTCTTGCGGTTCCATTTCTACCCCATTAAAATCTCGTCGAGGAGAATCGAGCACTCGCTCACTATTTCTTTCAAGATCTTTCTTTTGTGACTCTGGGTTTCTTGTACCGGCTAGTTGACCATTTTTTTCAGAGTGGACCAGCTGACGCTCTCTGTTTTTCTTGTTGGTTTGAGTCGGACTTGTTTGATGCACCCTTCTCATTTCCACAATTTATACAAATAATTCTATCACGAAACTTTACTTGTACGCCACTACACAAGGTACAAGGATCATTTATTAGTGTCCCACCTTTTGTCAGCAATGAAGCAGCCTCTTTGAGGTTTACTGAATCTCGCTCTTTACCATCACCGGACATACGCTATTCGTGATACTACAATCTAGGCATTTATATGATTCCTGTCCTATTTGGTGCACAAAATTAAATTACCCGGATACTGCAAACTTGCATCATAATTTTATCGTTAAACGCATCTGGATCCAGCAATCAATTTAGCGTGACGCTCGATCTTCTAACTCTAAACAGTATTATTCAAGAATTATTCGCCATTTGAGTACAATATCAATTACAATATCAGGGTTGTTCAAAACAGGGAAGGCTTAATAGTAAGGTTGAGAAAATTTATTTCACCAAGAGATGGCGGTTATATGCAAGAAATGCGGGCTTCCTGACGATCTTTGTGCATGCGGAGAATTAGAGAAAGAAGAAACACGAATAGTTGTCCGCCTTGAAACCAGGCGATTTTCTAAGACCACAACTTTGATTGAAGGTATTGATCCAAAATCAAGTAACGTACATACAATGGTCAAGGAATTAAAGAGCAAATTTGCATGTGGCGGTACTGCAAAGGCTGGCTTTATTATGTTACAAGGAGATCACAGGGAGGACGTCAAGGGTTTTCTGATCAAGAAAGGGTTTACTGAATCTGCTATTGAAGTTCAATGAATTTAGATAACTTGCCGTCGTAATACTTTTTTAGGTTTATTGTGGTGAACAAAGTTTCACATCTTTTGTATTACTTGCAAACTAGCACAGCACGCATCGTGGCGAGAATAACGGAAGAACAAATCAAAACTCGTGTTTGCAAAAATTTATGAAAATAGAAATCTAAACCTAAAAACAGGGAGAAAACCAATAGAAAAGAGGACAGAAATACGGTTATAATCTGAGGTGCATTTTAAGGCCTTTGTACCTATTTCTGATAGTAACCTCTGTTACACCAGCAGCCTCAGCCACATCCTTCTGAGTCTTATTTTCTCCATTCATTACACAGGCTACATAGAGCGCGGCGGCAGCCAATCCCATAGGATCTTTTCCAGCGGAAATCTTTCCTTCTTCGGCCTTCTTTAATATTTCAAGTGCTTTGCGTTTTGTCTTCTCTGATAGTCCTGCTTTGCTTGCGATCCTGGCTACACATTTTACGGGATCGACAACTGGCATTTTTAGATCCAGTTCCCTTATTAACAGCCTGTAGCACCTAGCAACATCTTTTTTCTTGATATTGCTAGCGTTTGCAATATCTTTTAGTGTCCTAGGAGTCTCGGTATCCCTGCAGGCAGCATATAAAGCGGCTGCAACCAATGCTGAGATTGAACGGCCTCTAACAAGTCCCTTTTCTAGTGCTTTTCTATATACATAGGCGAGCCTTTTCTATAACCGCATCACCAACAGCAAGCTTATCTTTGAGCCTATCCAATTCACTAAACGCTTGTCTAAAGTTGCGGTCCACCGGTTCATGAACTTGACTTCTGCTATCCCATGTCCTCAGACGTTCAATAGTACTTTTCATAGAGGCGGAAAGAGGTTTTCCTGAAGCATCCTTGTCGATAGGGCCAATAATTGTAGCGAGGCCCATATCATGCATTGCAAGAGAAGTCGGTATCCCGGCTCTACTTCTATCCTCATGCTCTTCTTTAGAAAATGCACGCCATTCAGGTCCAGTTTCTTCTATCCTTTCATTAATAACAAAACCACAATTACCGCAAAACATTTCCCCGCTGGAATTATCTGTAACCATCGGGCCCTTACCGCAACGCGGACAGCTATCACCAAACATAGAGGCATCTTTAACCAATTCTACCACCATAAAACCCCGATTTTAAAGTAATCTCATATAAATATTTTATTCTATTATATAAATATTATCAAAGCTTATTGAGTATCTGTAAAATGTCTTAATCGACTCTTCCGCAAGCTTTTATCGGGCATGCCAGACGTGACGATGGATGGGTGGTTGTGTTGCTTAGGATAGAAGAAGTCGAGTAACCGAAATGGAAACAAACACTAAGTCATAATGTTAATTAAAGGATATTCTAACTATCATAATTAATGAATAATTTAGCACAAAGAGTCCCTAGGTCTTTTATTGAGCGCGATGATGAGTGGATGCAGTCATTTCAGTCGGATTCAAATTTATTGAGGTGGAATAAGAAAGGAAGCAATCTTGTTGCAATAAGCAGTCCCAGTAGCCTCTATTGTGATATATTTGTAGAACAGGAACGGTCAGCTCCCGCCTTTGGATTTTCGTCAGAGCATGATAGAAGTTATGGTTCTAATATGCCTGGCGTAGATGATTTGAGATCGTCCGACGACATGCTTGATGTATTGCTGGGACAAAATGCTCGAATTTCTCATGCTGCCTCGGATATCAGGAATTATCTTTCAAGCACATACCTTAATCCTAAATTGAAATCGCACATACCAAATTTTGGGCCGTACGGTAAGAGAACAAATTTTCCCAAGATATAATTGCAAGAATCACAAACTGCTGATATTCATTTCGAAAAATTCTTGAAATAGAGAGTGGATAAATACTTTTCACATTTTGTACCTAGGCCAGGCTTCTTCCTGCGTGTTCTGTTTTTCTTCTCTATCATAACTATCCTCGTTGTTTCATCATTTTTCTACAAGCCTACCAGTAGTTTGCCTATTTCAATTCATGCCGACTTCGCAAATAGTACGTCATGTAGTGCACCTAAGGGATCATATGTAGATAGCGTAAGATTCATTCGGTATTCCGATCAGAATGTTGCTCTAGAACTAATAAAGCAGGGAAAAATCGCGATTTATTATTTTGCAATCCCACTAGAAGTTGTCGCTGAGATGTTGAACAATCCTGCTGTTCAGATATATGACAGAACGGCAGGCTCTTTTGGTATTTTGTTCAACCCAGCCCCGTCCAATGACAGTAGCAGATCAATCAACCCGTTTCAAATAAGGGAGGTCCGTTATGCGATGAACTTTCTGGTCAATCGCGAATTTGTTGTAGATGAGATATTGAAGGGGTATGGCTCCGTTCTAATTGATCCCTTTGGTCAGTATTCCCCTGAATACTTGAACCTAATAGAGACTGTGGAATCCTTCGGCATTAGATATAACCCCACTCTTGCAGAAAAAATGATAGAAAGTGGTCTTACGAAAGTAGGTGCAGTAAAAGATGAAACAACAGGGAAATGGTTGTTCGCAGACAATCCTATTACGGTTAAGATTCTGATACGCAGTGATGACCCTCGCAGGAAATCCTTGGGAGATCTCGTCTCGTACTGAGCTTGAGCGGATTGGATTTAACGTCATCAAACAATACGGCGATCTAAACAAGGCTAACACCGTCGTGACGGGATCAAACCCACAAGATTTCCAATGGCATCTGTACACAGAGGCGTATGCTGGAACATCGGCGTTTGTCAAATACAATCCGGTCGTAACGTCACAGATGTACGCACCGTACTTGGGCAACATGCCAGGAGGCCAGAACCCTGCCTTTTGGAATTATCAGAACTCTAGTCTAGACAATATAACTCAAAAAATAAATTTCTTTAATTTTACCTCGGAGGATGAAAGAAATGAGTTAGTTAGAAATGCGACAAGAGCTGGAATTCAAGAGTCGGTAAGAATTTTCATAGCTCAAAACACTGAGCCATATATTGCTGATTCTGACGTTGAGGGATTAATTAACGACTTTGGAGCGGGGATAACAAGCAAGCTGTCGCTGATAAATGTACAGCCTCCTAATTTAGATCTGCTAAATATTGGCGTCAAAGAAATATATCAAGGAGCATGGAACAGTGTTGGGGGTTGCGGGGACACCTTCTGCACGAGCATATACTCAGCTTTAGCAGACGGAGCCACTTTTAGAAACCCCTACACAGGCGAAATCATTCCCATGAGAAATATCTGGACTGAGATCCTAACCACAGGTCCGACAGAAAGAATGAATGTGTCAGCTGACGCACAGACATGGGATCCCTTCTCCAAGCAGTGGAAGAAAGCTGGAAACGATACATTGGCACTTAGCAAAGTGGATTACAAACTGTTGTTTTCTAAATGGCATCATGGAATAGCTATGGACAAGTCAGATATTTTCTACCCACTTTATTTTGCCTTTGAATGGGGGACTGATGAAGGAAAAGGAGATCTAACTGTGGATCCAGAGTATACTGCGGCTGTAAAGGTAGCGCTCCCTTTGCTAAAAGGGATTCGATTCATCAACGACACTGCAGTTGAGTCCTTTATCGACCAATGGCATTATGACAAAAAAGAGATAGCGGACTCGGCTACTGCTTGGTCAGGACAGCCCTGGGAAATAACCGCGGCCACAGAAAGACTAGTAATGGCTGGAAAGGTTGCATATTCCAGAGGTGAGGCGACTACAAAAAATGTGCCTTGGCTTTCTTTGATAATACCATCTCATGCTGAAATGATACTTGCGGAACTACAAAAAATGAAATCAGAAGCCTTTATCCCTCTTCCTCTCGATGGAATTGTAACCATAAAGGAAGCAATTGATAGATATGATGCCGCTATTGAATGGATACAACGGCATAGGCATGCTGTGATAAGCAACGGTCCATTTTATCTTGACACGTACAACCCTAGTGCAGGGATAATTTCAATTAAAGCCTTCAGGGATCCCAGCTATCCTTTTCCTCAAGGATACTGGTCTGTATTTGAAAATCCCAAATTGGCAGCAATACAGGCAGTTGATACACAAAAATACCTAAGCCCAGGTGATCCATTAAAAGTTCGTCTTAACGTTACTGTTGGAAACAAGCCCAGTAACGATGCGATAGTCGACTACTTTTTGTCAGATAAAGAAGGTCGAGTCATTTTTAGTGGTAAAGCAGAACCTCTAGAAAACAAAACTATGGACGATGAGGGTTCGAGATCAAATAACACTAGATATGCAAATGGCTCTAAGATGGTGTTTGCTCAAGATACAACTGACATTGTTGAAAGTGTCAGCGCTGCCATTAATGAGCAAGGGAATATATGACATTAGCTTAAACAGTAGCGTCACATCCAAACTTCAAGAGGGGCCGAATTTATTGAAGATATTTGCTAATACAGATGATGCCTTTCGTCCAGACATATACACTATACCTCTCTTGATTGTTGGCAGACAACAGGAATGAATTCAATTGAATTGGGTTTCTTCGCTGCGTGAGTTATTCTTCTAGAGTATTCTCGGGGAAAAAACGAAATATCAAAAAGAGAAATATTGATGCGATAATATTTTTATACGAACTCACATGGTACATCAAACGATCTAAAGAAAGAAATGGCAGGATTCTACCGAGTACTTATCAGAAGATCAATAAATTTGGTCATAGTATTATTTTTGGTTCTGGTTCTCACTGTTTCTTTGCTAGGAGAAACAATGGACAAGATTCTGACTGACAACATAAGACAGGAAGTCATAGGCAGCGTAGTCGACAGCAAGATCAAATTCCAAGACGCAGAAGCCCAACAAGCATATATGGACCAACAAATTAAACTGCGCATAAAAAACTTGGGTCTTGACGAGCCGTGGTATTCTCCCAAACGGTTTTTGAATACTATATTCAAAGTAATGACGCTCGACTTGGGCAGGTCGTACTTTTCTACAAGTGATAGTGGATCGCCTGAAGTCATAGATATTATCGCGGAGAGAGTTCCACGTACACTCTTGTTGTTCACGAGTGCAACTGTCATTACATTCGTTTTTGGGCTATATTTAGGTCCTTATCTAGCAGAGAGGTACGGCAAGACTGTCGATAAGGCAAATGTTTTCGTTTCTATGTTTAGTAACAGTCTTCCTACTTTTTGGGTAGGCATGATTATGATATATCTCTTTGCCTTCATCGTACCTATATTCCCTGCAAGATCTACTCCTTCGTCTTCTCCCTCCGATCCATTCTACATTGTCGATTTGCTTTACCATATGGCACTACCTCTGATTACACTTGTAGTTCTAAGTATAGCAGTACAAAGCTACTTTGTCAGACTCTTCGTTGTTAATATCTTAGATGAAGATTTTATCAAGGCCAAACGTGCTATCGGGGTTCCAAAAAAGAAGATTCTCTATTCTCATGCCTTGAGAAATGCAGCTCCTCCTTTGCTAAATTCCATCATAATAGGCTTGGCAGCCTCATTTGGAGGAGCACTTTTGGTCGAAACAGTATTTGACTGGCCCGGAATAGGAAGACTATTTTATGAAGCAATAACTGTATTTGATACCCCGATAATTATTGGACTTGTATATGTATCCACTCTGATTTATATCGCTGCAGTTTTTCTTACTGATTTGGCGTACTCGCTCTTTGACCCTCGAGTGAAAGCGATAAGTTGACTCTTCAGACGGTTCCCTCGTCAAGGTCGGATATTCTCAACGGGTTTAGACACTCAAAACTAGGTATGACGGGAATAATCATCTTCATTTTACTGGTGGGAACTTCGATATATACAGTAACATCAATTCCTCTCACTTCCTTTAGGCAATGGAATAGCCCTAGTTACTGGGTGGATTATCCAGCCGCGGCAGCGCCTTCATGGACAAATCTGGGATTGTTTGGGCCTACTGCTCGCTGTTCATACTATACTTAGTTCCGAGTCAGGAAAAGAAAAAGTCTCTGAGCAGACTTATAGAGGGGTCCATATTGTTTCAAACTCATACACTACAAACTTTGGTTACGATTCCTATCCGACCGATTTCATGATTCCATATTCGGTAAGGTACGGCGCAATTCCTCCTATTTTTGAAATTAATGTGACTAGGCCAGATGGACATGATTTTAGGATATATTATTCTGCTCTACCGTCCAATGCTTTAGAAAAAAATAGGGAGGGAAATAACCAACAGGTAGGAGACGAACTACAAGTATCGGATGTGCCACAGGAATACGATAATAGTTCCGAGCAACAAAGTGAATATTCTTCCCGCGTTTTTTCTACTGATAGAGATATATCGCAGAATTTGCGACAATATACTTCCTTATTCAAATATTCCCCTGATGTTTCTCGTCCTCAGATCATGCTATTTTCAGATACACAAGTCAAAGAAATCTTGAAAGGGCCCTACACTTTCAAGCTGACATTTTATTTTTTCGATGATCAAGACGCCGTAGAAGAAACCCGAGTAATTCTTGGCGGAACGGTCTATGGTCTTCTAGGGACCGATGCTTTCAGACGAGACCTATCTATAGGAATCCTTTGGGGCACGCCAGTGGCGCTCTTTATAGGCCTGACCGTTGCCATAGCTACCTCATTTATAGCCATGATATACGGTATTACCGCAGGCTACAAGGGAGGACGGGTCGACGAGGTCATGATGCGAATAAATGACTTTTTCATTTCACTACCTGTCCTAATTCTTTTGATCTTAATATCCGTGAGGTATGGCCTTAACCTCTTCTTAATCGTCATATTACTGATATTGTTTGGATGGGCAGGTGGCGCAAGATTGATTAGGAGCATATCTTTGCAGATTAAAAATCTTCAATACGTAGAAGCATCTAAAATGATGGGTGAGTCAGACCTAAAGATTATCTTTAGACACATCGTCCCTCAGTTGCTCCCGTTAACTTTTGCAACCATTGCCTATTCCGTTCCCGGTGCTATCTTGGCAGAAGCTGGCTTGAGCTTGTTAGGGTTAAGTGACCTATCCATCCCAAGCTGGGGCAGAATCCTAAACGAAGCTAACTCTGCTAGTGCGACTACTCTGGGACTTTGGTGGTGGATAATTCCGCCTGGAATTATGATAGGACTGACCGGTCTGTCGTTTGCCTTAATAGGCTATACATTAGAACATATTACTAATCCAAGACGGGCTAGATAGTATATATGACAAGAATTATTGACGGCGCAGGTAGAGTATAACTTGTGCGAGCATACTATGTTGCGGTGAAGCCTTGAACAATTGCTACACTTTGAATATCTATCATGTGTTCTAAGCCATAGATAGAGTATAGGGCTAAAATATAATGTAGAATGCAATGTTCATGATTCTGCCACTAGGGTGTAATTCGATTGATATTAATGGGCAATAAAATCAACCTTCTGGTAACGTTACCAATATTTCCTGAGTCTAACAATTAGGAATTGGCGATTCTGCCATGTCTACTCATTTTATCTCATATGCGTTTGAATCTATCCACTACTGTCTTTTTGAAAGGTTCTCAGCCACGAAAGAGTTTCGGAACTTAATTTTATCGTATATGCAGAAGCATCTTCAGATGATAGATGAGACAACTCTTCTAAAAATTTTGTCTTATCTCTACCTCTTTCGTACATTCCTCCTGACTCTTTTATACAAAGAGGGAACTTTTGCTTCTTGATCCCTTTAGACGTGAGATAGCGAATGAAATTCGTATACGCCTCTATATCATAATAGTCCCATTTCTTTTCCTCGCAGAGCATAATCCAAACGTCAATAGTATTTTGATAAAATGCTTTGTCACGCAGTTGCTCAAGACTCATTGGTTTTTCTGCTCCACGATAGTAAGCCGCTAATCGGTATTAAATAGATTGTACTGATTGCATTTGTTAAACAATCTCTACATGAACTTTGTTACCGTTTCTGTCAAAAGCGCCAATATCGCTCTCCGAATATGGATAGTTAATAATAACTGATACAAATCCGTAAAAATTATTGAGGTCTTCAAGTGAAGGTCTATTGGAACCTCCAGGGTGTGAATGTGCGGTTCCGATATAGGAAAGATCGAACGGAAGATCATTCGTCGGAAATCCGGAGTAGTAAGGACCATGAGATGCAAAAGGTGGAACAACAAGTCCATCTACAATAATGTTGCTCTTTTTGGTTTGTCCTTGGAGAATTAATATTCCTTCATTGGGATGGCATGTTTTGGCGTAGGTAATGATGCTGTCGGCTACATGCCTTTGCAATGTCAGGTATCTCTTTACCTCCTTAGATTTTTGCTTCTTATTCCTATTAAAAAACAAACACTATATCAATAGCGATGTCTTCTAATAATCTTATCTTAAAGTAGTTTTGAGTTTATTAATACAAATTTACGTGTGATGGCAGTGCGCCTCAAGAGTGTACTGTTCGCCTTAATCAATACGAAGGAATTAACAAAACAGGAAAATAAATTGTAGTCCACTTCCTACTTTTAAGCCATTGCTGAACATGCAAGATAGATACATTTAACGATTCTTATTCGATGGTTTTTATTAGTTTAGCAATAAATAATAGATACCAGATCGTTCAATAGAAGTCGGG
This sequence comes from uncultured Nitrososphaerales archaeon, assembly GCA_963737815.1. GTDB lineage: Archaea > Thermoproteota > Nitrososphaeria > Nitrososphaerales > Nitrososphaeraceae > TH5893. The sequence goes on along the minus strand of CAVTUB010000007.1, from coordinate 28,160 downwards.
TGAGAACATGTTACCGAAGACAAAACAGATAGAAAAAGACACAATAATTCTGCAGCAAGGGCAAGTCGGTAATGACGAGGATGGGACACCACTGCTTATAAATTTTAAAGGCGAGGCATACAGAGTAAATGATACTGCGGTTTCATTATGGAACATGTGCATTGGGATTAGCTTTCAAGATCTACTACACGAAGTCTTGCGTATATCAAATGATAATGAAACAAATGTTAAAAGCTCTTTAATTGAAATGTTACTTCAACTCAATGAAGTTTCGGTGATCAAACTCAAAAAGGTAAGGTTGAATACGATTATTTCACGATAGACTTCTCAACCCACATAGTTGGGTCCGCTCAAAACGACTACAGAGATAATTCCTAGATAGCAACAAACCTTAAAGTAGTTTTAAGACATATTACAAGACCCGCTTTCTCACACACTACATGTTTTTACGCCAGGAATGAATTGGATATATTAAGTCCAATTTGCAAGTTTTTTGGCTCCTTACTCTTTTTACCTCAAGAATCAGTACCTATACTAAGTTACAGAATGCTACGTTTTTTAGTGGCACTATCTAACCTTTGGTAGTAGTCTCATTATGACGAGAATTGGTTCGGTAATCTTACTTGAATTAGGAATCGGGGTCCTCGATGAAGACGGTAAGAATGTTTTCTCTAAAAAGTTTAACAATCCTGCTCATGCATATGGCCTTCTAAAGGAGCGAAAGCTTCCAGAAGAAATAGAAGATATAACAAATGAAATCAAGGGATATGAGAAGATTAAGGTAAACGATGGTAGCCTCTACTCGATATTGACAACGTCCGGACTAGATGTGGAAATGATGCCAGCGGAGCAGCAGCAAGAAATAAAGAAAAATACAGCCTCAATTGCAGTAAAATGCGGTTTATCTTCTGATGAAGCTAGTGCTATTCAACAACTCCGAGAATTTGCGATTAGCTTATCATCTTTTCGTGTAAAGGAAGCTTCTGGAAAGCTTGACCTGCATGTGATCCAGTCTATCAATGCTCTTGATGAGCTGGATAAGACAATAAATGTACTGGCCGCCAGGATGCGTGAGTGGTATGGGTTGCATTTTCCTGAGCTTGACCACTTGGTACAGAGCCTCGCTGCTTATGCCAAAATTGTTAGTTCGGCAGGAACCCGAAACAATATTACAAACCAAATACTTCAGGAAGCAGGAATACAAGATAAAAAGTCTGAAATTATTCTTAGTGGTATAAACAGAAGCAAAGGTGGGGAAATTACCTCTGACAGTCTCAAGTTGGTCAGGAAATTAGCAGACCAAGTTATTGAACAGTCTTTATTGAGAGATGATTTGGCTAACAATATTGAGACAACTATGGATATAGTGGCTCCAAACGTAAAAGAACTTCTTACTGCCTCTGTTGGTGCCCGAATGATAGCAAAAGCAGGAAGCCTGCAGAGGCTGGCGACCCTTCCTGCCAGTACTATTCAAATCCTAGGCGCGGAGAAAGCACTGTTTCGATCTTTAAAAACAGGGGCGAATCCCCCGAAGCATGGTATGCTTTTTCAGCACCCCTTAATCCATGCTGCTCCTAAATGGCAGAGAGGAAAAATAGCTCGAGCAATCGCTGCTAAAGTCGCAATTGCTGCCAGAATTGACGCATATAGACATGCACAAAAAGATCCCCTAATTGCAGATAAATTAAAGAAACGAATTTTAGAGATTCAACAGAAAAACAAGTTACCCCCCTCTGAAGAAGAAAGATTTAAAAAATCTCAGGAACACAGAAAACGACAAGCAGAATATTCTGGTCCAAGAGATGGGCGTCGGCAAGACCAACCTTGGAAGCGCGGTCGACCTCAATATCAAGAGCATCGACGCCATCGGCAATTTCAAAGACCTCCATTTCAAGGACCGCCGAGGGTGTCGGAAGACCAACGTGAAGGTAGTAGTAGCTCCGGAGAACGCCCATATCATCAACCCCCGACAGATTGGAGAAGCAATAGGCCCAATAGAATGAACAAAAAGAATAAGAAAAAGAAGTTTCGGAAAGGATTTTGAGTGCAGACCTAAGAATCAATGACAAATCATGACAGCGATGCAATCCATGAATACTCTATAGAAATAGCAATGATAAATGGTGCGAAAGAAATAATAAAAAGAAAAAGATTGACCACAGTGAATCTGCTCAGTAAGGAAATTTCACTGTCTCAATTCAAAAGATTCAAAACCAACAAGATAAATTACAAAAAGATGTTTCTGCCGTGGAAGACAATTTTTCTGTAGGGATCATCAGACAGATTAAGGTTAATGGCATCAGAGAGCTTGCTACGCCCAACCTAGTCGAAGGTCTTACTGTTTATGGGGAAAAGCTGGTGAAAATAGATGACGAAGAATACAGAATTTGGGATCCTTTCCGAAGTAAGCTGGCAGCGGCTTTAAAGAAAGGGTTAAGAGATTTTCCGATAGGTTTTGGCGATAAGATTCTTTATCTAGGCGCATCTACAGGAACTACGGTTAGTCATGTCTCGGATTTAGTCGGAAACAAGGGTTTAGTTTTCGCAGTAGAACCAGCAGTCAGAGTGGCTAGAGAATTAATTGAGAATGTGGCGTCTCGACGAAAAAATGTGATACCAATAATTGAAGATGCACGCAGACCTGAATCTTATTTTTCGATTTTTGGAACTGTTGATCTCGTGTATTGTGATATTGCACAGTCTGATCAAACAGAAATCGCAATAAAAAATTGTAATGCTTTCCTTAAGAACAAAGGAATTATGCTAGTTGTAATTAAGACTAGGAGTATAGATGTTACAATGAGCCCCAGGTCTGTGGTAGCGATGGAATCGGATAGATTGAGAAATAATGGTTTTGTTATCAATCAAACAATTGATCTTGAGCCTTTTGATAAAGACCACGCACTAATTCATGCTACCTATAGTCCCACTAAGTAAGGTAAAGTAAATAATTTTTTTTCATTGTCATAAAAATTGTTCAGTACTTTGCGTAAGATTGCCAAGTATTATCCTGAGAGGTTTCCAAGACTTTCTTGCGAAATAAGGTGCAGAATTATGGTGCATTACCCAGTCAGCAATAAATTTCATTGTTTTTCTATCGCACGGGTAGCCGCTACCGACTTCATTATATTCTGAACGGATCTTTTGAATTTCTTCATCCCTGGTTATTTTGGCTACAATTGAAGCCGCTGACACAGCAATATTAGTTCGGTCAGCGTGATGTAATGAAAAAATTCGTGGTCTTGATGTGGTGACAAGCTCGCACTCTATGCATTTTTTGTATCGCAGAGGATTAACGTCGCAGGCATCAACATAAACCTTTTTGGCAAAAATATTATCTATGACAGTGGCCATAGCCTTGGCTTCTAATTTATTTAATAGATTAGAGAAAACATATTGGTCGACCTCGCTACATTCACTCTTAAAAATGCAAATGTGTTCTGCTAATTCAATAATCTGGCAATAGAGTCGTTGACGAGCCTTCACCGTTAGCAACTTCGAGTCGCAGACACCCGCTTGACGAAGTTTTGAAAAATTTTCTCTTTTTAAACTTACCCCAGCAATTACTAGCGGACCTATGATTGAACCTCGACCCGCTTCGTCAACTCCTCCTAGTAATGAGCAAGTTGAGCTCAAGGCTTTAGGAGACTCAACTAGGTCGAGGTCAGTTGAGGGGTCATTCAAACTCATAATAGGAGTGGTAGATGAGTTAAGAACAACTAACTTTTATCGCTTGCGTTTTTGAGTTTATGTTTCACTTTTACGCATTGCATCCTTGGTCTTATCTACAATAATTATATTCTCTGGATTACTATAGTTTCAAGTAACAGCACCTATGATAGACTCAGATCTGGTTTCAATTACTGAGGGTAAAACAAAGATATTGATTCCTTCGATTTCCCTTAAAAGCAAAGTAGCCACAAAGCGAGAGCCGGTATTTTTCAATTTTGCTGCAGAATTTAATAGAGATATATCAGTCATCGCATACAGTTCTTTTTTATCTAATTCAAATTTTGGAGATCAGAATACAAAGGACAAGCATAAAGCTATTAGGAACAACATTACAATGGCCGACTCTCTTTGTGGAACCGGTGCGAGAGGACTCAGAGTGGCAGTAGAGGTACCAGAGGTTAACCAGATATATTTCAATGATGTCAATCCGGTTGCAATTGATGTTGCCAAAAAATCAGCAGCTATTAATCATGTCGAAGCTAAGTGTCATTTCTCAGTAAATGAAGTCTGCAAATTCTTGTTAGGTGGAATTGACGAAATTACCACTTCTTCAACATGTAATACTCAAAACGAAAAGTCAAGGACAACAGGCCAGAGGTTCACGATAGTTGATTTGGATCCTTTTGGGAGTCCTGCTAGTTACGTTGACTGTGTCATGAGATCAGTTGAGGACGGAGGACTTATTTCTGTTACAGCTACGGACACGGCTGTGTTATGTGGCAAATATCCTGATGTTTGTTTGAGAAAATATTATGGACGTCCTCTTAACAATTCATACACAAATGAAACCGCCCTGAGAATTCTAATTTCCTTAGTCGCACTCACATCTGCCAGATTAGGGATTTGCATATATCCATTGTTTGCTCACTCCAATATGCATTATCTTAGACTATACGCCAAGGTTATCCTGAGCAGTTCACTTGCAAACGGCATTTTTGAAAACATAGGTTATTTGAGACATTGCTTTGAATGCGGGAACAGGACCGTGTCAAGCGCTCAGAATCTTGCACAGGTATGCGAATTGTGTGCTGGAACGTTTGCAACCGCAGGATGGCTCTGGACAGGAAAAATCTATGACAAAGTTTTTGTCAGAGAAATGATTGCCAAGACCTCTTCTGCAAGTCGGGATGGAAATAATAAAGCAAATGATACAGTAGTAGAAGAAGTCGACGAAAATATTAAGATTAACAGGGATGAAAGCAAAGCGCATGATAACGATATTAACGAAAACACTATGTCAAAGAGAGCACCAATTCGAAAAACTAAATTACAGAAGATGCTTCAGAGGTTATTCTCAAAATGCCTGAGCGAACATGACGATATCCCTTACTACTTTACCTCCGACGAGATAGCTTCTAAATTAAAAATGAGTCCGCCTTCCTTGGACAAAGTGGTAGAAAGCCTGTCCAAAGCAGGTTTTAGAACTTCTCAGACAGGTCTAAATCCAACGGCTTTCAAGACTGAAGCCAAAATCAATGAGATAATGACTATTTTTAGAAAATAAGGTGCAAAGTTTCAGGCTCGGCAAATATTATCGATTTGACTTGACAAGATGGTGCTAGAGTTACTGATTGAATCTTTGAGTATGTTACAATAAGCTGTTCGTCGGCAATTAACCAATGAATTGTAGACCCATGGTGATCATTGCCAGTTTTCAATTCCAATTTCTATACAATCCCCTTAGCTCCAGCTATAATCGGAGTGCTTGTAATGAAATTCGAAAAAGCATCCGCATATCAGTTTTAAAAGCTGCCAACGTGATTCCCAACTTAGGTTAAAAAATAATGATTTGGATTAATAATTAAGTCATGGGAAGTCAAGCTTGGACTGAAGATTATATATATAATTTATATTCGAAGGTATTCTTTTGTTCCCAAGAAGAAAATTTGGCTAAATTAGAGGTCAGAGACATAACCAAGTACTTTAAGGGGATAGGCAGTCCGTCTAATAATGCCATTACGAGTTCTATTCATACTTCTTCTCAATCTTCTCATTCCTCTGACTCTATACCAGCCTCATTGTCACCTTCTGTATCTGCAGATGTATCCACAGATGGTATGGTGGCAGCGGTTAAAGATGTCACGCTCAGTATTGAAGAAGGGCAGTTTGTATGTTTTGTTGGGCCTTCCGGTTGTGGAAAATCGACTTTACTTAATATCATCGCTGGGTTAGATAAACCGACTAAGGGAGAAGTTATCCTTAATGGTCGACGTGTTACCGAACCCGGTCCAGACAGGATAATGGTCTTTCAAGATAACGCGTTATTCCCATGGCTCAAAGTCGTGGACAACGTTCAGTTCGGATTGAAAATTGCAGGAGTTGAAAAAAAGAAGAGATACGAAATTTCTATGCATTATTTAGATATGATGCAGCTAACGAAATTCGCTGAAGCCTATACATATCAGCTATCAGGCGGCATGAAGCAAAGGGTATCTCTTGCCAGGGCTCTAGTTATGGACCCCGAGATTCTTCTAATGGACGAACCATTTGCTGCCCTAGACTCCCAGACAAGAGATTTACTATTAGTTGAGTTGCAATTGATATGGGCCAAGACTAGGAAAACCATTCTTTTCGTTACACACAATATATCTGAGTCTGTATGCCTCGGCGACAGGGTGATAGTGTTTACAAACAGACCGGGCAGGGTTAAAAAAGAAATTCAAATAGGTTACAGAAGACCCAGACTCACCGAAGACAGCAATCTGTACAAATATCAAAGACTAGTCTTGGATGAACTGAAAACAGAAATAATAACTTCCCGTAAAACGGAAGAGATGTAAATTATTAGATGAAACTAATCCATCGCATCAACAATGCAAGTGACCTTTTGTCTTTATTCATACCCATATTGTATGGCCTCTTGTGTTTTCTTGCTGTCTCAAATAATTCTAATCGTAATCGATTTATAATTACTATGCTATGGTAACAAAGCTTCCCACATCTTCAAATTAATTGCTTCAAGAATTCTATTCCAACGTTAAAGCTACCTGGTGAAGTGAGTGTCACCTCGTCGGCGATTTTACCCGCTTGCCGCACAAAGTCAACGGGGTTATTTTCATATTCTTTCCAATCAAGTCCAATTGTTTCAGCTGAGAACTTGTTTTTGTCACCAGGCACCATAATGCATGCAACCACTTTGATGTTGTGTGACTTTGCAATACGTGCTATATTATCTAGATCTGATATCGATGATATGGATTGTGTGACAAATGCTCTTGGTTGAGCGTCTATTTTCTTGCGTATTGAAGATAGATGTGTAATGACGCTAGGTACCGTCAAGTCCAAATTAATCGACTCATGATATCTTTCAAATTTTAGCATATGAAGAGCGTCACTTGGTTTAAGACCTGAGTCTTTTGGTCCGTCAGACGGCTCGTCCCCCATCAAAAAAAGTAGGCTCTCGATCCCCAAAAGTATGGCATCAGATACAAATTGACAAATTGATGTAAAGTTCCTATCTCTCGTCCTAACACTGCAACTAAGCATAGGAGGTTTTGATATATTTTTAAGGATAAAACTTGCAGCAGTTAAACTAGATACTCGTGGAATGCCAAGAACAGAATCTGTTAGGTGTATGCCATTAACATATCCAACCAACCTGTTTGCCCTGTCCACCAGATGTTGTACGTCCTCTCGAAGAGTCGATGGATTGAAATGTTCGTCCTTTACTATCTTGGGTGGATTTAGCTCAAAATTTATTTTCATAGTGTAGTAGCCTCAGATTTATTTGGAAGTTTGTTGTCCACATAATATTATTATTTGATTTGTCGTCCTAGGTTTTTGTTTTTTAGTTAAGAATAAACTTGAATGAGCATAATTAGTAATCATAATCTAATGAAAATATTTACCATAACTCTTAAAGCCTTCTATCAACTCTGGTTAAGAATGCAAAAATCTTCTTGCATACTTTGTGAGCAGGAATTTGATTACAACTTCACCAGATTTGAACAAAGATTGATCTTGGACAGTGACTTTTGTATCAAATGTTGGGACGAAATTATGAGCACTTGATCAATTTAAAGGATTCTATTTTTTTGTAATTGCGTTTGCCCGATATCTAAAAAGTCATTCTGTTATTAACAAGTACAGAATTTATCCAAGCTTTAGAAAAGCACCAGGAGATCCTTTTTATTGTCACTAGTTAGCTAGCCATGGGTGAGCGGTCTGTAGAGTATGTCCACAAATTTTCCGGTTCGACATTATTGGGGTGACTATCGAGTTCTTTCACCACGTATTAGCGGCTGCGGCTGATCTTTTCTATTAGGTGCGGGATGGTATGTTGCCAAAAATTGATTCCAGCCTTTGTATTTTTCGGTCATTGCTAAAAGCTCATAAGCTTTTCGGTTGTTACGATACTTACTTTCAGTTTCTGGAAGCCATATTGTCAAACCGTGTGAATGTTTTACTTCGTCTCCCAGATGTGCTTCTGCCTTTACTGCCTTCTTCAAATTTGATATTGTCTCTGACGCGAATTGCTTTACTTTTTTGTCGTCTATATTGTTCTTGCACAGATCAGCAAAATCCGCAAGATCGCAATAGTCATCATAGTCAGCTGCAGCAGCATATGACTGGACCTGCTCACGAATTCTCGAAATAAGAGGCATGCTGTCAGGAAGTGTCGAAGACAACGCGTTTCCAAATCCATGGACGCTGGCAGCCACTTTGTCCAAGGTGCTCAGATCAATTGCAGATTGAGTAATGGGCCATTGGTTTCTCTCCGTCTTCAAGTTGTAAAATTTCCGATAATTTTTCACTAGGTTTTTGACAAGTTCCATAGATGTAATCTTCGGGACTTTTAACGAATCAACATCCAAAGTGTAAGGCCATCCTTTTCCTGGTTCTAATTCCTCTGAACCAACAATGTACTTGGCATAATTTGACATTTCGAAGGCTACCTCTAGCATGTTCATAAGACAGGCATCAAAGCCAAGTACTTCAATTTTTTTGGAACCATAAAACCCTGATTCTCTTAGAGCCTTCCCTAATTCAATCATGTCTACAGAATTTCTTGTCATATCATCTGCTAGAATGTTCCTTGCAGCATTAGGTGGTCGTTTGAGGAGATTACTACTTACAAATAGGGGTTTTCTATGACCTTGGAGCCCCAGAGCAGCTCTTGCTGATATCGAATTACCGGGCCCCCCACGCCAACCACGATATCGAAAACCGCTTCCATGGTTCCAAAGAACAACAAGATAATTCTGAGCAGGATATAGGTCCTTTGCCCACTTGAGAAAATTTTTAAGGGTATTGGGATCACCACTATCGGCTTCAGGTATCCGTTCCATGACTTTTCTTGGTCCAGTATTGGTTCTTGGATCTTTCTGGGTAATTTCCCAGCGAATGGACCCTTCAAAGTCTCCAGCATCCGCATCCATTTCAGCTACGACATTCGTAGAGGGAGAAGATCCAGCTTTCTCCATTTCTATTACGTCCATAAGACCATCCTGGCTAAGGTTGTTATCGCCTGCCATAAACGTAAACATAGACCATTCTTTTTTTACCATTTTCTGGTTCTCTGTCTTTCGATATTATGTCAGATATATAAGAAATACCCTATTTAAGGAACTAATTGCAGCTTCAACACCATTTTATCCAAGCTTCTACGACAAATTGAAACTATCTTGCCCCAGGAGTATCCAAATCAGTATGATATATTGTAGAGTATGGTATTTCTAAGCGTTTGCTGGCTGCAATTTCAGACTAGATTCCTAGTTGAGAAAAATTTAATGGGCAAGGACTACCAAAATGGAGTAACCTCTAATGTACCTGAATGTTATCCAGGCAAGCGTACGGCGATTGTATGATCTTAGTATCGGGATCTTCAACACAGCCAGCTAACAAAACCCATTATTTTCTCATCGACGGAGGTCCGGCATCTACTTACAACGCAAGCCTCAAAAAAGAGTTACAAAAAATAAAAAAGAAAAGAGGCAAATTAGATTTACTGGTTGTAAGCCATGTAGATAATGATCACATCAACGGGCTCTTGCAGATGATGGAGGAATTACAAGTTCAAAGAAAAAATAATGAAGCAGAGACCATCGAAGTCAAGGCGCTGTGGTATAACGCTTTCAGCCAAACTATCGGCAAGGGAAATAATATAGAAGAAAGACTCAATGACGTTTTGGTAGGGACACGAGCTAATTATCCCCACGCTAAAATTATGACACGTGCAGTAGTTAAAGGTATTCGAGAAGGACATGACCTAAACCAAGATTCCCAAAATCTTCGTATACCTATAAACCCGCATTTCAACCATAGACCCATAATTATAGGGAATGGTAGCAAGGACGTCAAAATTGGCAACATCAATCTTCAAATCGTAGGCCCTACGAAAAAGAATTTAGACGAGCTCAAGAAAAAATGGCTTGACTGGTTAGAAAAGTACGAACAAAGCCTCACCAAAAGAGCAGACTATCGTTTGGCCATTCAAGCTGATAAAAGCATTCCCAATTTGAGTAGCATCATGTTTATAGCAGAAGAAGACGGTAAGAAAATTCTCTTTACGGGAGACGGGTTAGGTGAGCATTTGGTATATGGCCTCAAACATTCCAAAGCCCTTAACTCAACAGGCGAAATTCACGTTGACGTGCTAAAGGTTCCCCATCATGGAAGCGAGAGAAATGTTACAGAGGAGTTCTTTAAAGTCATTACCGCCGATAAATATTTAATCTCAGCCAATGGCAGAGACGATAATCCTTCTCTTACTACGCTGACATGGATAGTTAAATCTGCTAAAGAACAACATAGGTTAATTGAAATCATTATTACTAATACTACACCTATTGTAGAACAATTTATAAAAAAATATTCTAAAGACGAGTATGGTTATAAATTAAAGATAATGAAAAAAAATTCTCATTCTATGATCTTGAGGATTTAATAGGATTCATTTTCTTTTACAGGATAGCAAGTAGTAAGTTCATTCATTTTAGTCAGCGTTTTAGACATAGTTGTTCTTGCTTCCCTATTCTATTCAGCTTCCCTATTCTATTCGGCTAACCATATCTAATAATCTGAAGTTAAAGAAACTGCAATATCATATAATAAACCTTAATGCATTCCATGTTTCATTATCGATATTACGGGATTAATGATGATCACATTGAAAGGTATAGAACGACGAATTGGTCCGGTTTTGGAATCACCATCTAGCAGATTTAATCTACCGACTAATCGCCCTACCTATGATAACTTGGGGCGAACGGCTCGCTGTTCTTATTATAATTCATTGCAAAAACATGATTCCCCATGTGCTTTTAACCAGGAGAAGCTCTAGTCTCAAGTCTCATACAGGGGAGATCTCATTCCCAGGTGGCCAATATTCCTCGGCGCAGGATTTGAGTTTACTTGATACTGCTTTGAGAGAAACGAAGGAGGAAGTTGGGCTTAGTTTTAGACCAGAAGATATTCTCGGTCAACTAGAATCAGTTTACACGTTGACTTCAAATTATTCCATCATTCCGTTCGTTACAATACAGAAAAATATTACAACTCCAAAGATATTTGCAAACGAAGTTGAGTGTGTCATAAACGTTCCACTAGAAGAAACTCTAGCTACGTTTCAACCTGATATCGAGCATTATCATATATCGCAACAAGGAGTTTACAAATTTACATTTCAAGGGACTGTAATATGGGGAGCAACAGCAAGAATCCTCAAGCAGCTATATGATTATTTGATAAAATGATGCTATATTCGATGTGCTGATGGAGGAATACAAAATCATCTACCAGAATGCCTCTTTTAGATTCTCATCTTAATTTCGATGTCCTGCAGATCTCATAAATCAAAGTTCTATTCATAACTCGATAATGTATAACTTTCAAAGGAAGGGGTGAACTAATTCAGAGTTAATAGCATCGTACTCCTGTTTAGCAGTGTAAATGTATAATAATTAACCCTATTCAATTGCTCTTTATGGTAAAAGTTAAAGTTTTTTGCCCAAAAGAAAGGCAAGGGGAAATTGAAAACATGATGGAAATCCAGGCCTCATATGATGCGTTTGTTATTGGAGAAGCCCCACTCGAGCAGTTAGAAAAGCTCAAGCAGCGATTTCCGACTGAAGATATGTCTTATATTGATTCCATTGATTTAAAAAATCAGACAATAGACACGCATAAACCTCGAATTTCAAAAAATCGTGAAGTTTTATCTCATTCAGCTTATACACACACTAACTCTATAACTCCAGGTCTTCATTATTACATAGTTCAGTTTATCGGACCTATTAAGCAAGAATGGCTAAAGGATATCAAAAAAAACGGAGCGATACTTCGTGAACCATTTCCCAACTTTTCATATATTGTTGAAATGGATAAAACCGTCCTGAGCAAGATAATTTCCCGTCCATATTTAAATTGGGTGGGTCATTACGACCCTAAATATAGAATCTCATCAGAGGTAATCCAGAGAGCAAAACCTCCTCTTTATTTGAAAAACCCCAAGAAGGCCATTGCTAGACTAGATAAAACCTCGGCCACGGGGGCGCGGCAAAAACTTAGTGATGCAGAATTATCAGTCACTAAAGTCCGTCTCTTGCCTTTCAAATACTCGATAGACTTTTTTGCCGCCGAAGATATACCAACAGCCAAAACGAAGCTTGCAAAGTTGGGTGTCAAAATAGTTAGTGTCTATCCTGAAAATAAAAGAATTATTATAGATATAAAAAATGCAAAAAACGATCCAGCCAATTTACTTCTAAAGTTACCGCATATACATGGAGTAAAGCAGATCCAGGAAATAAAGATGCAAAAAACTCGCAACAATATTGCACGTGGCATCATGAACGCAAATGGCTTGATCAACGACTTGGGCCTCACAGGCAAAGGAGAAATTATAGGAGTTGCCGATACTGGTCTTGATTCTGGTGATCCGTCTACGTTGCATCCAGACTTTAGAGGACGGATCAAGAAAGTGAAGAGTTATCCGATAGATACAATTCACAATAACTATGTAAAAAACCCTGATGCAGATGATGGAGCAAAGGATGAAGATAGCGGTCACGGTACGCATGTTGCAGGCTCGGTCCTAGGGGATGGGGCTTCCTCTGTAGCCGCTGGACATGAAGTGGTACGGGGTCTTGCCTATGAATCGGAACTGGTATTTGAAGCGATAGAGCAATGGGCAAACTGGACTGACGAATACATAGCCGAATACGAAAACATGCACGGTAGAAGACCAGAACAATATGGCCTTCTTGGAATACCAACAGATATTTCAAAGCTCTTTGAATATGCTCGCCGCAATGGCTGTAATATACACACAAATAGCTGGGGAGGAGGAGAAGCCGGCGCCTATGATCAACAATGTTTTGACCTCGATAAATATATCTACAAGAATAAGGATTTTGTAGTTCTGTTTGCTGCAGGTAATTCGGGAATAGATCAAAACGAAGATGGCAAAGTCGATTTAACAAGTGTTGATTCACCTGGGACTGCCAAGAACTGTATAACTGTAGGAGCAAGCGAAAACCAAAGATCTGAATTTGTTAATGAAACCTATGGTGGATATCAATGGTGGCCTACCAACTATCCATCTCCACCCATAAAGGACGATCCAATGACAGACGGCTCGGGGACTGATGTTGTTGCATTCAGTAGCAGAGGACCCACAAACGACGGTAGAATCAAGCCTGATGTAGTTGCGCCGGGCACATTTATCTTGTCCACGCGATCGAGATTTATAGCCCCAAACCATACTGGGTGGGCGAAGTTTGCTCCCAATAAAGACTATTTCTTTATGGGAGGGACAAGTATGGCTACCCCGCTTGTGGCAGGGGCCATCGCTCTAATAAGACAATTTCTAAGAACCAAAAAGAAGATAAGGAAGCCTTCTGCTGCTCTTCTTAAAGCTACGCTTATACACGGTGCTGAGAGAATGGACTATCGATACTCTGCTGAAACGAGGAAAGGTTTGTATGATATGGAGCAGGGTTGGGGCCTGGTAAACGTTCAACGCTCAATCGACAGAACTCCTGCAGAGATAAGGTATATAGATCGAAAGAAGGGCCTGAAAACAGGTCAAGCCAATTCAATTATGGCAGATTTACTATCCAGCGAGATGCCGTTTAAAGCAACCTTAGTATGGACTGACTGTCCTGGACAGAGCCTCATTAACAACTTGAACCTTATAGTAACTGATCCTGGTGGTAAGAGATTTAATGGCAATGTATCTGAGCCCCCATTTGATTCAAACCTAGATATTAGCAATAACGTCGAATCAGTATTTATTCCGGACCCTGTTCCGGGGGTTTACAAAATAGAGGTAGTTGGTTCTAATGTTGCAGAAACGACCCAAGACTATGCTTTGGTGTATTCAGGAATGTTTAGTTAGGTTCTACCCACATATTTTTTACTTCTGCACTCAAGTCCACTTTTCATCTTAACGTTAAAAGAAGAAATGAAACTGTAAGAACAGGAACCCCGTCTAGCAAGTCGAAAAAATGGAAAACTTACAAGTTAAGGAGTCACAGATCCTGCTCCTCCTTTCTTGTTGGCATACGATCGCCACAATGGAGCTCAACCTTTGACAGCCAACTGACAACTCTTAAGTGACTTCAGAGTTAGCTAATTCATATGCCCTATGATAGTTTGAGTGAGTTCGTCCAAGCTATAGATAAAGCTGGACAATTAACACGTGTAAATGTCAAAGTAAATCCGGATCTAGAGGTTGCTGAAATAATGAGGCGTCTGATGTATAAGGGAAATCAACCAGCGGTATTATTTGAAAATGTTGAAGGCTCCACTATGCCTGTACTTGGCAATGCGTTTGGATCCCTGGAAAGGCTACACCTAGCATTGGAGACTACAGATTTCACGGAGATAGGAACTCGAGTCACTGATCTGACAAAAGTGAAAATGCCTGCGGGGATGCTTAACAAAATTAAGATGCTACCAAAATTATCTGAAATAGCTGATTATGGCCCAAAGTACGTGGATTCCGGACCAGTCACTGAAATAGTTCATCGCGATGGCCAGGCTAGCCTAAATTCATTGCCTGTTTTAAAATCCTTTGCCGGTGATGCAGGTAAATTCATTACATTTGGACTAACTGTTACCAAGCATCCAGACACTGAAGTTCGAAATATGGGTGTATACAGAATTCAAATAATAGATGATAAAAAAGCTATAATGCATTGGCAGATACATAAACGCGGAGCTCAGCACTACCAAATATCTAAAGAGTTGAAGAAAAAAGTCGAAGTGGCCATAGTCATCGGAGCTGACCCGGCAACAATCTTCAGTGCAGTAGCGCCTGTTCCCGAGGGACTGGACAAATTTCTTTTTGCCGGAATTACAAGGAAAAAAGGTATCAAGCTTGTAAAGTGCAAAACTGTAGATTTGGAAGTACCTGCTAATTCTGAAATTGTTTTGGAAGGGTATGTCGACCCCGAAGACATTAGGATGGAAGGACCATTTGGGGATCATACAGGATATTATACTCCCCCAGAACCTTACCCAACATTTACTCTCACGGCTATTATGAGGAAGGCAAATCCCATCTATCTCACAACGGTTGTAGGCAAGCCAATATTAGAAGACGCATTTATTGGCAAAGTCATCGAACGAGCATTTCTACCCCTCATACAAATGTTCCATCCAGAAGTTTCAGATTTCTGCATGCCGGCTGCAGGTTGGTTTCAAGGGTTAGCGATAATTTCCATAAAGAAAAGGTATCCTGGACAGGCAAAGAAAGTAATGATGGGTCTGTGGGGTATGGGACAGTTGTCGTTAACAAAAATGTTTGTCGTTGTAGATAATGACGTGAACATACAGGATATGAATGAGGTAATATGGGCTGTAACGGCTAGAACCGACCCAAGCAGAGACATAATGATAGTCGATAATGCTCCAACTGACACACTGGACCCCGCATCTCCTCTTGTAAATTTGGGTTCCAAGATGGGGATTGATGCTACTACCAAGTGGAAGGAGGAAGGATACAACAGAGAGATACAACAACTTGCACAAGTAGATGTTGACACCAAAGCATTTGTAAATAGCAGATGGCATGAATATGGGCTAGCTTCTAATGATTCAGCTTCTTGAAACGAAATAAAGCCGGTGTCAACAATTATTTCAGTTTTTTTCTTAGCAAAGATTAGAAGAAAAAAAGGTTAGCGAAATAGAAGAAATGATATGCTATATGCTTTACTTTGCTTTACTTTATTTTATTTGTCTGAATCTTCATTATTTGTATGGGAATGAAGCCCCTTCATAGTTTCATGGACTTGGTTTCTAAATAACGTTAAACCAATCCGGCGCGCATATGGTTGTCCTTTAGCAAAAGATTCTGCCATATTTGTAATAAATTCTCGTTCAACTTTTGGCGGCATTGGGGGCTCAAACGGGTCAACATAGGCTTCAACTATTACTGGCTTTTTTCTCTCTGCTAGCGCAGTTTGTAATACGCTTTTTACTTCGTCAGGTTCCCTTATTGTGTAGCCTATACCTCCACATGCTTCTGCAAACTTTGTATAATCTATGGGAGTGAACTCGACTGCAAATTCTGGGTTTCCTAAAAATGCCATTTGTTCCCAGCGAATCATCCCCAGAGTATTGTTTTTAATTATTATGACTTTAATGGGAAGATTATGCTGCACGGCTGTGGCAAACTCCCCCATAAGCATCGTAAATCCGCCGTCTCCAACAAAGGCAACTGACTGCCTATCAGGGTAAGCGACTTGTGCGGCTATAGCATATGGAAGACCACATGCCATGGAAGCTAACGTTCCTGAAAGTGAGAACTTCATCCCCTTTTTAACTTGAATGTATTGAGCTGCCCAGATAGTGTTTGTTCCACTATCCACTGAAATTATAGCATTATCTTCTAACTCTTCAGATAATATTGAGGCTACCATTTGTGGCTTTATAGGTTTATCTTGCCGGCTGCTTCGTTCTTTAAGTAAGAGATTCCAATTTCTCATACCGTGTTGAGCAGACTCCAGAAAGTGCGAATCTGTTTTTTCCTTTACCAAAGTTAGCAATGACGAAAGTATCAGCTTTGAATCGCCTACCAGGCCGACTTCCACAGGATAACGTAAGCCGATTCTTTCTGGTTTTATGTCTATCTGAATTCCTTTAGCCTGACCAGGTTTGGGAAGATAGTCAATATAAGGAAAAGATGTTCCTACCATTAGTAACGTATCAGCTTCATTCATTGCATCTGTTGCAGGCTCTGTCCCTAAAAGTCCGATTCCACCTACGCTGTATGGACTTACATCTGGAATTACAGCCTTTCCTAACAACGCTTTTACAACTGGTGCCTTTAGCTTTTCCGCAAGGGCAAGCACTTCGTCCCCTGCCTCTAGAGCTCCCTGCCCCACCAATATGACGATCCTCCTGCCTTCAGATAACACATTGGCTGCCTTTTGGATAAGGCTTGGAGTAGGGGTTGTGCTAGGATAAAACAAATAGTCTGAGGTATGTCCTGCTACCTTGTGTTTGGAGTATTTGCCACTTAGTTTCTTTTCTTGAACGTCAATTGGTATTGTGATGTGGCTTACTCCTCGTTGGGATAACGCCATCCTGCATGCTAAATCAACAGTCATCTCAGTATGCTCGGGGCTGTTTATCATATTATTATAAATTGAAACATCTGAAAATAGTTGGAGTAAATTTACGTCTTGTTGGTAATATGAGCCCATCATATCAGAATAAGTGGTGCCCGTAATAGCAATCACAGGAGCGCTGTCTGCCTTGGCGTCATACAAACCTGCGAGTAGATGGATTGCTCCTGGTCCCGAGGTGGCAAGACATGCCCCAAGCTTTCCTGTATATTTGGCATAAGCAGATGCCATAAATGCTGCAGATTCTTCGTGTCTCACAAGGATGAATTTAATTTTTCTTTGCCTTTGTCTTAATGCTTCCATGACGCCATTGATACCATCTCCGGGAAGGCCAAAAATTACATTCACATTCCAATCAAGGAGAGCCTCTACCAGTATGTCCGCAGTACGCATATTATCAAATTCGCTCATTTTTCAAGCAAATAACAATAGAATTTCTTTGTTAAAGACGGTTTCACTCATTGGAAGGGCGTCTTCAATTCCCGGAGCTCTACAAGCGTGTGCGTTTCCTGCGTTAATCACTCGAATAAAAGAAGGCTTTTATAGCTAATGGACAGAAGGTGAGACATGTCAACTGGAAGTACGACACCAAAAGGTGCTCCTCTAAAAATTGTAGCATTAGAAGTTCTTGAAAAAAATGGCATAAATGTCGAAAGATTAAAGGAATTAATTACAAAAGGGGTTGGAGCTGAGTTCACAACATACTACTATTATACGATATTGAGAATGCACTGCACTGGACTTGAAGGTGAGGGAATCAAGGAAATTGTCGAAGATGCAAGAATCGAAGATAGAAATCATTTCGAAGCAATGACTCCAAGGCTGTATGAACTAGGCGGAAGTCTACCACGAGATATTAGAAAATTTGCAGATCAAGCCGGATGTCCTGACGCTTTCCTACCTGATAACTGGGAAGATATCAATTCCATACTGAAAGTTTTGTTAGAAGCAGAGCAGTGTGCTATAAGATCATGGGGTGAAGTCTGCGATATGACAGCAGGAAAAGATCCCAGAACTTACGACATTGCACAAAGTATCATGTCAGAAGAAATAGAACATGAAGCATGGTTTATAGAACTTCTCTCAAAGAGGCCATCTGGTCACTTTAGAAGAAAGTTTGTGGGCCAATCTCCACATACAGGACAACAAGGCGGCCTTATACATCAATAGTTAATTGAGAAAACAGTTAGATCTTTTTTGATCTGACCTTTCTTCTATTATTTTACTTAGGGCAATTGGCTAGTAGTGTAAATAGAGATACTTATCATAATCCACTGGAGCCTTTATTGAATAAGCAAGGATTATCCCATTTCTTTCTTAAGATTTGAGATGGGTGCCTCATCTTTCTGAAAGGTGAAAGTACTTCAGCCCGCGATTTGCATGGGCAATTAGATAAATTTTTATGCCTACCGACTTTTCTCGGTTGTGCGTGGGCCAACTTTTAAAGTAGACTCTATCTTCCCTGCTGTCCTCGAATCCCCATATTTATTGGGGCAATATGCATATCAAACGATATGTTTGCTATGTGGGAATAGAGCGAAGTTCATTGATTTCCGAAAACTTTCGTTAGAGTTTTTTTAGTGTCTTCTTCCATCATCCATTCATACTCGTATAGAGTTCGCGATATTTCTCGTTACGAAAAATCCTAGACCGACTATTGAATAGGCTTTTATAATGCAACGATTTTTTAGTTCTTGCACGTTATGAGAAACGATAGGCGTATTGGAGAAGCTATCATGATTGCTAGTGGGATAGGATTAGCTATAGGTGGCCAATTATTGGGGATTGCGTACTTGGCTTATGGCGGGCTAGCCATCTCAGGCCTAGGCGTGTTCTCTGTTTTCTGGCGCTAGTTTTAAAGATTATATGAGGAATAGTTCCTGGCAACTTGGATTTTCACACTATGATCGAGATCAGATGGGAGAGGTTGGCCAATAAAACTACGCGGACGGAATTTTCAGTGCATAATTTTTTCCTGTCACACTATAAAGACACTTTTCTGAATCTTCCAGCATACCTTTTAGACTAGTCTTCTTCTCTTTGATTTCATTTTCAAGTTTCTCTAAGTATAATTGGCGGTTGTCAAGAGCATTTCTGTTGTCTGTCAATTTCTTTTTCATATCTTCTGAAGAAGCTATTATTGAATGATCTTTTTTCTGCTCAAGAGAGTGCAGTTTAACAGCTATCATTTCTGACTTTTTTTGGAAACCAGGAAGTGACTCAATTATTAGTTCAAAGTACTTTAATGTCTTGTCTGAATCCTTTAGTGTAATCTTACCGCTACTGACGGATTTTTGGACTTCGATAAGAAGAGATTTGAAAGACTCTAAGTCATCGTTACGAGAAGACTGTTGTTCGTTTGGCCGTTGAAATATCTTCCACGGGCTGGCCATTAGAATTTGTAATTTGTAGGAAGTTGCCTTTGACATACCGTAAGAATATTTGGTTAGGGCTCTAGACACGTGACTAAAATGATCACTTAGAGACTTGTGAAACTCCTTTTCTTCTTCCTGAGCAAGCTTTATCTCCTCCATAGTTTTGGCAGTCGTTTCATAGTCAGATGACCTTTCTAAACCAGATAACCTGGTGGTCAGTTCTTGGTCTTCAGCTTCCAATCGTGTTATTTCGGCCATTAATTTTTGTATATCCATATCCTGCTGTTTTAATGACTCTACCAATTGAGAGGTTTTGTTGAGAACTGCAATACAATTTGTCACTGGTCGTCTTTCCTCTTCAAATCCTTCCATTATTTTGCCTGTTCGTTTGTCCAATGACGAAATCGTATCGAATTCTCCTTTAATTTTGCCCGTATGTTTTTTCATGAAAGTGGTTAGAAGTTTGCTATGCGAGCCGCTAACATCTCCAAAACGCTCCATTAAAGATTGCAGCCTTTCTTGGAACTTTCGTGCCTCTGTTATTGATGTTGGTACGGGGAAATCTGACAAATCTTCTTTCTTGAGCGAGGAAACGAGTATCTTCCTTGAACTTTCAACAGAAGGCTTGAATTTTTCATCCTCTACTTTTACTTTTTCATTCTCCATTTCTTGGGCGAGTTTGCCTATCGATAAAAGAGTATTTTCTAATGTCTGTCTTATGGGTACGAGATTTCTTGACAGATCTCCCACCAATTCATCCTCCATTCTCCCTAGAAGAACTAGTGCGTTGGAAATGGTGAATTCACCATCGTCATTTTTTACGATGTCAGTTTCATTACGTTCTATTTCTCCTTTAAGATCTACGGAGGATTCATAGGACTTAGGGCGACTTACTTGTGACGATTTCTTTTCTTTTCTTTTGAAGAGACTACCGAATGAAATAGGAGGAGACACAATACATTTGTATTCCAACCATAACAAAACTCTTACGGTTGTTGGAGATTCTTTGTTTCCTAAGAATGTATTCAGACCCGAGGATGTCCTTTTTAGGGTGTTAAGTTTTAAATTAAGCACCTGCTTACAGCTTTAGAAGGTCTGTCCTACGCTGATGAACATCAAAAATTTAGGTAGAATTCCTAAGACATATGAGCAATGTGATTTTGATTAATCAAATAGTACCAATAAGTCATAAACTATCTATATTGCTGAAGCAGTCAGGTATCAATCACTTTCGTGTGCTATTTTGGAACGGCATAATATAAGTAGGTAAACTTTTTTTGGTGAACTTACCATTATACATCACGTATGTCTTCCCACCATACGTACACTTTACAAGTGGCATACTATCTACTTTATGTAATATATCTGCAATTTTATAGTACTCTATTAGTCTTCGTTTTTCGTAGACGACCTGTTTTTTTCGAGTGAACCTTTTTTTCGTCATGAACTTAAATGCCAGTATTACGTGTTTTGTTTTATAATATCCAAACATGTCTCTGATCAGCAAGCATCGTTGTAATTGATCAGGGCGAACATAAAGAACATCTGCTGTCCCAGATTTTGCCTCTATCGACAGCAGAGTCGCCTCTTCGTTGTTAACTGCCACGATGTCTGGCAGGCCTGTACTCGATCCACCTAATCTCCTAGCAACCCACGAACCATTATTTAGCCTCTGAACCAATGTATGTTCGTAGCTATAGCCGCGGCTCCTGCGGATGTTCCCCAAATTATTATCTTGGTGCTCCAATGGGGGTTTAAAATCTTGTGGATTTTCCCTTTGATTGAATGATGGAGATAGTATCCGAGTTCCTTCCTACTCACTGTAGGATATCCCGGACTCTCAAACCAGGGTTAGCCAGCATCATAGTGGACTATTGACGATCACTAGAGCATCACTTTGGCATAAAGATACAAAACACTTTGTATGCCTCATTTTTGACTAACTGTATGGTCAGTTTTGGGGCTACTGGAATTCACACAATAAAATATTTGGGTTAAGATAGCGGATAGCACCTACCAAAGTAGCTCCTGACACTGCTCCATCAATCACTTAGATAACTGCCTTACCCTTCACGACATATGAGCCCTTGGTGCCTCTGATTGTTTTATTGTGGAGGTCCTTTATTCCATGCTCCTGGAGACATATGACATATCGACCCCTGAACTTCACTTGAAGGTACGGGTCTAATATGGCCAAAATGAGTTCTTGAGGTTTTCCTAAAGATGCCCGTGACGGGTTGTAGAATTCTGTTCCTCAATAGCCACATCTTGAGGATGATGAAAGAAGAATATTATAAACAGCCTTGTATAAAATGACAATGTCACGATATTCGAAAACTATTTTTTGGCAATTAACGTCAGTCAGTTTATCATCATGATAATCAGATACCCATAGCATTTACCGCGGCTAATATGGGTATTTGCCAGTTGTATTGCTAGACGACTTAGTTCCTTTAAATTTGTAGCTAAGTTTACCAAAATATTTATAACTAAAAATAGGTGGATCAATTCATGAGAAAATTTATGAGAATTCTTTCGGGAATAATTTCGGGGAACATAGTATTGAAATTCGGGCCAGGATCTGAACAGGCTAATCATAACTAGATTCCCTTAACTCTGTGGGCAACAGCAAATGGCGTCTTAGTCCTTCTTGGGTCGATTTTTGACTTCTTCCAACACTTGCTGTATGTAGCTTTTAATATCTGACTCTTGAAGGGAAGAGTGAACTCCAGATTCTTCGATTAGGTTCTTGTTCTTATTTTGTATATCCTTTATTTCTGCGGCTAGGAGGTCTGCCTTTTTAACCAATTCTTTTTGATTTTCTGACTCTCCTATACCCTCCAACATGGTCGATATTTTGGCTGCCGATTTTCGGATGGAACGCCGGAGATCTGCATCTTGCGCAACAGAAATAGCTGCCGCTATAAATTCCCAACACTACTAGATAGGATGACAAGGCATAGTATGATATTGTAGGTAGACCGAAAGGAGGGTACGGAAGTAGGACAAGGCCCGCAGGCTGACTAGAGGTAAAAAGGAGGAGCATCCCGTAGGCAGAGATTATCATGTAATCCCTCACCGCTGAGTGATCTAGTCGTCTTACTATGGTCCAAAACGCAACACCGAAGAGTATCCCGCCTGCTGGTTTAGTCGCAGAAAAGACGATTGTATAAATGACCGCAAAAGAAATTGGATCGGCTGCTCTGAACTGGTCGAATAAACTCAAAAAAACTAATTGAAACTGGCTTAGGAAGTATACTAGGGGAATTGCGAGAACTACCAAGTATCGGAATCTTCCAAATTTTTTGGAAAAATTTCTTAACAAAAAGACCGTCGCAAGCCATGTGATTATAAAAGACAAAACTGAAGTAATAAAGTAAGCAGAACGGAAAAATGTCTCTGAGCTAGAAAGTGCACCAACTGGGCTTATTGCGTGATACACTTCTCTCGGCTCTTCTGCAAATTCTAATTGTAAATAAACGAGGGCGAAGAGGGTATTGGCGCACAGCGTGGCTACAGCAATTAAGTAGAGAAATACGACCTTGTTCGGCCGAATTTTATACCAAGTTACAAATTGGTACGAGAGTAATGCCAATAAAATGAATGCTGTTCCAAATGAAAGTCCGACGACTATTTCCATAACCAATATATTATAATGTGACTCGACGAGCATGGTAATGATGCTAATCGAAAGTATTCCGGCAATTCCGTAATTCACTAGAGAGACCAGTTTTCTAATTCTGTTAAGTTGAGGTAACGAGCTGTTCTCCTCTATCTTTCTATCCGTAAATTTTAACAAAAAATACTGACTAGTTACAAAGACTGCTACCAAAATTGAAAAGATAATTATATCATACTGCGGATAGCGCAGTCCACCCGTGAACGCTGAGATTTTGAGGTACGAAGTCTCGAGTACCGTCCCTACTACAATTATTGAGAGCAGAAGCGGAATCCCAATTGTTATCTTTGCTTTATCCAACCCTTGCCGATCATCCCTTTGTCGCATATATATTTCCATAAAGTGTTTTTATCGGTCGTCATGAAAAGAGTTAAATTTCAATATTATAATATTATAATAAGAGTTTTATGTTTGGGGTAAGTTACAACTGCGAGTTATGATTTTGTCTTTCTGGGCTCTCAAAATCGTTTGTTGTTTGGCTGTGATCTTGGTTTTCTTAATCCAATCCACAACTATTGTCGTTGCAGATGAAATCAATCCCCATTTTTACTCTAAGGATTCAAGCCCATTTGGCGTTCCCTATCAGGATTGGCTTGCAAAATGGTGGCAGTGGAATTTCAACATTCCGAAGGATGGGCACCCGCGGGATAACTATGACCCTGCGAAGTGTTCTTTAGAACAGAATGGGCCTGTTTGGTTCTTGCCCGACCAACTCACAGGCAAGGAAACGAGACTATGCACGATACCTGAGGGGAAGGCAATTCTAGTTTCGATTTTGAGCGGAGAATGTGACACCTCCAATAAGCCACTGGATAAAATAAGAGAGTGCGCAACTGAAGGCAACGAGTATGGCGATTTGTCAGGTTCACTTGATGGGGTAGAAATCCAAAACTTGAATAGTTACAGGACCGAGGCTGGGTTTTTCAATATAACTGTTCCAGAAAACAATATATTCGATGAACCGGCTGGTAATCATACAGCTTTTGTAGAGGGACATTTTGTATTCTTAGAGCCGTTACCCGTAGGTACGCATAACCTTAATCTTAAAGTGAGCGTTCTTAACCCCAAAGACTCGGCTTACAACTATAGCGCAGAGACTTTATATCGGCTACTCATCAAATAGGTAGCCAAGAGCCATCCAACAGTCAGTAAGAAGCTATAACCACTAGAGGCTAGGGATTGAATTGTAAGACAGATCTGGGGGTCACAGAAAATCATCTTATCATGCTAATCCCTAACCCAAACCTAGGCATATATAGTTAAGATATATTCAGCGGCTGTCCTCCTCTTCCCCGCTGCGCATGACCCACGAAAGAATATTCTATGGTGGCCTAGGGCCAGAGGTTTCAAGAAAACCCAGTAGCCGTCGGGCAGCGGCTTCGGTAGTTCCCCCAACTATACCCATAGAATTGTTGTCATTAATGTAAAGATTAAAGATTTCGGGGTCCGACTGAACCCGATAAATAGGAATGAGCTCATTATCAACTTTGGCCTCCTTGGTTACTATATCGTCGATATCCTCTTTAACATGCTTGATAAGATCCGGTCCAGCTTTAATCGAGAGATTCTCTAATTCATTCATTTCGTAATTTATGACAGGAAATAATATAGCCTTGCCGGATGGTATCGAGCAGGAACGTTTTGCGGTTTGCTTTTCACCAAAAGTCCCCGCTATGAACCAAACTGGACCGGTCTGATTCACAGCGGCGTTCGCTCCCGTGGAATCCAATACAGGGTTTAGATTTGTAGGAGAAGAGTGTGCCCATTGCCACCACCTTACTGTCCACTGGCCATAGGAAACACCGAAAGGACTTTCATACGGCATAAAATACTCGAGTGGTTTTGGCATTTTTCGGATCATCTATGTTTCTAGGCTCTAAATTTAAAGTTGTTGAGAATTGATTCTTGTTTGCAAGCGTATTCAGAATATTAATAAGTTTTGACTAAATGGAAATGCTGCTACTCTCTCAAACAAGATGAGTGGAGATCTCTTCTTGCAATGGATTGTTCCGCTAAATAATATGGAGTTTCTTAAATCAAAAATGACATGGTTTTCAAATAAAAGTGCGAATTTTTAGATAGAATATCTGCTTGTCAGCCTCTAACCAATGAAAGCGACAACTACCTGCTTACGTTTTGAGAGCGTTGTTTATTAATGACCCGACATTGTATAGATTGATAAGTATTTAATGAGTCGAGCAAAAAAGTCTAACAACAGCCAACAAAGTCAAACTTCACAACACGGTCAATCTACTGGTTTATCCCCATTTGATAGTAAACTCATAGTGCAACCTGAAAGCAGTTACAAAGGCCTGTCTTATGGCGATCTGGTAACCGCTTGGACCAACTGGCTGATGGGAGACAAGCCCGATTATTATGATGGAGCTGATATCTTGTTTTTGCGGGGAAACGTAGGTTACTACAATGATCGCGATTCGTTTTATGACAGAGGAGATCCTAAGACTTTTAATCATGGCGAGGGTCACGTAATTGGTAACGGAATAATAATCCCAGAAGACACCGCAATACTGGTACCGATAATCACTGCTCAGTTTAACCTAGGCGACCAATACCAGGGGGCTAGGATTGAAGATGAAGTTAGCCTACGCCGAGCGGTGCGAGAGGATCTTGATTGGGGTGGCGAAATGTGGGGTACAATTTGGAAAGGGGAAGATCAAGAAAACCACAAATTGGTAGATGATTTGCTCAAATTTCGCTTCGAGACTCCAAGATTCAAAATGACCGTATCCGAAAACAACCCTTTCAGACAAGAAATGGAAACACCTAAAGAACCAGGAAGCTACGACGCCATCACAGGAGGCTACTTTGTTCTGTTAAGACCTCTGCCAGGCAAATATGTGATTCGATTTGGGGCCAAGGGGCGCGGGAATTACTATACCGACGCTGTTTATGAAATTAAACTGGAAGGTAGGAGAACAAGATCGGTTAAAGATGCAACAGACGAGAAAACAACCCCTGATAAGTTGTATAAGGACGTAAAGACGGTAAAGACGGGGACAACTCCTAGGTTTATAGGTCGCAATTGAGGGATATGATCAGGCTCTTCCTGCGAGCACTTCCTAAACGAAAAATTGCTCGGATATGCGAGTTAAATCTTTGCCTGGGATTGGTGGGACAAAGTAGTATCCGCCTCCTAGTGTAACGGTGACATTATATTCTCCTGTGGGATTAACACCCAATTTTGATGGACCAGATAACCCTTCTCTCCCTGTGTTCTGTGAGTCTGGCTGATAGGCTTGCTCGATTTCTTCCTTGGAAGAGATAGGATTGAAACCGAATGCACTTTTTTCGATTGCACCCAATTCACTCAATTCTGCTTCGCTGAATCTTGCATGTCTACGTCTCTCTGCCCGTTCCGCCGTACTGAATTGTTTTCTAGCCTCAGGAACTGGGAAGCTCTTGTTATTCAGAAAGCGCTTCTTGATGTATTCGAATCCGTTGGCGATGTCTCTTTGGAAGCAAATGAAAAGAATACCTGATCCATATTTGCTCCTGAAGTCATCAGTCGCAAAAAGATATCCACGTCTATATATGATTTTTTGTGGAACCTCATCGGAGCCTCTGGGGTTTGCCTTTCGAACGTGTGACCATACAGGACATTCGAGTTGGATCCTCTTTGAAGTCGGATCAGTGCCTTCGAACAGTTGCTTCTCCGGATCAACCTGCTTCTTGATTAACGAGTTGAGTTTAGATCTTGCGGCCTCCCGTCTAGCAGGATCACTGGACTGACATTCCCGAGCTAACAGATTATCTTCTTCTTTCGATAGAGTACCTACCAATAATCCAGTAGCCTTTCTTCGCCCTACCCATTTTTCCTGTTCTCTGATTCCTAGCCTTCTCCAGTACTCTAGGTCATGGGCTATCTTCTGGAAAACCATGTATGATCCATCTTTAAGCTCTTTCTTTTCATCAATTTCCGTTGTCCAGATCACATCATTCTGAAGCCTATCGGGATTTGATACTCCATCGTTAAATCCCATTAGGTTTCTTCCGTCAATACGCTGGAATCCGGAATGTATATCTTTGATGACCGCCCATTCCCTCAGTGCACAATCTATGTCCGTGATGTCTCCTCCATCATCCTTTTTGGTTTGAATTTCAGATACACCATATCCAGCACTTTGATCTTCCTGTAAGTAATATGCGTCATCATGTAGAACCTTTCTGTTTACAAAGTCCTTACTCGATCCGATTTGCAAAATCATATCCGTCTGGCTAAGCACGTAGGGGACTGGGTCTAAAAGCTCTAAGTGATCAGGCATGCTGTATAGTCGTCTAGGTCGGTTCTCTAGCTCAATATCTAATTTTTCAAAAAAAGGTGCCCCAAATCCCAAGGTTGCAGAGAAGTTGTATGTTTTGAAGCTATGCTGAAATAAAGAACCATCTTCTGAAAGTACATCCAGTTTTACCATATCCTTATCTATTCTTTGGAGAAATGTACAAAGCGACCTTAGGCCATTCCGTGCCCTTGCAGGATCCCTTATGATTCCTGACTGAAGATCGAACCTAACAATTAATACATGTTCTTGCTTTGCGGCGGAAGGAAAGGATACCCCAGATTGCTTTCGTTTTTGTTGGATTAGTTTGGTTTCCTGTTCTACTCTGTTCTTGTCTGGCCTACGATAAGTATGCCTGTCGTTCACACCTCAACGATTCGGCCACAAGTTATTAAGTCTTAAAGGCCGACGAATTTATTCATATTCTCAAGTCCAACCTACAAAATTTTTGGGGGAGTCATGCTATCTAAAATCCCCTTTAACCGAGTCTACCAGTATCGCG
>CAVTUB010000006.1:0-109682 GCA_963737815.1 uncultured Nitrososphaerales archaeon | reverse complement strand
ACCTTCGACTTCTCCTTTACGATCAATGGAGTGTGAGTCATTGGACTTCTCGGGGAGACTTACTGGTGACGATTTTTTCTCTTTTCTCCTGAAGATACTACCGAACGAAAAAGGAGGAGACACAATACATTTGTGTTCCAACCATAACAAAACTCTTACGGTTTTAGATCTTCTCTGCTTCCTTAAAATGCAACAAACACTACTATAATTCGGGCCTCGCACATTTGATCACCAGTGTCATCTGCACTGCTTTTCTAATCGTACAGATTCCTATCTTTATTTATCCGTAAGTGACTTGTTCATGCTTAGGACAGCCTATTGTAATCAGAAAATCTGAAATGAGTACATATTTCCTGCTCTCGACATGTATCTAAAAAACATACAAAAACCTATTTGCTGAACTAATTTAGTAGCAATCACTCTCGTTCGCTATTTTGGAACGGCATGACATAAGTGGGCAGAATTTTTTTTAGTGAACCTACCATTGTACATCATATATGTCATTCCACCATATGTACATTTTACGACTGGTATGCTATCTAATTTATGAAGTACATCTGCAACTTTATAATATCTAGTAGTCTTCGTTTTTCATAAATCACCTGCTTATTTCTTGTGAATCTTTTTTTCCTCATAAACTTAAAAGCCAATATCACATGTTTTGTTTTATAATAACCAAACATGTCTCTGATCAGCAAGCACCGTTGTAATTGATCAGGGTGAACATAAAACATCACCTGTTCCAGATTTTGCCTCTATTGACAGTAAAGTTGCCTCCTTGTTGTTAACTGCCACTATGTCAGGAAGGCCCGTACTCGAGCCTCCTAATCTCCTAGCAACCCATGAACCATTATTTAGCCTCTGGACCAATGTATGTTCATAACTGTAACCGCGGCTTCTGCGGATGTTTCGCAATTATAGTGTCGATATTGGTAGTTGGAGGTTTAAAGTCTTGTGTAATGGCCTCGGCTCCAAACAGGCACCTTAATGTCTTGGGTTAGGCGACAGGTATAAAAAGTCGCCTTTTTATCAGTTCGCCAGTAAGTGGAGTAGTTGCATTAGCTGGTCTTATTAGAGGGAGGATAGCATGGCTTCATAAACAAGGAGATAGAAGACAACAAGATACTTATGGACATTATTAATAGAGTAAAGGTAATGTATAGGAATTAAGGCATGTCCATAAAGATAAATGTCCCTGTCAGGGATTAACAATTCCTATCATGAATCATCTTGACGCCTTTGTTAGGATTAAACCATTTAATGTTTGATACTATAATCTGTTGCAATTTTCTTAGATATATATCTAGCTCTAGTGTCAATAACTAATTAATGAATTAATGAATTCTCTGGCATAAATAACTTCATTCTACATGACTCTTAGAATATCTCTATTGCAATCAAAACATCTTAGACAATCTCCATAAATGTATTCAAGTCTCAATTCTTATCCCCAAATATCATGTCTAATACCTTCTTAATATCTAGATAAAATTGCATAGAAAAATAGAGAAGGTCTAATAAACGTCGAAAACTTTTGCAAAGATAACCAACTCATGCACCATGAAAAATTTGAAAAAGTATTTAACAAATACACATGAAACGAGGAAATGAAGAAGAGAAATTTCAGAAATCTTCCACTCCGGTATAAGAAATCTAATGTGATTTATTTTATGTTCAAGTTATAAGTTGCCTTAACCGCAAAGCCCTGTGTTCCAGTCGTCGGATTATCAACTACGCTCCCTCCAAAGCTAATTTGATGATCTCCGGGCGGGAGCGGTTGTAAGAGAACCCACCAACCCCCGGACACAGCCTTTGTCGGGCCAGCAGGAGCCCCAAATATGTTGTTCTCTGGTAGTGTGACGTCGAATATGGGTGATTGAACATTATACTCGCCTATATCCTGTATCTTTACTCCGTCAATAGTTACTTCGACGCTGATGCACCGGGCCATTGAGCACAATCACGCAACTCCTTTTCAGTCTTCATAGCAGGAAACTCGGCATAAGAACATTCTATATTCAATGGTGAAAGTATAATAGCTTTGTTTGGAGGTATATCGCATTCCCGAGTTACGGAGCCGCCCAACGTACCGGCTAAAAACCATACAGGGCCTTGCTGATTGATATCACAGTTTTCACCTGTTTGATCGGTAATTGGGTTATTCTCTTCAGGGATAGAAAGGGCCCATATCCACCACTTAGCACTCCACTCACCATAAGTCGATTATAGGGTCTAGAATCTATCGGGAATATGCTAAAATTCTGGCCCTGGGCCGAAGCAAATGAAGTAGACAAGATTAATGTGATTAACATCTGGCCACGATTGAAATCATGACAATCAGACTCCTCTGTCTATGTAAAAAATCAAAATCGTTATTGTTACACATTCCGTTCTGTCTTACGCCCAGATCTACTTATATTTTATCTATAACCGGTATATAGAAACGAAGTAAAGGATTTATCTTCCGTCAAGTAATGATCTTTGGGCTTGGAATGTTAATAGTTGAACATTATGAAGCAAGTGGCAATAAAAGAGAATACAAAATGAATGCAATAAATTATCCAGCTCATTATCCCCTTTAGTCATTTAACAGAGCAATATTTCTTTTACTATCAATAATAATTGCGTTTTTACTGTTAGATATATTACTTATCAAGATTTATCCTTTTACTACAACCCAAGTGGCTTTAGAGTCTAGGCTTGTAATATTTGTTATAGTTGGACAGTTTATGCAATAGGACAATTACTAATATTAAATTCATAAAAGAAAAGCACAAAGATTCAATCCAATGGACAACTCCGCCTTGATAAGATACATACTTTTGTTGCTATAACCCAGTTTGCAATCACTACAATTTTAGTCCTTGTAATTTTGCAGATGGTAACACTGTCCCGCTATAGCAATGGTATGATAATTGTAACCACGACAATGAGTTATGTCCTATCAATCTGTTTAATGGGCATACTTTCAAAGCACTTCTTTTCATGGTATAGTTCCAACAGAAACTTAGTTGTCATTTTTTATGCCATATCTTCCACGCTGATTTCGGCAAATGCAGTATTGACGCTCATCTTTGTGGATATAATTTTATTGCAACAACCCTCTGAAGCACGACCTCATTCTGGTCCAGTCTCTCCTACTTTTTCTCTTTTCTTTACATCAGTTTCACTAAGTAGCATACTAAATTAAGCATATATTATTACGACTGTGGCGTCATATGTTTCGTTCTGGTTTTCAACTGCTTTACTCTTATACCATTACTCCGAAAGGTTAGGAAGAGCAAAATACTGGATCATCATTGAGTATCCCCTTGGTTTTCTTCATTAGTCAGTTCATGCCTTATTTTGTGGATTTGTTCTCTTCGTTCCGTCAGTCAGAACCTATAATATTTAGCCTGATTTATACAGTGATTTTTACATTAAGTAAACCTGTGGGAGGCATTCTATTTGGCATCGCCTTTTGGATAGTAGCAAGAAGTCTTCCCCGTAAGAGTATCGTTAGGAACTATTTCATCATCTCTGCGTTTGGCATTGTCTTACTGTTTACCTCAAATCAGGCCATGATATTAGTGTCATTTACGTATCCGCCTTTTGGACTAGTCACCATCTCATTTTTGGGTATATCATCATACCTGCTATTAGTAGGGATATATTCGTCAGCGATCTCTGTATCACAAGATATTAAGTTGCGCAAGTCAATTAAAAATCATGCTTTAAGGGAGGTCAATTTGTTAGACAGTATAGGTCCTGCTCAAATGCAGCAAGAAATAGAGGAAAAAGTAATTTCATTTACAAAAAAAACTCGAGATTTGATGGTGGAAGAGACCGGAATTGCCACATCACTAAGTGATGAAGATATCAAAAAGTATCTAGAGGAAGTACTATCGGAAGTTAGGAAAAAATAAATTTAATTTCATTTAATCTTTCGCAGTTAACCTCACTAGTAAACAGTACACGTCTCGCACTAATGCTCCCTAACACTCGTATTATGGATTTCTGCTAACTTGATTTTAAGCTTATTAATTTCTTCTGATAATAGATCTTGGAGAGTGCAATTTTCAGTGCCTTTCAGGAATCCAACTCAATTATTATTGTATTCTAGGGAATCTAAACCATTCGGCAAGTCCTGGGAAGAATGGGCGGCTTCGTGGTGCAAGTGGCTACTAAGTTTACCCAAAGATGTCAATCCATCTCTTGATGATACCGGTGAAAATTGCTTTCAAAATCAGGAAGATCCAAATGTTTGGTACCTCGGTGGCTCTTTTGGAAATATAGTTCCTATAATACGTTTTTGCAGAATACCAAAGCACAGGGCTATTCTTTTTCCAATTCTGGAGAAAGAAGATTCGTTTGCTGAAGATGTTGACCTCAAATACGAATCAGACCTTCGGCTTAGAGCAAAGGAGTTTATGGATAGGGTAAGAAAGCTGCAGGTGATTGTAGATGGAATAAGGCTTCAAGAACTGCATAAATATAGGGTACAGTCGTCAATATTCGATTTAAACTTTCCAACTAATTGTGTCTACGATGTAGAACCCGGTTTTACTAAGGCTGTCTGTGATGGCTATTGGGTTTTTCTTCGACCTCTTTCTCCTGGTCAGCATGAGATTCAATTTTCTGGAGAAGTGGCCATGATCAGTGATGACACAGTAACTGATCAATTCAGAAACGATCCTCTCTATGCACACATAAAAGAACAGATAGACAGGAATGTCTCCTTTGTATTGGATATAACTTATCAAATTATCGTCGCATAGTCAGCTTTTAAAATGTAGAAAAGGAATAAAAATAGTGCCAGCTAGCTGCCGACTTTTACCTTGTAAGATGTATCTATCTCCAAAGAACCTGTCCCTGGATGAGATGGTTGAGCTCTGACCGTAATATCATATGAGCCAGGATTGAGGTCATTTATGAAAATCCAATACCCATCAGCTGCGGCAAAAGTATAACCTTCACTACCAGTATTCCAAACGTTGTCCTTCGGCAGAGTAATGTTAAAGAGTGGAGATCTTATTCGTATAATTCCATCACTGGTACTGTACTCATCCTTATTCACCTTAGCAGACACCTTGTCTACATCATATTCATTCAAGTCGGCTGTTGCGAGCTTTAGGAGTTCTTGAGGATCATTTATATCCGTGTCCTCCAGCAAGGAGCGTTCGTAGCAGATAACAGGGAGAAGTATAGATTTTCCATCTGGAACATTGCATTTACGTATGACTTTTTTACTTGTAGCTGTACCACATAAGAAATAGACATTTTCATATGTCTGGCAGTTGTTCGCGTATTTCCCGTCAGAGTCCTCAGTCGGGTTAGTTACTTTGGGTTGTCCCACCATCCAGTTCCACCATCGGTTCGACCACTGTTGTAAACTTTTACCATACGGCGTATCATTCTGAGCGAATAATTTTACACCCAATTTTCCCTTCCCTACATATAAAATAATGTCAACCTTATAAGATCTTCCTTGATCCTAGAATATATTGAGAAGGCAGAGAGATTTATAATCTAGTTTCTATAATACCCTGGGAGTAAAACTGCTAGGTTGGCTATAGACTCATTCCCATGGCGTGTTAGCCCATTAATTACCTTTCATTTTGGTTGAATCTCCATAAACTATCGAAGCTCTACCCATAATTACGTAGCGGAGGATTCTAAGTGCACGCAAATTGAACATGTTATAGGGCCTTATCAACCCGATGGTTATTAACTTTTCCTATCTTAAATGAACTCCGCATTATCAATTGAAAAATACTATTTCATGGCCTTGTCTCATATCCTTGCACTAGATTTGTAACTTTTTACCATAGAGAATTCCAAAATGGTCTGGCAGCGATATTTCAATGCGGAAGCAATAACTAAAAATGTGGTTTTATCCAATGCCAGGGTGTAGAGCTACGGCATATGCGTAAGAACCGGCGAGAGAGAAGATTGGCTCGAGGGGTTCCTGATAGATCACGAATTTATTTTGCTTCATCTACCTTAACGTTATTATCATTACCAGTATCTCGCCTTTATCTTTTCAATAACTCTTTCATGCTCTGGGCCCTTCTTTCTTGCATACCTTTCCATTGCACTTAATGGCACTCCCCCCAGTGTTCTAGCAAGTCCAGCGAAAAACATATTCTTTACG
This sequence comes from uncultured Nitrososphaerales archaeon, assembly GCA_963737815.1. Taxonomy (GTDB): domain Archaea; phylum Thermoproteota; class Nitrososphaeria; order Nitrososphaerales; family Nitrososphaeraceae; genus TH5893. The sequence continues at coordinate 103,549 of CAVTUB010000006.1, read as the reverse complement.
GGATTATCCCTTCCCACTTTGTGCATAAATTTCTGAATCCCATGTCTAAAGTTATGTTGCCATGTCTTGTACATTACTCCTAGTTTGGGTGCGTCCATGCTATTTCCAATGTCGTAGAAATCAGATTTTTCAAGCAAACCTATTGGAACAAAGGTCAGAGGAGTTGTTGTAAATTTCGAGTCAGGTTGCTCAGTTTCAAGTTCATGAATTAGTTGAATTGTATCCCAGCTATCTTCTGGAGTTTCATTGTTATCCAAACCCATGATTAGTGTAAACGCAGGCACCCAATAGTTTTCATTCAAAGTTTTTACCGCAGATTTTACAACCCAGTGCCATTCTGATGGTTTGAATGGTGCCAGTTTCCTGTCCGCATATTTTTCTATGAGTCTAATACTTCCTGTTTCAAATCCACATTGTATACCAATATGGTTATCCGGAGAAGCTCGAATCGTTTTGGAAATATTTGGAATAAGCCTCTCGTCGGCTATAGCCCCAGCAAGTGTACCATGTGTAGGATTGGTGTGTTCTATGCCTGTTGCCATAATACCTTTGAAGAGTTCTTCTAATGCCTCTCTGTTTGGCTGCATATTCTTTGTGGTCCTTGGATTCATACCATACACGAAAATATCATCACTATGGATCCAGGCGTTCTTTGCACCTCCGTATTTCATATTGATTTTGATTTCTTTTTGCACCTTTTCTACAGGATAATATCTTAGTGGTCTGAGCGTGACATCACAGAATTTGCATCCACGTCCACATCCTCTCATAACCTCAACCATCCCGTGCATACTTGGGTTAATAATGGTTGGAATTTCGTCTACGGATGGTTCCTCGTGATAATGTATAAACCTTCCATGATATTTTCTGTTCTCTCTGTTAAATTCCTTGATTTCAACTTTAAATTTATTTTTCTTAAACGGATTAGCTGTTTCCATATCCCCATTTATTAGCGCATCAAAAAACTTGCCCCCTGCACCGTCCATCTCTGGACCAATGCCACCCATGTCTCCTTCTACTATCCCATACAAACCGTATTCCTCTATCTTGGCAGGGTCGTAATTATACTGCCATGTCCCCGAAGCCCCAGCCACGACTTTGGCGTTGCTTCCGTTCTTTTCTTTGGCCGCCTTTATTCGGAGATGCAATTCTCTTGAGTAAAATTCGTCAAAAGACATTTGCTTGCGTCCATAAGTGAAAGTCATGGTAACAGGACCCATTCCAAGAGGATCCATTTCATAGGTTCCGACCACCTCTGTGCCAGGACCTATGAATTTTTCAATCTGATCAGGGTGAGCCACGACTACGTCCTCCCTGCTATAGCCATCCCTTACAAGGGCAGCCTCTACTTTTCGGAGGCCATAGGGAGCAAAGTCAGCCAGCCCATTGGTATGAGGTATAGGATTACATATGAAATCAAATAACATACGGGGAGTAACTTGATTACCAAATATGTGGTACCAAATTGAATTATGATCTCGATTAACATCGATTGCTGGTGCACAGCCGAAAAATGACGCTAGCGATATCCCTCTGTAAGGGGACATTAGTGTGCGGTCTGCAGTAAGGACGACTTTAGGGTACTTTGTCATTAAATTGTGAATCAAGTCCACTTAATAGAAGGAGGATTTTAAGCTTCCCACTATATTCACCTTTAAGAATGTGGGAAAGGGCTCAAAAGTTACTTCTTGGCTCCCATTGTCCTATTCTTTAAACGCAAAGCGCTGCTATGACACTTTCTGCATCTTTCAGCTGAGATCGGGTTTTTGCCTCCACACTTGAAGCAGATTTTAAAGAAAAGCCTTCTCTGTTGGGCGATTTGTTTTTTGGTGGCATCTGTAATTGGCATTATCACGATCTTTTAAATGAAGGTAGATTTCTACTTTTCCCTTTTGTTTTTTTGAATCATAGTAATTAAGATAAAATTTCACTGATGAACGAAATATCATGATTTTCAGGTTTGGACACATGTGAATGCAAAACTGCAAGTGACTGCAGTAACTTCAAAGTTACTGCAGTATGGCGAGGTTACTTTTTTAGTAAATAATTTGAATTGTTGATATTCAAACTCTCTTTGACATTTATCTTCGTGAGAACTATTTGAATTCATGAATAAGGCTAACTTTGGTCAAAGTGTTAAATACTAAACGGCTTTAACAGTTGAGAAAATTATGACTAAGAATAAAGAATTGGCAATGCCCTCACTGTTCTCAGGACTCTGACCGTCATTGGAATTTAGTAGTGCATATAAGAAGAAAACATAGAGGAGTTGGTCAGCCGATTGATAAAGAAAACACTGGTGGGGGCAGAAAGACTTCTTTTTCAAATCTCAACGGAACACATATTCGCAGGAGATTCTCAGAGTTCATACAATTCAAGTCGCGTTCTGTAAACTATTATAACCAGACTAAAGACACGGGAAGACATAATAGATGAGATGCACAGATGTTGACCGAGATAGACGAAAAGGCGACGTAAAATTGGAGGAGATAATCGAAATTAGGCAATAAATACCAACCATTTCCAATACAAACATCCTTACATTGACCCTAACAATACCTCAATTAAAGATAAGGAGAAGTTAGTTCCTCAAAATATCCCTCGATCAAGACAAACCTCACTCACACGAAGTTCCTATTCAAACTCACAATTACACGATTGGAATTACTAGTCAAAAGACAAAAACCGAAAATGCACCTCAAGACATCCCCGCAGGTCAAAATAGAGAGACTAAGTGGTCGTCGATTCGAACTGAATATCTCGTCGATCCTGATGGGATATGGGACGTAAATATCCCCCCAAAGAGAATATGGGTCTGCAAGTTAGAAACTCATTTGGAGATATAATTGACGTGTACAAAGTTTTTGAAGATCCTTATGAAGAACTCCGAGATCTCTCTAAACGATGGTGGAAGAATAATACGCTATATCAGTAATCGTTGATCCTAAAAGAGACAGGCGCTTACCGCAAACCCAAAAGTAAATGTAACTTTACACCATAGAATCAACCTAGAACGCCATGAAAAATACCGAAGTCATTCTTTCGCAAAGACATACAGTACTATTAAGTCTCCTTTGTTTCCGTGAAATCTGTGTTCGGTATTGGCAGGCACGAAAACTACTATCCCCTTGTGAACTTCATAATTCTTTCCACCGATGCGAATGAGACCTTCGCCCTCAATTACATAATAGATTTCGTCTACAGAATGGGTCGACTGAGTATCCTCCTGATCTTTGCGGAGCCTGATAATGCCTGCCTCGAAACTCTTTGTGTTAAGAAAGTCAACATAATAATCCTCCTTCGAGTCCTCCAAGCCGGATAGGATCTTGCCAAGTTCGTAAATTCTTTCCATATTCACTAGAAGAGTTCTCCTTTTCCTAATATGAATTCGTGAAACGAATATGGCTAACGATTTGGTTTGTCATGATTCAACTTTCTATAGTGCTCTTGCTAGGACAGAAGAATATCCTCCTGTCTAGTCCACCATGGGAACTTGTCATTTAAGCAAATGAGCAAATTAAAAATACATATTCGCAAATGATTTTAAATCTCGTGGAAGCCTGATATGTTGTGCCTGATTACTTTGAAATAGAACGTCTTATAGAGGATTTGGCAAAAATATATTCTACTGCTTGTGCTACTAGTTGGTTCAAAATAACAAGAAATAAACAGCCCACCAAAAGAAGAGTTCCGAAAAAAGGTAGTTGAATATATGAGGCATTTTGAATATACTTTATCCACATATCCTCAAAGTCCCGAGGCTGACCAATTCAGAAATTATGCAAAGAAAATTCTTGAATCAGAAATACAAAATGTCTTATCAGGAAATAACAATGAAGTAGAAAAACGATACAGGTATTACGTTCATTATACCTGAGGAAAATCATGTGCTTCGGATTCTTCTTCTAGCATGAAAAACTCATTTACTTATGGCGCTTTGCTTCAGGCCAGATTTTTCATATTTGTTCGCTGAGCCCTTCATTTTCACGATTAGTTTCTAAACTTCGTTAAACCCACTTTCAAAAAAAGACGCTTATGAACGAAAGAAAGGTTTAACTTTAGTCTAATTCCATTAATCTTGATTTAGTTGATATGCGGATAACTTTAACAGCTATTAAAGCCGATATAGGCGCAATCGGTGGCCATACCCGCCCAAGTGATGAACTTGTGGAGACGGTAAAAAACCACGTTGCTAACAAGGCACGGAATCTATTGATTGATTATTACATTGGATATAGCGGTGATGATATCCACATTATAATGACACATACTCGTGGTGTAGATAATGGTGAAATTCACAAATTAGCATGGGACGCCTTTAAGGAAGGAACTGAAGTTGCAAAAGAACAAGGGCTGTATGGAGCAGGCCAAGATTTGCTTAAAGATGCGTTTTCTGGAAATGTTAAAGGAATGGGCCCTGGAGTAGCCGAAATTGAAATGGAAGAAAGACCAAGCGAAGTCTTTTGCATTTTTGCTGCTGATAAGACAGAACCTGGCGCATTTAACTTTCCTCTTTGGAGGACATTTATAGATGCCCGTAGCAATACAGGTCTTCTTATCAACGAGGAGCTTGCTGCAGGCGTTACATTTAGAGTAATGGATGTAATGTCTGGTAAAGTTGCAAATTTGAAAATGTGGGGGGATAAAGCAGAACTTGAAGCTGCATTGATGTACCCTGGAAGATTTGTGGTGCATTCCGTGATATCTTCTGATGGCAAAGACCAGATAGTTTCAGCTTCAACAGACAGGTTGCATAATATTGCAGGCACGTACGTTGGAAAGGACGACCCAATTGCGATAATAAGAACTCAGAAAAACTTTCCTGCAACCGAAGAGGCTGGCAGTGCATTTAATGATCCACACTACGTTGCTGGAAATACAAGAGGAAGTCATCATATGCCTTTGATGCCTGTAAAGCTAAATTCAGCTGCCAGTTTGAATTATTCTATCCCGATAGTGTGTTGTTTGGTTTTCAGCATGCACAACGGAAAATTGACGGGCCCCCACGATGGTTTCGGAACAGCAGATTGGGAGCTGCAAAGAACCTGGGCAGTTGAAAGAGCAATGATTATGCGAAAACAAGGCTTTATTCATCCTGCAACACTTGTTCCCGATGAGCTGGAATATAATAAAGGATATGAGGCAAGGATGTCGAAATTAAACGAAAAATTCAGAGATCTAGAAAAGGTAGTGCCTAAAATTACTACCTCGTCTGCGAATAGGAGAAAAGGAGGCAGGGCGATATTGCAGCAAGAGAAAGAATTTTCTACCAATTACACGAATTTTGATCAAAATGCAAAATCCAAAGCAAAAACAAATTCAAAATACAATAATAATAACAATATTAGCAACAAGAAGGCTGCCGCGAAAAAGAAGAGTTCTAGAAGTTAATACTGCTTGAATAACCATGAAGGGTTAATCGGAAGTTCATCAAATATGAGACTTTTCATAGAGTAATCCATGATGCGAATAATAATAGGGCTAGAGTAGCAGATTAAATCGATTTGAAAAAAAAGGGAAAAAGGCAAGAAAAAGTAGGAACAAAATAATGGTGTACAAAAACAATAGCCCTCCTATTCTTATTTTGAATTTCAAAAATTATCTTGAAGTGTCTGGACAAAAATGCATCCAACTTGCAAAAGCAGCAGAAAAAGTAGCAAAATCATTTGATGCACGGATACAAATCGTTGTTTCCCCTCCTCAACCCGCCCTATCATTGGTCAAAGAAAATGTTGAGATTCCTGTATTTGCTCAACATGTCGATGATGCCAAGGAAGGTTCTACTACAGGTTTTTTCATACCTGAAATATCCCAATCCTTTGGTGCCGAAGGGTCTCTTATAAACCACAGCGAACACAGAATTGAACGGCCTGATACTATTCAAAATTTAGTGAATCGCCTTCGTCAGCTAAATATGGTTTCAGTAGTTTGTGCACGCTCCGCCCAGGAAGTTTCAAACTTGGCAAGATTTGAACCTGACTATATCGCTATTGAACCTCCAGAGTTAATTGGCTCTGGCAAAGCAGTGTCCAAGGAAAATCCCTCGATTGTAACTGATTCTCTTGCGGCTGCTGCTGATGTCTCAAAAAACGTTCGAGTGATTTGTGGGGCAGGGATTACTGATGCCGCAGATGTTAAGAGCGCATTAAAATTGGGAGCAGAGGGCATACTTGTTGCTAGCGGAGTAATAAAATCAAAATCCTGGATAGATAAAATCTCAGAACTTGCTTCAGGTTATGAGTGAATGATTGAGTAAATAAATACAACTGACACAATAGTCATAAAACCCTATTCTCCAAAATGATTATCGAAACTCAGAATAAAACGGCACGAAAGCCGGTGCCTTATATTTGAATAAAAATAAGTGTATCTTATACGCCTATGTTTTTGGCCAATTTTAGAATTTTCTTCCCATCTCCAGTGAGTTTGTTTTGAATTTTGTTTTTTACTGTAGTCCGTTCTACCAAGCCCTTTCGTTCTGCCCTCAAGAGCAGTTTGTGGCCGTATCCATAGGCACCGAGTTTTTTTAACAACTTCCTGGTTGGATATTCCCTATTTCCAATGGTCTTCAAAAGCTTTACGACAGCCTTTTCTTCTATCAAAATCTTTAGGAGTTCAACTTGCTTCAAGTGCAGTCATCTACTACTAGTCTTCCCTTTAATACTCATCATTATTAACCGTTACTAGGGGTTAGCAACAATTCTCGGGGTCTAAATCTGGATTTTATTATACTTTTGTATTAAAAACCAGGTAACTGACATATTCTATCAATACTTTTGCGTAAGCGTCACTGTTACCGTTATATACATCGCATGCCTAATGCTTTATTTTTTGGTTTTGATAGGGTATGCTCGTTGGATTATGTCTAGGAACCGACCCTTTTCATTTTCGAGCCACACCTGGGACAAGCCGCTTGATTGTGTTTGGTTCCACAACTCATACAATAATAGCTCAGCGAGCTGGAATTGCCTCCGAAAAGGGAGGCCCCAGACATACCCATTTTTCTCATCGCCCTTTTTCTCATATAAAAGCTTAACAAAATGAATACTCCTATTATTATTGGAAGTGAGAAGGGGAAAGGCACAATGAAAGAGATAGCAAGACTAATACCTAGCGAAATCCCAATCCACATCAGTTGCTGAGAAATAAAGCCTCTATTATCACTCAATACTTCACAACCGCCTTCATTCCTATAATATATTGCGGTATGGCTTAAAATAGCTTCTGTTACCAGACCGCTGAAAAATACCGGATAAAGGCAAGTACTAAATTATTTGCTGTAGCTAGGAAGGGCTCCTATCCTGAAATTAGGGGCTACCGATTCCATTGAACAGTCGCGATGAATGTTACTCCAAATGCCGGATAGCCTCTATTGTTGGTGTTGAGTTGCTATCTTGAATTTATTATCATTCTGTTGGCCTGAGTCAATTCGTTGTAATAATAATTATGCAATACAAACAAACAATCTCTTAGTATTGTTTCAACCAAATTTCAAAGATCTATTGATCAATCATTTAGATAATTCTTTCCGCCATTTTCTCTTATTGCAAACCATTGTGTAGTCACTACTTGGTTGACAAAGTTACTGTTCATTGGTAAACTGAAGATAGTGATTCGTGCATTTGCATAGATAAATGCTAGTACTTTCTTAAGTGTGTTGGATTTTGTGTATTGTATTGTGCCTTATTAAGCCTCTTTCAAAGCCCTCTGATTATACGATATTATAGAATTCTGCAGTCGTAGAGCCAAATCGACATTGCAGATCCTTCATAAACGTCAGCAGCAATTACCACCTCAGATCATTTAAATTAGATTAGATGTACAGGGTAGTTACATCGACCAAACCGAAGGGGAACAAAAACCCTGATAAAGTGTGTCAAAAGCACTTTATCAGGTCTTCTTAATTATATCTTGTCGCCTGCTACTCTCTTCAAAGTTCACTTTATATCACCTTTTGCAAGTGGGACATTCTAAAAGGAATAGAACAACACCAAATTGGCTCTGGGGCCTCAGCCACTTGCATATGGTCCTATTATGCCTAATCGCAGCTCGTAGTAGATAGGAATTATCATGTCTATCGAATACGAATTGTAGCCCGAATCCTCAAATTTCCTCTTGTTCCTTTAGTCAGGCAGGAAATTAGATTCAACCTATGTATAATTTAAAATATTCTTAAATGCTAGGAGCATTAGTTATCAACATCGTTTACTCATTAATCATTCATTCATTAATTCTTCATTGAATTGCCGCAAAACCTATTCATCAGAAAATGCAATTATCTCCATTTCCTCATACGCATCCTTTACGGCCAAAAGAAATAAGGTATCCTCATAAATTAACAGCCAGTCTTTAATTCCCAGGATTGGAAGGCGTCTGACAAGAACCTTTGTAATTGTGTTATGTTGCTGGCGCCATGCAGTACTGCTTGGACGATTACGGTTAGCTTCAGCGGCAGAACCAGAACCAGTCAAATCTTGCTTCACATCAGTAATCAGATAAGCATGCGACAAATTCTTGCCCTTCAAATCAAAAAGGGTTTCTTGCAATTCAATTCCACAGCGTCCCCCCTCAATATTGACATTAACTACATCCCCATGCCTATTTTCGATTTTCGAAGTTACGTAACTCTGTGCTATATTAAAGGTTCCTAGTTCGATCATAACCCTGCTAGAATGAGCCTGCGAAAGATTCTTGAGCTTCTTCTCTGCCTCATAATATATTTTTTCTGACAATTTATCATAGAAATCATTTTTCCCAACTTCCATAGGCTGTCTTCTAGTCTCTTAATATTTGCCCTTTCTTATCATTCATTTCTCTATCTTTCTACTCGTTGCAGTTGCAGTTTTACAGTCCCATACTTGATTTATAAAAAGAGGATCAAGACAATATTTATTCAAAACTTCCTTTTGCCTTGCCTCCAACGTACCCCAATTATTAGCGCCGCAAACAGCCCACCAACGACCAACAAACTTGAGGTAGAGGAAGAGAATTCTGGTACTACGACATAGCCTCGGGCAATTCCACTTCGAGTCGTATCAGGAGAAGACTGATCCCCTCGGAGTAACCCTTTGACATCAACTTCTATTTGATATATTGCATCTGCTGGAAAAGATACCGTTTGTGAATCAGTTGAATTGACAGCAGTAAGATTCTCAGACCTTATTACCTCAGTTCCATTTGAATCTAAAATCGTCATATCATATAACACATCTGCGTTTAGGGGCTCGCCGGAAAATGCATCTGAGAAATTCAAATAGACTGTAGACTGGTTGCCTGCTGCAAGCTGTTTAGGCTGCCATGATACCATAGCATGGATTCCTCCTGTATCTGTAGTAAGATCTGAGGAAGTAGATTGAGTAGCATTTTCGGTTTTTGGTATTAGGCTAAAAGACATGAAGTCGATTTTTCCATCTGGGCTACTACTGGTACTATTGTTAGCATTGCTAGTGCTGATACTAGTATTAGTGCTAGTGGTAGTCGCATTTGTACCAATATTATTGGTATTATTACTGCTGCTGCCAGTGCTCGCACCAATGGTAGTCAAATTAGCACCCAGATCGAGGATTTGATTTTTGTTAATCAAGTAATGTACAATGGTCGTGTCATTTGCGGTAAAAGGATCTATAGCCAATGCCCTGCCGACAAGGGGTTGACCATTTACCGATGCGCTAAAACCTGAAGTACTCGATGCCCCAATTTGTTCTAGAAAAGCATTAGAAAGTTTAATTTCTTCATGAACAAAAATATTTTGATCTCGTATTCTTGTAAGGTTCCAATCAAATGGCATCGACCATGATATCTGCTGTATTTGAGGTTCGTAATCGAAACCTTGTATTTCGTCATAATACGATATTAGCGTGCTATTGTAATCGCGGCCATTATAAGTCAGATTATGGTACGATATATCGCCAATACTGAGATAGGAATCATATTTCGGGGCATTTTCTGGAAGAAATATATTCCTAACATTGTCAATTCCAAATATCCTAACCTCAATATGGTACAGACCACCGTCTGTCAGGATTGGACCTCTAACATTTACAGTTCCACCTGGGTCAGCAATTAGCGCATTTTGAAAAGGGTCTCTGTCACCGAATATCTGAACTGGTCCACTTTCAGTCGGGTCAACTTTTATTGTTAGTAATCCATTGGGGGCGTGAAAAAAATCTCTCAGAAGAGGTCTGCTGTCTTGGGGTGCGTTGGCTTTCCTGATGGCTATTTCGTATGTTACAAATTTTATCGTTTGATTATCTCTTTGATCGTATAAGCGGAATTGAAGAAAGGCATTTTCTTTACTTTCGGTGGTTAAAATTGGTGGACTAATTTTTACAAATAGACTTGCTTCTCTGTCGCCTACAGTGGCAGGAGGCAGATTTTCCGCAGTAAGACCGTCGCCAAAAACTTCCTGACGCAGAGGGCTTCCAACCATCCCTAAAAAGACCAGCGAAAACACAAACGTTAGAAATGTCCACCTAAAGAGAATAATCTTTATCGCTCCAGAGCCACTCTTTGATAAAGCTGGCATAAGAGACTTCGGTATAAGTGATTTAAAAAGCCATGATATTGAGTGTATCAAATATTCACTCACCATCGGATCCGGTATTTGTATATATATAATTATTTACTATTTCGAATGATACTGAATTCAGACCAAATAACCACTATCAACATCGCTGAAATAACATCTGTAAGAGATATGATAAGGTCATAATAATTACTTTGAAACTTGAGGCCTTGACGGCATTTAACACCTGGTACCAAAAATATATTTTATTCTAAATCTTGCTCTAAGTCTAACACATCCAATCAACCAACTTCAATCTAAACCCATCCATCTTGACCTATTCCTCAATTTCGAATAAATTATTGACTATGTTATTACTATACTCCTATCTATAGTATCAATAAATTCTTCCAATTTTTCCTTTGGCACTACCGCTCCGCAGGCCTTTTCGTGTCCTCCTCCGCTGCCACCCATATTGGATGCAACCTCATTTACAATTCGGCCGAGATGAACCGGACATGCTTTTGAAGCGCGGATGGAAATTATATATGAACCTATATCTTCTTTGAGCCGGTAGACCATGGCAACAGGTTTTTCCGATATTCCAAGAACAAAGTTGACGATAACACTAGCTGACAAATCAGAGACGCTTTGAGTATAGGCTACATTCTTTTTAGTAACAATAGAGCCCTGAACTGCCCTGACCCCTTCGGCCACCTTCTTCGCATACCGCTCTGCAATATCAAATCCTCCTTCTATTTCATGTGGGTACTTCATATCTGCCATGGTATCAACTGCCTTAAGGAGAAAGTCTTCATTGTGTTGATTTGAAGATATCATATATGAAAGCGCGGTTGCCTCCAACATCAAAAACTGTCTATCGTATCTTGACACTATAGTAGAAGCTAGAGGCCGGGTTTCCAAATAGTCAGTTAAAGCAGCTGATGCTGCAAAAAATGCTCGCATGCGAATTTAATTTGTTTTTAAATTTATTGTAAATCTGAACACTCGTACATTCTTCTACCGAGTGGATTAAAGTAACACCGCTTTGTTTCAATTCTTTTTTTACTTCGGCACTTATGTCATGGTGATCAAAGTATGTTACCTTAATCCCCTTGGAAATGATTTCTTTCACAACTTCGACAAATTTGTCCTGCGTCTTCTTGCTAAGGCCCAGATCACAGATAAAAAGCCTTTGCAGTTTATCCTTTTTCCTGAGCGTATTTTCAGGTCCGTCTGCATTTTCGTTTGTATTTTCCCCTGTGCTCTCGTTTTTTATATATCCACTTTCTGTTGAAGGACAAAGAAGAGCCTTCATTATTTTTTTGAGAAGCTCGAGAAAGACCTGGCGCATTGGTCTTAGTCGAATTACTTTTCAGAAAATGAGCCGCATCCGATGTTGAATTATCGGCAATTTTCTGAAGTTTTGAGAGAATATTGGCGTAATCAGCCAAAACAGTCTGGGTCTCGTTTACTTTTAAACGCTGCCTTTATCAGTGCAGCAGACAAAATGCCGTCGACATCTTCCCTATGTGAGAGACAAACCAAAAAAGACATATTTTATTAAATTTAAAATTCCCAAATAACTTGAGAAGCCCGGTGTGATATAATTTTTGCTTTAGGCGCCGGAAGTTATTTTTGGGTTAAATTTTTGTTCGCAATTTGGCTTCCAAATTTGTTCACGCCGAATAAGCGTTGGACTTGTTTTAGTATGGATAAATTATATAATAATTATCTAGATTCCGCTTAAGGATTTTTAGAACGTCTTAATTGCTCGCATAAAAAGGATTTATAAAGAATACTGTTAGACAATAAAGAAAAAACAAAATATAAAAAGCGCGACCGTCATGTATACGACTGACAATAACCTACACTACTACAAGCGTAGGTTATCAAGGCAACTACGTGCGTTTTAGTTCTTTACGTTCCAAAGGACCCGACAACTTCACTATGAATACCACTATCTATATTGATTCGTGGCTACCGTATTTCTACGATAGTTTAGTTGTTCAGGTGCCTTGGGCTATTGGTAATGGCAGGCTGAACACCTCGCCGAAGCTCGATGCGTACACCTCCATCCCATCAACGCTATCTTCTATAGCCGCCCTCCTCCTTTCGGAAGGATGTCTTTTCTCGGGAAAGGCTTCCTCCTTAGATGCTTTCAGGAGTTATCCTAAGGCAGCTTAGCTGCTCAGCGTGCCCTGTCGGACAGCTGATAGACCAGAGGCTGCGCTGCCCTGTTCCTCTCGTACTAGGGGCAACTTCCCCTCAGACAACCACGCCCCTGTCAGGCAGAGACCGACCTGTCTCACGACGGTCTAAACCCAGCTCACGTTCCCCTTTAATGGGCGAGCAGCCCCACCCTTGGCTCCTGCTGCAGAACCAGGATGGGAAGAGCCGACATCGAGGTACCAAACCGCGGGGTCGATAGGAGCTCTCGCCCGCGACGAGCCTGTTATCCCTAGGGTAACTTTTCTGTCACCACCAGCCCCCAATAGTGGGGACATGATGGATCGCTAAGCCCGGCTTTCGCCTCTGAATCCCGTATCATTGGGAATCCAGTCAGACTGGCTTTTGGCTTTGCCCTCACCGGCGGAGTTCTGTCCCGCCTGAGCCAATCTTTGGGCCCCCTCGATACATTTTCAAGGGGGTGCCGCCCCAGCCGAACTGCCCACCTGCCGGTGTCCCCGTTATAACGGGTTAGCGATACGGTAACGAATGGCTGGTGTTACAACGACGCCTCCATCAACCCCGGAGGGCTGACTTCGAAGGCTCCCAGCTACGCTCTGCATTCGTAACCATACCGCAACAACAGGCTCGCAGTAAAGCTCCACAGGGTCTTCTCTCCCCGACAGAGGTTCGTGGACTGTTCGTCCACGTTATGTGGCTTCACCGGGCTGCAGGCGGGGACAGCGGGGCCCTCGTTGTTCCATTCATGCACGTCGGAACTTACCCGACAAGGCATTTGGCTACCTTAAGAGAGTCAGAGTTACTCCCGGCGTTTAGCGGCCCTTAGCCCAGTTGAACCCAGGTTTTAGGTACCGCCACTGGCCAGGATACAGAGGCCGTACTCATCCTTTCGGACTAGCGACCACCTGTGTTTTTATTAAACAGTCGGGACCCCCTTGTCACTGCGACCTGCAGCTCCTGCTCCTCGCAAAAGCTGCAGGCACTCCTTATACCATAGGTACGGAGCTATTTTGCCGAGTTCCCTCGCCTTACGGTATGCCCGACAGACCTTAGACTACTAATCCAGGGCACCAGTGTCGGATCTCGGTACGGTCTTGAAAGAATCTCCCAGTTACTGCTTTCATTGTCTCCTGGATTCAAGTGAACCCTCCTTGCGGAAGGCCATTCGTACCTCGTCCTAGTTCTCGCCATTACGGCACTCCCTAAAACTCGAATACTTGGACAGAACGACGGTTCTGTTCACCCTATCCTGAAGCGACAGGCTGGTATTAACGATCTTCCAAGGCACTGGAATATTAACCAGTTTCCCATTCGGACAACTCTGTTGAGGTTGTTCTTAGGACCGGCTAACTCCCGGCTGACGACGCATTGCCGGGAAACCCTTGCCCTTACGGTCGCCGAGATTCTCACCCGGCTATGCTGTTACTACCACCAGGATCTGCAATAGTTGATCGGTCCACTGGACTTCACAGCCCAGCTTCTGCCCAATCACTACGCCCACCTACCACACACCAGCCTTGCTGGCGGTCTAAAGTATCGGTAGTCTGCTTGAGCCCCGTCCATTTTCGGGGCTTCCAAGCTCGGCAGGTGAGCTGTTACGCACTCTTTGAAGGATGGCTCGCTTCTGAGCCTACCTTCCTGCTGTCTCTGCTCGAAAACACCCTTTTGTTTGACACTTAGCAGACATTTGGGGACCTTAACTTTAGTCTGGGTTGTCCCCCTTTCGGTTATGAGGCTTACCCCACATAAACCCGCCTCCTAGCTTCTCAGACGCTTGTACATTCGGAGTTCGAATGAACGGTGAGCCCTTTCGAGCCCTTACCGTCCGATCGGTGCTCTACAGAACAAGCCATCTCCACTAAGGCAGGACTGCGATCCACTTCGGTGGGAACTAGCGATCACCGGACTAGATTGGTTTTTGACCCCTAATCCCAGATCAGGGGACCGATTTGCACGTCAGGACCCTTGCAGACCTCCAGCGAGCTTTCGCTCGCCTTCGTCTTATCCAGGACTAGATCGTCCGGTTTCTAGCCTTACTGCTATGACTGAAGACCCTTTCAGATCCTTCGCCTCGCCGAAGCTGCGCGAACTTGGTTTCCCTTCGCTTCCCCTCTGTAAGAGGTTAAGCTCGCCATAACAGCAATCTCCCTGGCCCGTGTTTCTAGACGGAACATATAACTCTAGAAGGCTTCAGATCCTTGCGGAACCTCCACCTAAATCCTTTCGAGCCATACACGTCTGTAACCGGTTGGTTTCAGGCGCTTTTCACCCCCCTTCCGGGGTACTTTTCAACTTTCCCTCACGGTACTAGTATGCTATCGGTCTTGATGAATATTTAGCCTTAGATGCTACTTTCACCCGTAGTCACTGGCCACTGCCAAGGCCAGTTACTCTTATCATAGCAGGATGCAATTCTCATTTGCTTACGGGGGTGTCACCCTCTTTGCCAGCACATTCCAGAGCACTTCAGCTCCGAGAACAGCATCCTATGCGCTATAACGCACCACATCTCTATTATGTTACCATAACAGATTCAGTTTGGGCTCTTCCGTTTTCGCTCGCCGCTACTAGCGGAATCTCAATTGATTTCTCTTCCTCGTCCTACTCAGATGCTTCACTTCGGACAGTTCGCCCTCCCCAGCGTAAGCAAGGGAGTATAAAAGAGAGACCTCATTCGGAGATCTTGGGTTCAACGGTCGCATGCACCTACCCCAAGCTTATCGCAGCTTGCCACGTCCTTCATCACTTATCAAGCCGAGTCATCCACCAACCGGCGTCTTTGCACCAGTTCAAGTTCACAATCCTATTGTGGTAGTAGTATTTTCATGATGTATGTCTAAAGTCCTTTGGTTTTACGCGAACATATTCACGTTTTACCATTGATAAACCACATTTTCTTCTGTCGATGATGTTATCTTATAACATCTTCGTAGCGCAGTTATTGTCAATCGTATACATGACGATCATCGTAAACTCGCGTTTACTACATCCTTCATTCTTTCTGCATCGCAGAAAGAATTGCATCTTTGTCCGTAGTCTGATTTTTGGTCACACGACACCTTTACACATAATATAGCATCATCATCCGGCCTCAACTCCAAGGAGGTGATCCGGCCGCAGGTTCCCCTACGGCCACCTTGTTACGACTTCTCCCTCGTTGCTGACCCCAGGTTCGATAGTGCCAATTAGGCACCACCTCGCCAAGAACCAACTTCGATGAAGCGACGGGCGGTGTGTGCAAGGAGCAGGGACGTATTCACCGCGCGATAATGACACGCGGTTACTAGGGATTCCATATTCATGAGGGCGAGTTTCAGCCCTCAATCATAACTGAGGTAAGGTTTAGGGATTGCCTCCTCCTTTCGGAATCGGAACCCATTGTACTTACCATTGCAGCCCGCGTGTGGCCCGAGGGTTTCGGGGCATACTGACCTGCCGTAGCCCCCTCCTTCCTCCGCCTTAGCGGCGGCAGTCCTTTTAATTAGCCCCACTCCTCCTGAGAGTAGTGGTAGCAACTAAAAGCAGGGATCTCGCTCGTTACCTGACTTAACAGGACACCTCACGGCACGAGCTGGCGACGGCCATGCACCTCCTCTCAGCTTGTCTGGTAAAGTCTTCAGCTTGACCTTCACTCTGCTGTCGCCCCCGGTAAGATTTCCGGCGTTGACTCCAATTGAACCGCAGGCTTCACCCCTTGTGGTGCTCCCCCGCCAATTCCTTTAAGTTTCAGTCTTGCGACCGTACTCCCCAGGCGGCAGACTTAACGGCTTCCCTGCGGCACTGAGCCGGCATAAAGCCGGCCCATCACCGAGTCTGCATCGTTTACAGCTGGGACTACCCGGGTATCTAATCCGGTTTGCTCCCCCAGCTTTCATCCCTCACCGTCGAGCGCGTATTGGCAAGCCGCCTTCGCCACTGGTGGTCTTCAATGGATCAGAGGATTTTACCCCTACCCACTGAGTACCGCTTGCCTCTTCCGCCTCCTAGCCTTGTAGTATCCTCCGCAGCCCATCTGTTAAGCAGGTGGATTTAACGGAGGACTTGCATGACCGGCTACGGATGCTTTAGGCCCAATAATCGTCCCGACCACTCGGGGTGCTGGTATTACCGCGGCGGCTGACACCAGACTTGCCCACCCCTTATTCTGCACCATTTTTAGAGGTGCCAAAAGATCCCCTTAGCGGGAATCACTCAGAGTAACCCTGTCAGGCTTTCGCCTATTGCAGAGGTTTCGCGCCTGCTGCGCCCCATAGGGCCTGGGCCCTTGTCTCAGTGCCCATCTCCGGGCTCCTCCTCTCAGAGCCCGTACCGGTAACAGGTTTGGTGGGCCATTACCTCACCAACAGCCTGATCGGCCGCAGTCCAATCCAGAGGCCATATAGGTTTAAGCCATAACCCATTCCAGTAATTATGGCCTATCGCGGTTTATCCTCAGTTTCCCGAGGTTATCCACGTCCTCTGGGCATGTTGACTACGTGTTACTGAGCCGTGTGCCACGTATTATTCATACGTTAACTCGCATGGCTTAGTCTCACTCTGATAGCAGTCGGGTCCGGCAGGATCAACCGGAGTCAATCCTTTTTCAGGATTTTAATTTATAATAGTAAGAGTACGGCCGGACAACTTTGCTATATTAGTAATTGTGCGGGTCGTGTGACCAACGTCAGATTCAATGATACACATTGAACCTCCATATTATGAGCGCAACTGGAGGTCAGTGGATCACAAAATGGCTCTAGGACCAATACATCCTCACTGACGCCGCCTTATAGATTACGTTCAGAACAGCATCGCACGTAATTAGAATATAAATCTTCGTTCGAGCCAACATCATACGTAAACGGAATAGTATCTGTTTACCTATCCACCTATTTCTTTCCTTACGTATTGAAACTTTTTGTCCCCACGATATCCTAGTTCAAAATACCATTATACATTACCTTTAATGCAACCACTTACCACTTCGAATACAGCTGACTCCAAACAAATAAAAGAATCTCTACGAATTTTCGTTGCTAAAGACAGATGAAATTTAATGAATACCAAGCAACGTACGAAAGAAAGACACGTTTATCCAAAAAACTTTACAACCGTTCGCTACAAGTTTTTCCTGGAGGAATAAACCATAACATCCGCTTCTTTCGCCCATATCCTTTTTTCGTGCAGAAGGCAGTCAAGAACACCCTTCTCGATGTTGATGGTAACACTTATACGGATTATTGGATGGGTCATTGGGCATTAATTCTTGGTCATTCTCACCCTGCTGTTGTTTCGGCGACTTCCCGACAGGTTAAATCCGGTATACTCTTTGGTACGGCAAATGCTTTAAGTGTCGAGCTAGCCGAGACGATTCAACGACTGATGCCCAAGGCTGAGCTAATGCGATTTTCGAGTACAGGTTCAGAAGCAACAATGTATGCTGTACGTCTTGCAAGGGCGGCCACTGGCAGGAGAGTAATTGCAAAGGTAATTGGAGGATGGCACGGGTTCAACACGACTTTATTGCAAAGTGTAAATTATCCTTTTGAGTTCGACGAGAGCCTAGGGATGGTGCAAGAAGAGGAACATTTCGTTGAATCGATACCATTTAATGATTTGGATAGGTCAATAAAGATACTAGACGCTATAAAAGATGATTTGGCTGGCATAATCATTGAGCCTGTTCTCGGAGCCGGGGGATGCATTCCAGCCTCGCGCGAATACTTGGTCGGATTGCAGGAATTTGCAAAGAAAAATTCAAGTCTGTTCATACTTGACGAGATAGTGACAGGGTTCAGAGTTTCCATTCATGGTGCCATGAGCATATACAAGCTTGAACCGGACCTATTTACCCTTGGAAAAATAATCGGCGGAGGTATGCCAGTAGGTCTTGTTTGCGGTAAGAAGGAAATAATTTCCCTGGCCGATCCTATTGCGAGAGACCAGAAGTATAAGCGATGTTCAATCGGAGGTGGGACATTTTCGGCTAACCCCGCCACTATGAGTGCGGGGCTGACAACTATTAAGTATCTGAGAAAAAACAAGCAGACTCTTTATAGCAGGTTAAATGATTTGGGAGAGCAAGCAAGAAAGAGACTTTCACGCATATTTAGTGACTCAAAAATTAATGTACAAATAACTGGGATGGGGTCTCTTGTTTATGACGCACTTTCTTGGGAGAGATGCAGGGAAGAATAAAGTGGATAACGCTCTTGACGTAGCCAATTCAAACCGGAACCTGTTAAATATATACCATATGTCACTGCTGGCTAAATACAATATATTTTTTCTGCCGGGCAAGATGGGATGTTTCTCAGAGGCTCATAATCCTGGAGATCTGAAAAGGTTATTTTCTGCCACCGAGGCTATCGTTGAATCAGGGATACTTAACGAATAGGAAAGTCCTGTGCTTTTGATACAATTTGAGAAATGGTATTTATTTAGCAATTCAAATTTTCTGTTGCTATGGGTCGTCTAGAAACTAAATATCAACGCTGTAATCTGTCTGCTCGAAATAAGAAACAGTTGTTTCAAACATGAAATTAATGATAGACTATGGACGGTTTGGTGGGCCGGTCGGTCCATTACTTGCCCATTTACAATCATTTTAATAGGCATGTTGGTGTACGACTCCGATCAATTGTTGGTGTTCCATGTTGCCCTCGATTCCCTTTGAAAATAGATCTGATAATACGGATGGGGACCAGAAGTGTTCTGGAAAACCAGACTTGAATGAGTCATCCTCTCAAGGTTCGATCTTCGCACTAGATGGAGACCAGATCAGCGAACCTAAAGAAAAAGTTTGGATTGAAGCATATGGTTGTTCTGCAAGCATTAATGATTCCGAAATCATATCAGGTCTCTTACGAAATGATGGATACGAGATCTCTGAGACTTCGCATGATGCTTCGATTAATATCATTGTCACTTGTTCCGTTAAGGATGTCACGGAGCATAGAATGTTGCATAGAATAGCAAAGCTTTCTGAATCAGGAAACCCTTTGGTTGTTGCGGGTTGTCTTCCAAAAGCCGACAGGCTCAAAGTCGAATCTGTAAATCCAACAGCAAGTTTGATCGGGCCTGACACAATCGAAAAGATAACAGAAGTTGTCCGCTCCGCATCTTCCGGTCGAAAGCAAGTGGAACTTGAAGAAAATAAATTTAATCAAAAGTTAAACATACCCAAATTACGCCTCAATTCTGCAGTGAGCATAGTACAGATAGCTAGCGGATGCATGAGTGAATGTTCTTTTTGCCAAACAAAGCTGGTAAAAGGCGATTTAACAAGCTACAGACCAGGGGATATAATCAGGCAGATTCAGATAGACGTCAACCAGGGATGCAAAGAAATTTGGCTTTCGTCTACTGATAACGGATGCTACGGTAGGGATATCGGTACGGATTTAGCCAACTTACTCTTACGGTGCTGTGGAATTGAGGGAGATTTCAAGATTCGAGTAGGCATGATGAATCCAATGTATATTCCACAATTGTTACATTCACTCCTCGATATTTTTTCTCAAAATAACAAAGTATTCAAGTTTTTACATATCCCTGTACAGAGCGGAAGTGATAGGATCTTGGGAAAGATGAAAAGAGGTCATTCAGCCCAAACGTTTTTGAACGCAGTGAGAGTCTTCAGAGATAAGATCCCAGAAATCACAATAGCAACTGACATTATCATTGGCTATCCATCAGAAACCGAGGATGATTTTCGGCAAACTGTAGACTTGCTACAGGCCGCTCGGCCAGACATTGTAAATTTGTCAAAGTATAGCGCAAGACCTGGGGTCCTGGCAGCTACTGAAAAAAAGGTCCCTAGCCATATTACCAAGAATAGAACTCGGCATCTTGATAAAATTCTAAAGGAAATTAGTTTTGCTCGTAACTCCCCGTGGGAAGGGTGGACTGGCGATATTATAATAGATGAGATTGCTGAAAATCATGTACAGGGTAGAAATTACGCTTACAAACCAATCATGGTGACTGCTTCCAATATTAGTAAGGTTGGAGGAGACGTTATTTCATTGGGCTCGAAAGTCAATGTAAAGGTTATCGACTTTTCGAGACACGCCTTGCGAGGGAATTTGATATAGATCAAACGTATAATGCGAGGCTCAATTATTCACTATCGCAGGTTTTTAGTTCGTCAACCGAAACTCTTAACTAATGATTTAACTACTCCGAAATAGGGGGAAATATGGTGGACAGTTACGATTCTGTAAAATTGCAAAATCCATTATTAATTGTGGGCATAGGCGGTGTAGGAGCAAAGCTTGCCGCTAATTCGACTAGAAACCTCGGGTGTGAGTGTCTGTTAATAAGTAATGATAAGAGGGATCTTAACCCCGACAAATCCAAGTCAGTCTTTATTGATTCTCAATCATGGTTAAACCCCTCTAGTCACAAAATTCGCTCTCTGGGAATTTATTCTGAAGCGAAAATTAGATCTAGTTTGGAGGCACATTCTACGATAGTGTTGGTTGCAAATTTGGCAGGAAGATGTGGTACAGCAATTGCCCCACTTATAAGTAAAATCTCAAAGGAACATCCTTCCAAAAAAGTCATCTCTTTTGCCATAATGCCATTTAGATTTGAGAAAGACAGGATATTTCAAGCCGGTGTTTCACTTAGACGTCTAAGAGAATCCTCTGATGCCACCGTGGTCATCGATAATGATGCACTTCTAAACAATAACCCCGACTTGTCTTTACAAGAATGCTA
Organism: uncultured Nitrososphaerales archaeon; assembly: GCA_963737815.1. Classification (GTDB taxonomy): domain Archaea; phylum Thermoproteota; class Nitrososphaeria; order Nitrososphaerales; family Nitrososphaeraceae; genus TH5893. The sequence continues at coordinate 82,152 of CAVTUB010000006.1, read as the reverse complement.
TGATATCATAAACGATGCAATATGCGAAGTCGTTTCATCGATTTCAATTACTTACATCCAAAACGCTGTGAGCCTTTTGTGCACGGGCAGACAAGATATCAAATCAACTGAATCGCATGTGAAGGATTGTCTTGGAATGTTGTATGAAAACTCTGACCCCTCATCCATACGGATGGCTACCTTGTATCTTATGGGAGGAACAAGTCTTCCAGTGGGCACCTTGAATTCTATCTCCAATACACTTCAACAAATCTTCAAACAACAAGATGTTATTGATGTAACCCTCGCGATGCCCAATTCACAATCCGTCAAAGTGCATTTGCTTGCTGCTGTTTACGAAAAGACTCGTTTCGATAATTATGATCCACTTGGTGAAGTAATTCCTAAGGAAAATATCCTTGACTGGGATGAAATGGACTCTTCCCCAGATATCCAAATTACGATTCCTAACAATCTAGAATAAAATCATAAAGTCGTAATCCGATATCGAAAAAACTTGGTCGTGTAAGATTCCAACAAACCAGAGCATACTCAGCAGAAAGGTACCAACGCAAATTTTGTCTTTATATCTGTTAATTTAAGACAAAGGTCTGATAGCGACATTTGTTTCACTTCTTAGTTTTTCTTCCTTTTTTAGTATTAGCTTCTGTCTTTTTCTTGCCCTTCTTTGTTTTCGTTGGCTCTTTTTCTTTGGTTTCCTGTTGATCATCTGGTTCTTCCATTTGAGCCTTTTCTGTTTCTGGTAACGGCTCCTCGGTTGGTTTTGTTTCAACATCCTCGGCTTTAACTGTACTTTTTGCATCCTCTTTCCTTACGGCTTCCTCGTAGGGTGAAACGATCACAATCCCATCCTCATCTTTCATCATCCTGACTCGCAATTTTCTAGGTGGATTAGCTTTTCCCTTCTGCCAAACGTGTCTGTTTAGTTCTTGATCTAATTTTACCTCTCCACTTTTCATGTGTTTTTTAGCAAACTCTCTTATCATATTTATTACTCTGTCGGTCCTTCTATACCTGGGAGTCAATTGAGCCTTTCCAAGATTTATTGTGTAAATCCGTGATAGATTCTCTTCAGCGGATGACGACATCTAGATATCCTCTCTTGAGTTATTTCTAATACTATTCTTATCCAACATTAACATCGGACCTCCGCCATAGCCTTCTCTTGGGATTGGTTCTTACATGTCTATGGGTTCTGATAATAACCCATGCTGGAACTGGTCGATTCTGTTTTGTACGACTCAAAAGTCTTTTTTTTCTGGACGTGTTCTTTCTGGCGGCCATAGCAAGAGGAACCTTATAATTTCCCTATTTTAAGTGTTCTTTGATGTTCTTTGATGCAGTCTGCAATTAATAGGCACATGTGCTTGCATGCCTAAAATGAAAATGGGACATTCATTTCCTGGATAATATCCAGGCTTCTCATTAAATAGGTTTTTATTCCATCTGGACAAGGTTATTTTATTGCTTTTGCCCAAACAATGTTCATTTAGAACAGAAAATATGCCCTGTAATTATCCGCCGTCAGAGGTTATTTCTATCATCACAGAGAGTGGAGAATATATGGTTGGAGTCGTATGTTCTGAACACAAAAGCATAGTGAGTGAACGCATTGAGCAGCGCCAGGAGCATGGTGCAATTCCGAATGGAAAAATAAAATTTCAAGAAATTAAGATGGTGACTACGAACTGCATGAAGACATACTGAAGTTTGCTATCGCAGGGCAGACCAAACAGGGCCTCTATTTCTCTGGCAACTTTCTCGATCTCATGTGAATAGCCTGTGAGTTGACTGAATATATTGGGTCTATACCCTCAAGCACATTAATCAAATTTTGAGCTGCAATTCTTGACATCTTTATCCTCGTATTTATGCTGGCGCTACCAATATGTGGTAACAAAATCACATTTTTCAGTCGCGCCAGCTTGTTTGATTTGGTCAGAGGTTCACGTGTGTAAGTATCTAATGCTGCCCCCGCAATCCATTTTTTTCGCAATGTCTCGGCCAGATCATTTTCATTTATGATATCTCCCCTCGCAGTATTTATGATATAGGCCGTCTTCTTCATTTTGCTAAATTCGCGCTTACCTATCATGTTAAAACTATCCTGATTAAGTCCGGTATGAATTGTTAGAAAATCACTTCTCTTGAGCACTTCGTTCAATTCAGCGTATTTTATACCAAGTCTTGCCTCAAGACCCTTATCTAGACGGTGCCTGTTATGGTAAATTATATTCATGTTAAAGCCCTTTGCTCGTCGAGCGACTGCTGAACCTATTCTCCCCAATCCAAGGATACCCAAAGTCGAACTGTATACATCTGAGCCCAGGAATAAATCAGGCATCCATCCCAATTTCCACCAACCCTTCCGTACAAATTCGTCTGCTTCAACTATTCTTCTCGATATAGCTAAAATGAGCCCGAATGTTAAATCAGCTGTTGTCTCTGCAAGTACATCTCCCGTAGTAGTAACAATAATGCCTCTCTTCGTCGCTTCTCGAACATCAATATGATCATAGCCAGTGCTGTATGAGCTTATGACTTTGAGGTTAGGTCCTGCCTCCTCTAACACTTGCTTATCAATTTTATCAGAAAGCGTACATAGAATTCCATTTTTATTCCGTATGTTACGCCTCAATTCTTGTCTTGTTGGAGGTCTATTGTGTTGTTGAATGGAGACCCGATAATTTGTAGCAAGGAGCGAGAATGCTGGCTCAAGTATCCTTCTAGTTAAATACACTTCTTTGCTGTCCTTCACGATACTAGTGCTGAGCTTTACTAGTAAGTTATAGTTTTTTAAATGTGAAATAGAGATAACACCTAATGACATCCACCAGGAGCCGACTAGGAAGAACGATCGCCAATAGCTTCTAGTCTTGGGGAAATCGCATACTTTAAAATGAGTATCTTGGCATATTCATGGCGTCGTTCCTCGAACGCATGTGAAAATATAGACAATGGATTTACTCGACAAAAAGATATTATCATCTGTATACCTTAGTTCACTTGTACCCGAAATATCCCCTTATCAGAGGTTATGGTCTGACGATTTTGTCCCTAGAGAAGTATATGACCAAAAAGTACAAGAGCTTTCCGAAAGAGGATTAATTGACAATAATAATACACCGCAAATCTCCTTTATTGGTAGAGATGCCATAAAAGTAGTATTGGTCGGAGGAGTTTTCGACTTGATTCACCCTGGACACATCCATACTCTTAAAGCTGCGAAGTCCCAAGGTGATGTTCTAGTGGTAGTAATTGCCAGAACATCCACTGCGAAAAAAATACGAGGGGAAAGAAAAATTTATCACGATGAATCCCTAAGACAAGAACTGGTATCTTCATTGAATTTTGTTGACCTCGCCATAATAGGAAAGGAGGGAACACTGTATGACACCGTGGAATTTGTAAAGCCAGATATTATAGCATTAGGATATGATCAGGCTCATACTGAAAAAGATGTTTCGGAAAACTGCGCTAAAAGGAAACTAAATGTGAGGGTAATCAGATTAAATACGCCTCTCCCAATAACCAAGAGCTCTACAATAAAAGATGATTTAGGAGATTCATTTTATAATACCTAGTGCTGATTAATGCCTTTTGAAATACGGGCCGATATGGAAATACGATCGCCATTTTTAATTTTAGCGTATTCCTTAATGGAAATAGGGGCTATAATTTCTATTGTGCTATCATCATAGTGCGTGCGTTCTAAGATAAGTAATGCGGCATTTTCGACAAGTCCATCATTTATTTCAGCTGGATAACACCTAACCCACCCGTAGGTTCTAAGTTTATCAGAAAATCCCTCGATAAAAATGGAAGGATGCGTACTCAAGTCCCGTCTCGAATGCATGGAAATTGGATCTGAAAGCTTGATGTTCAATGTTCCAGGAAACGGCTCATAGCCAAGCTTTTCTCTAAACTGTTTACGGTATCCCTCAAGTGACATATAATATGCTCCCTCTCCCATCCCTGAAACTACACGGCCCTCAAATGTAATAACACCACCAACGCTTGATTCAAACGCAGAGTGTAGTTTCTCATAGAGACTGCTTATTTGCAAATAGCCTTTGTCTGTTATTTTGATCCTTATTGTGTGGCCTTTTCTTATCCTATCAATATACCCCACGCTCTCTAGGTCAAGAAGATGCTTAGAAGCCGACTGCTGAGATCTGTTAATACTTCTGCTTAATTCCCTAGTTGTAACCTCAATATAATTATGGCGGGCCCCCAATAACAGGAGATGGACCATCGTTAGTATTTGCTGAAGTTTGATGTCCATTATGACATCTAATTGATAACACCCATGTCATGAAACGTACAGTACTTTAATGTCTGACGTCCTCTTCAAATCCCCAGTTCGATGTCCAACAATATATTCAATGCCGACTCGATCTGCTGCCTCTACTAGCCTCTGTGTAATTATACCATCGAGAACCAAGACCTTACCCCCCTCTGCTCCGTTGATCTTTCTTATAAGATCGGACACCGGGAGCTTGAGAATAGTTCTCATTGATGTATCTAGTATTGCAGCCTCCAAAGTTTCATTGATTTGTGGGTATAACTCCTTTACTGCGGAGAATACTTCAGGATTATCGTCAGGATGGCTGGAGGACATCTGCTCGTTTATCACGGGTTGCATATCTGCACTCTCTCTCTTTTCTCGCCTATGCTGCGATTTTTGATCGGAGCTATGTGGTTGTTCTTCAGCTAATTGCACCTGACGGGAAGAGTATGTACCTTGCTTATTGTCTACAAGCGTGGTTGACGATATTACCTCCTTGAGGATCTCAGTTATCTCAAGAGGAGTAAGTTCTTCAACTTCTCTTCCAGCAGGCGCTCTCAACACTTTATGAATATTTACGAGTCCTTGCAGTTCCTTTAATATCAAATCTCCTGCTCTATCCCCGTCGATGAATGCTATAACTTTCTTACCTTCTGTAAGCTTCGTTATTGTCTCGTCGATTTTTGCACCCTCTATGGCGATGGAATTATCAAAACCCGCGCGTAGTAGGTTAATTACATCGGCTCGACCCTCCACCAAAATTATCCAGTCGGCATCAAAGACACCCGTACCGCAAGCGAGTTGAGCTTTTCCATATGCAGTGAGCCTACCTGGCTTGCTTGCGTCGTAGACGTCTTTTAACATTTCCTCCCCCTCGCTTATAGTCTTTGTAGCCCATTCTTGAACTATCTTTTTAGCGCGGTCGACAATGACTTTTTTCTTGATTGCTCGTATATCATCTATACCTACAAGCAAAAACTTGGCCTGAAAGGGTCCGACTTTATCAATACTCTCAATCGCCGCGGCTATTAGCGCTGCTGTGGAAATGTCTGTGCTCATTGGTATCAAAGCGTCTCCCCTGGCCATATTTGATCTACTATCTACGTTAACTTCTATCCTACCAACTTTAGACACCTTTTGCAATTCATTAAGGTTCATTTCGGGGCCAAGAAGGCCCTCAGTCTGACCGAATATCGCTCCTATGATATCGGCTTTTTCGACCAGACCATCAACCTCGAATTTAAGTTTAACATGATACTTAACGATACCTGTATTAGGCAATCTCATAACCTCATATACTATTATTAAAAGTACAAACTTTTCGCTAGAATATAAGTGCTTGGACTTGAATCTATGGACTCGTGGCCCTTACGTTTTTGTAGTCAGATATACATATACAGATCCTTCCTAGCGCCTGTGATTCCCGATACCAGCGGCGCATATGAAACTAAATCCTCAACATGTCGAATCTTACCGTTGGATATCCTAGCGAGGGTTTTTTTGTAAAACAAGCTAACATTACCGCCCCTTGACTGCAATTGTGTGAGGAGTTTTCTTGTGAGATATTTACCCGTTCTGTCCATGTCTAGGAGTAAAATTATTTTTTTCTCCAAGTAATAATGCCTATCAATAAAATCATTTATGCCCTTATATCGATTCAGCGTTGTGACCTGTCCGCTAAACCCAATCTTAGTGAGGGCCTCTACATCTCTTTTGCCTTCTACTAAGATAACAGAGCCCCTTTCTGATTCAATATTAAGCCTATCCACAAACGCACGTAATCGGGCAATAGTAGCCGAGTCCATAGGTCTATACCCCATAATCTGAACCATATGTGGCACAACCAGATTTAACAATTGTCGTAGGTGGCCTGAGCAAATCCCAAATATTTTCCATGACCAGAGGAAAAAATGCCGAAAGTGCTTTATTGTATGCCGATCGTATTCTAACATGGACGATGACCAGGGCGAGCCAGGTCTTGATTATAATGACCCTAACCTAAACCCGCTAATATGCGATCTGTGTAAGAAAACATTTCCTAGTCTGGACGAGTTAGGAGAGCATCAGAAAAAGGAACATGACATGTGAGATGTTTGGCATCCAACGAAGCCCTTACTGTAATTGTCAAGTCATTTGATTCTCAATTAAGTTTGGATCTCTTCAGATATTAGGCTAATCAGAACATAATTTTTTATGCAGTTATAGATCTATCGTCTCGGATTTAGTTTTAGTTAAGATTTGCCAGGAAAACTTAAAATTTTCATTGATAGTATCGAATGACTAAAGATGGAATTCGGTATGCTCGAGATGAATATCGGAGCGTCGGAATGGGGTATTATTATCCTAGTAGTCGTGCTATTGATTGCCGGTTCAAATAGATTTTCGGATGTAGCAAGGCTTTTTGGCCGGGCTACCGGGGAATATGAAAAGGCAAGGGATTTATTCCAAAAGGAGAAAGATAATGCAATGTCTGCGGGGGCTCCAGTCTCACGTCCTTCGTCTATCGTGCCACACATTATAGGTCCAGTAGGATCTGAGAGAGAGAAGCTCAAAACCATTGCAAAGGCATTAGGAATAAAGGAAAGTGAAATGACTGATGACCAGTTACGTTCTTTGATATCACAAAAAATCAAAAGAAATAGTAATAAATAGATACGCTCTTCTCCCGTTGCACCCAGGTTGAACTTGAGGATCGAGTGACCACACGATGCCGTTAAACTCGGAGGCAATAGCACAGTCGTATCATTCAACACTTAAATACGCCAGATTTTTTCCTGAATATTGTAATGTCTGAACCTAGCACCAATAACACTATAAACCCTTTTGAGGTTGCTTTAAAACAGCTGGAGGAGGCGAGCCAAGATAGTTGGAATAGACAAGGGTATGCATGATGTTTTAGCCCACCCAAAACGTGTTCTTACGGTTTCTCTTCCGACTCGAATGGACAATGACGAAATTCACGTTTTTACCGGCTTTAGATCACAACACAGCGACGCGAGGGGCCCATTCAAGGGAGGCATAAGATATCACCCTCAAGTAAGTGTCGATGAAGTAAAAGCCCTTTCTATGTGGATGACTTGGAAATGCGCAATAGCCGATATACCATATGGCGGAGGAAAAGGTGGAATAATTTGCAATCCAAAGCAGATGTCAGTTGGTGAACTTGAACGGATGACACGACGTTACGCATATGCAATCGCAGATATTATAGGTCCCCATACTGATATTCCCGCTCCAGATGTTTACACTGGGGGCAAAGAAATGGCTTGGATTATGGATACTTATTCTGCTCTCAAGGGCAATTTTGTTCAGCCCGAGGTTATAACTGGAAAACCCCTCGCAATAGGAGGATCTTTAGGAAGAAATGAAGCGACCGGAAGAGGTTTATCATTTACAGTAAGAGAAGCTGCAAAGAAACTAGGAATTAACCTTCAAACTGCAACCGTAGCAGTGCAAGGTTTCGGAAATGCGGGCCAGTTCGCCGCTCAGCTGTTGGAGGAACAAGGTGCAAAGGTCGTGGCTGTTTCTGATTCGCAGGGAGGAATGTACAATAAGAACGGAATTCATATTGGCTCGCTCCGGAAGCACAAAGAAAAAAAAGGCTCAGTTGTCGGGTTTCCGGACTCCAAATCAATTTCGAATGAGGACATATTAGAGACAGACTGCACCATATTGATACCGGCGGCTCTTGAAAACCAGATAACCAAGAAAAATGCAGCAAAAGTTACAGCCAAAATGGTGGCAGAAGCAGCAAACGGCCCAACTACTCCCGAAGCAGACGAAATACTCTATAAGAACAAAACTTTGGTGATTCCAGATGTGCTCGCAAATGGAGGAGGAGTCACTGTTTCATATTTTGAATGGTTACAGAATCTACGAAGGGAATATTGGTCCGAGGATCAGGTGAATAGTATGCTTGATAGGAATGTAACCAAAGCTTTCTCCGATGTATATGAGACCCATGATAAATACCAGGTTAATATGCGGAAGGCGAGTATAGCTTTAGCTGTTGGCAGAGTAACAGAGGCAATAAAGATAAGAGGTCTTTGGCCTTAGCTCTAGGCCTGCTCAAAGGAAAGCCTTTCGTGGGGTATCTTATAACTTAGTCGGGGACACATTTTTCAATAAAATCGATTGTTAATCCGTGGAAAATGAATGTCCACATGAGCAGCTCTTAGTTATGTTAGGGTTGTTTATTTTGAAACCTGATCCCATTAAACTCTCGATATAGTCTATATTCGCTCCCTTGAGATAATTTTGGCTGTAATTGTCTATCAGCACCTTAACTCCATTCTGCTCAAGTACGTAGTCATCCTCGTCAGATTTTTCTTCAAATCCCATTCCATACGATAGGCCCGAACATCCTCCCCCTGACACATACACGCGTAAGAACAGGGTATCCTTACCTTCTTGCTTCATGAACTCGGATACTTTTTCAGCAGCCTTAGGACTTATAGTTACAATTTGGGTTTGTTCAGCGCTTTCCATTATAAGTAATTTTATAAATAAATATAATAAGCTTTCCTCATTACACCAAGTATTAATACAGTAGCCGATAATTTCTAGCCTGGTTAGCCTGGTAGTTGTGTTTGTTTGGTGCCAGAAAGGGTTGACCATTTAGCAAGACTGCCTGCTGAAGTCACCCATGTGATAACCGAATGATACACTGGAACATTTGTATCTTCTATTCGCTTAGAAATCTTTTGAGTGAAAGGTCCCCCCATGGCTCCTACGAGGATGGGTTTCCGTCCTTGCCTCTGAAAAGTCCCAAGAATATCAACAATGCTCTCTTCTAAGGGATCGTCTTGAAATACGAACCATGGCATGATTATGTCCACGTTGGCATCATCCATGAAAGCCTGAATTGCAATCCTGTAGTCATCAGCCGTAGCAGAACCTGTAATGTCGCATGGATTACCAATGACGTATGTAGGTGGATAATGATCCTTAAGATGTTTTATTGTGTTGTCGCTGATTTCAGCAACTGCTAGCCCAAGCCTCTCAAAGTTATCTATTGCTGCAATGACTGGTCCGGCGCCGTTTGTGATCATAGCAACCCTATTTCCTTGAGGCACTGGCTGCCATGCAAGCGCCTTTAAAGATCCTGTAAGCTCCTCGTAACTATCCACAGAAATAATGTCGGCTTGTTCTAATGCTCCTCTTACGACGTTATATGATCCACCAAGCGACCCTGTATGGGAAGCTGCCTGTTTCGCACCTCGTGTAGTTCTGCCGTTCTTGAAAATTACGATAGGTTTTTTCTTCTTTGATATTACTTTCTTGGCCGTATTCATAAATTTCCTTCCATCTCCTAGCCCTTCAACGTATAATCCAATTACTTTCGTGTTTTTATCTTCACCAAGATACCATATCATATCTGCTTCATCGACATCCGATCTATTTCCGTATGAGACCATCTTGCTCATTCCAAAAGCATCTGAGGTCTCCATGAATGCTATCCCAACAGTCCCGCTTTGAGATAAAAATGCCACTTCACCTCGCTTCGGTCTTACCATCCTGTCATGACCTTGGAATGCACAATCCAGCCTATTATCTGCATTAAACATGCCAATACAATTAGGTCCGATAATTCTTACCTTCAATTCTGCAGACAGGGCTTTTATTTGGTTCTCAATTGCTGCGCGGTCCCCCCAGCTCTTTGCCCCCACCGGAGATAACAACCATATTGTGAATATTTTTCTTCCCGCAGCTCCTCAGTAGATCCGGAACAAATTTCAAGTCAACTGTTACGACCACAACGTCAACTGGTTCGTCGATCTCGTCGAGGCTCTTGAATGCTTTTATACCCATAATTTCTTGATATCCTTTTGCATTTACTGGAAATACCTTTCCCTTGTAGTCATGTTTAGCCAGGCTTTGCAAGACAGAATTTCCGACTTTTCCTGCTTCTGGTGATGCTCCAACAAGTGCAACAGATTTGGCATTGAAAAAAAGATCCATATATCTCGAATCAGGTTCCGCGTCTGATATCACTTGATGATTTGGTTTCTCTCTCAAAAGAATCTTGGCGTCGACAACAAAGTAATCGTCTGGATAAAGGATGATGGGATTAAAATCAACTGACTCATAATAAGGTGCAGCGTCTATTCCCAACTTACCTATTTTCATTAGCATATCCGTTATCATATCTGTGTTAATAGGTTCAGAGCCTCTGAAACCCTTGAGCATACTCTTGCCCTTTAGACTCTCGATCATCTGCTTGACGTCTTCTCGCGTAATGGCAAGCACTCGAAATGTTACGTCCTTGAATATTTCAGCATAAATCCCTCCTAGACCAAACATAATCACAGGCCCGAATTGAGGATCGTTTTGAAGACCGACAATGATTTCTAATCCTTGCGGAACCATTTTTTCCAAGATAACTCCCTTGGTGTGATATTTGGACGCCAATCGCCCATACATGTCATCGAACGCCTTGCGAACTTCCTCCTTTGTTTTAAGCCCGATCCTAACCCCGTTGACATCGGTCTTGTGCAATATATCAGGAGAGACAATCTTTGCAACTAATGGAAAACCTAATTCTCTGGCTTTTGCCTCAGCATCATCAGCATTCTTAACTAGAGCATATGGAGGGACTTGAATACCATATTCGGTTAAAATAGCCTTGGCAGATTCTTCCGTTATAACTTTATAGTTATTTCTCGTAGCCTCGTCGTATACCTGTTTAATCTTGTCTGTTTGAGCCATAAGGACATCAAAAAAGTTTATTTGCCTTCTAATTAACTTTACGTGATGAGTTATTGTCCTCATATAAACAAAATGCAATTCTAAGTCCTAAATCCGTAATTTATCGACATTAACACTCTCGCATGGCCATAGTTCCAGAAGGATCTACTCTTATTCCGTCAGAAAAGCGCTTGACGATATAAAGGACCTGTCAAAAGACTATCGCCGTCAACCCAACGTTGAGAGAAAGCCACGGTCAGTCTTAATGAGATTCTGTCTATTATTATGGATAACGGTTTCTAGGTCAAGGGTATACTTTGTCTCTATTTATATGCAAGGACAATGATTGCACCACCCATCAGACCAGTCTGAAATTTAACTTTTGTAAATCGTGCGGCCAACAATGAATATAGTTCAGAATTTGTGGGCCACTTTTTAAATGTGCCGTGGAGGGTCTTGAATCTAAGGCCTGCCTGGCCAGCAACAAAAAAAGCAATTACTGCAAGGACATATTTTAGATAAAAAGAAACTAGGAATCTGAGAAATGTATTATTAGGTTTTCCGAGGTCGACCACAACAAGAATTCCTCCTTTCTTAAGAACACGATACATTTCATCAATTGCAGCATCTAGTTCTATCGCATCGCGCAACGAGTAACCACATAAAACCGCATCGAAGACTTGATCCTTAAAAGGCATATACTCAAAGATTCCCGATGAGAGGGATTTATCTACAGAAGCCGGTAAGAAATTCCTTGTCGCTGAAAGCATCTTTGAAAGGGGGTCATATAGAATTATTTCTAATCGTTGGTCTGTTTCATAGGCGGCTATTCTTGACATATTTCCAAAGCCAGATCCAGCGTCAAGTACCCTGTTGCCTGGGTTAATAGAACCATGAATCCCCTTTATTCGATATTTGTTGGCCTTACCAAGAGAAATAGCCATATTTACTTTGTCGTAGACGGGAATAATTGAGTGGAGCACGCTTACAACTTCCTTCCAATATTGATATCCCAAACCAAACAAATTGTCCAACCAACAATTGTTCTCGCGATCTATATGGATTCTCCTATCAGAACTAAGTTATCGTTACTATGTTGGATTACAGATATTGCCCCTCCCGCAGATATCTATGAACCATTGTTATGAAATCATCTTTTTCGTATGCGGAATGCGTGGTGTAACATATTTTCACTATTTCGAGTAATGGGAACCAATTCCTAAATGAGTATTTTATATAATAGCTAGAAGCAACAGGTGTTGTTCTTGGCACATTGACCAGCAAGAAGGGAAGTCGGAAATTTGCACCATATAAGAAAATGGCAATATATGCTACGATTGGAATCATAGCTGTTGTTGCAGTCACGGCATTACTGACGAATCAGGATAATCGAACACAGGAACCTTCGATCTCGACAACAAATCAGGTTGAGGAATCAAAGCAAATGGCAATAGAAAGATTTCAGAAACAATTCTGTGGAGTCGATTCTAAACCGAATTCCAACAAATATGTAACAGAAATACAGTTGCCAAATGATTGCGAGATGCCTTTAGGTGTTCTCGTCGACACCAATAACAGCAAGGTTTGGTATCTATCGACAAAAAATGGTTCACTTGGTAGCTATGACTTTAGGGAGCAGAGATTTGATAAGGGACACATTATACCATTGTGGAAACCTCGCGACAACCCAATAGAGTCTTCTCAAGTTTGGACTATGAAGACTGATCAGAATGGAAGTATTTGGTTTACAGATGAGAAACAAAATTCCTTATGGAAGTACGACACATTATCAGGCAACTTCGAAATTTTTAAAATACCAGCTACATCTGAGTCGTTTGGTTCTATTTATCCAGTTTCTCTTGACTTTGACTCGAATGGCAACATATATTTCGTAGGAATCCGATCCCCTTCCCTTTGGTTTGGAAACACAACAGAAATGTCCAATAATACATATAATGGCATTACAGAGATCCCTCTTCCTCTGCAAGGATTCAAAGGAGTTGATCGTGATCTAATAAGCACCGGTTCAATAGCCGTTGACAACAAGGACAAGGCTGTTTGGATTACCCTGTTAGCATTTGGCTATAAGGGACAAATTTTGAAATTCAATACCATTGATCAGACATTTACCACTTTTGATCTACCAAGTCAGCTGAATTCACCTGTGGGAATAGTGTTAGATGATAGGCGAAACCTATGGGTTACAGATCACGGCACTAGCATATTCTATAACTTCCTACCCGATAATAAGAGTATAACTGAATTTGCAACATCAAAGGCATCAGAACGAATATTTGGAGGTAGTGAAGGTTTTTCGGATGGGGCGTACACGTTACCGTACTGGATTCATAAGGCTGACGATGGGTCTTTGTGGTTTAATGAACATACAGGTAACAAGATTGCACATTTTCTTCCAAATAATAATACGTTGATAGAATATTGGATACCTTCACAAAATAAATTATTTAGTCAATGTGATCCTGAGAGCACAATAGAATGTGGAATAGCAAATGCATTGCAACTCTCTGTAGGAAGCGGTAAGCTACGCGGCGGCGACAATGACATTTCCAATCCTAAGGCTCAGGGAAGCAACGAAGTCTGGTTTACGGAATGGTCAGAAAATAAAATTGGCAGAGTAGATCACAGCCGAACTCTTCCGTTTTCTGTCCAGACATCCCAGCAAGAAATCACAACAAGAAAAGGGGACTCAGCAAGCATCGATTTGTTTATTACACCATTGTTAATCTCGTCAGATAGGGTTAATATGACAGCATCAGCAACTTTCACGCCCACAGGAGATTTCGGGAATTCATCTTGGTCGTATAGTGAAGAATCTGTCTTATTAAGCGACGGCAAGACAAAATCTGTAAAATTTGTTATCAGTCCTTCACCTGACTTGGACACAGGAAGGTATATGCTCATGTTAGGTGCACAAGACTCGTCCGTAACTTACCTGAAAGCAATAGCAATCAATATTGTATGAACGAGGTTACGTGGTAGTGGTAGTTGGGATGTTTGACACGTATTCGAGCTCCTATGTTGCTCCTTTGTTCGGAATAAAAAAAATTTATTGCATCTGTGAACTGGAATAGTACGAATTACAAATACTTGTAGCTTTGTGATTATATATTCTCTAATGCATTTAACCCTGGCATCTCGTCAGCAGCGAGGAATCTAAGCGTGGCACCGCCACCGGTTGAAACATGGCTTACCTCACTTTCTGTAACTCCAGCCCGTTTCATCGCTTCTAGTGTGTCCCCCCCTCCAATTAGAGTCTTCGAACCACGCCAGAAAGCCAAAGCCATGCTCTTGGCAACGTTTATCGTCCCATTTGAGAACGCACCAATTTCGAAAAGACCCATAGGACCATTCCAAAAAACTGTTCCTGCCCCGTTGCCCCCTATTTCGAGTGAATAGCGCTGTACCGTTTCATTGCCTATATCAAATCCTGCCATACCTTCTGGAATGTCACTTTTTACCATTGTGGTAAAGTTATTATTTCTCGAAGATGCAACCAAGTGATCCGTAGGTAGCAGAATCTTATAGCCAAACTCTGAAAGCGCTTTGGTTACCCAAGGCAGATGATCATAGTCGACAATTGAGTTGCCGATATTAACTCCTTTTGCCTTTAAAAAAGTATAGGCGGCACCGCCCCCGATTAGCAATTTGTCAGCCTTAGGGAGTAAATTTTCAAGAGCCCCTATTTTGTCCTTTATTTTAATTCCCCCAATAACTAAAGAAAAGGGCTTACTTGGATTTTCTTTAATCATTGAGAGGTAATCGATTTCCTTGTTAAGGTTTAAGCCTGCCAGCCTTGTCTCAAATAATCGAGCGGCGCCGTAAGTTGAAGAATGTTTTCTGTGAGACGTACTGAAAGCGTCGTTAACATAAATATCTGCCAATGAAGCCAAGGCTTCACAGAATCGGGGATCATTAGCTTCTTCTTCTTTATGAAACCTAAGATTTTCGAGCAACAAAACGTCTCCAGGTTGGATTTCTGATGCGACCTTGTTTACAGTTTCACCAATGCAGTCCTGTACGAACCTGACTTTTGACTTGGCTAATATTTCAGATAACCTGGCGGCAACGGGGGCAAGGGAAAATTTGGGGCCCGGAAAATCCGGTCTACCAAGATGGGAAGCGAGTAATACCTTTGCTCCTCTCTTTGTCAGGTATTCTATAGTGGGAAGCGTCATACGAATACGATAGTCTTCTCCCACTGAACCGTTTTCTATATTCACGTTGAAATCGACTCTGACAAGAACTTTTTTATTCTTAAATTTAGAATCCTCAAGATCCGAAATTACCCGGAGAGTCATATCTAGTTCTCTTCTTAAGGTTACATTCTTTCATTGAATAAATCTTGTGATACCGGTTGTATGTAATCACCGGCTTATTTTTTGGTCAAGATGGAAGGTCAGATTATAGCCCTGGTCCTGATTTTTTGACTGAGCCTATCGCTAAATTGACTTTTTCGTGTTTTTAAATTATAAATAAATAGAAGCGACCTAAAGCAATTCCTTCTTGATGTTTCAATGAAAGAAATATACAAATTTATTATTGTTATGATCAGCATAAGGCATCTGCATGCCTTCAATAATAATTTCTACAATCGGTTCTCATATTGTTTTAATGATTATTCTTCTGTCTTGTGCGTCATATCCTTAAGAGGTGTTACACGTACTAGGATAGGACAGCCCAATTTGCTAGATGCTACCTTAAAGGCATCTTTTGCAAGAGATAGATTTGTAGCTGTAACATATGCTTCATATATTACTTGGTCAGGTCGAATTCTCGCAGCTAGTCCTGTGGCCTTACCAAATGCTCTTCGCATCCCTTCCTGAAGACGGTCAGCTCCGGCTGTTGCTATCATTTTGTTCTCTCTTAGAAGTACATGAGGATAAACTTTCAGAGATGAAAAAAGCTGGTCTCACCGGCTGTTGCCATAGTCTTGTTAGCGGCTAATCTCGCTGACTCGAGGGCATTGTGTCTTATTTGAATCTTTTCGGTTGCAAGTAGCTCTACTTTATAGTCATAATAATTATCCTTAAATTGGCCAGAAGAAAATCTCGCGATCTTAATCTGAGGCTTTCCTTTGATGTATTCGCGCCTAACATAAGGCATGCCTCGAGGCTCACGATAGTTAACTCCTTTCATATAAAACTCTACTTTTGAATGCTTAAATGTTATCCGAGTGTGATTTATTTGTTATGCCAGAATTTAGCGAATCGCCTTTCCCGGAACGCACTTCAATGGTTAACAACGAGTTTCAACAATCAATTGAAGCAAGGCTCGACAGGAAGCAACATAAAGTTATTGTTGATGACGAAAAACATCGTGATCAGCTAAGGAACAGGGGCTTTGGAGAAAAGGAAAATGGTGATCATGTATTGAGATCCTATGAGGCACTTTATTTGAGTTATACCAAGAAACTAATAATGAGAGACCATGACAACATGATCAATTTTGACGATCTTGTGAGAATTCTTCTTAAACGAGACAAACACGTTCTCACCAGATTCATGGTTTACCGCGATCTGAGAAGTAGAGGCTATATCCCAAAGGAAGGATTTGGATTCGGTGTCGATTTCAGGGTATACGAAAGGGGAGAATACGAAAAGAAAGCTGCCAAATATGTAGTCTTTGGAATAAGTGAAGGTACGAAAATCAAGGCAGAAAACCTGGCTGAGACGATTGATCATATTACAAAAATGGGGAAGGATGCAGTTGTTGCTGTGATCGAAAGGCGAGGCGAGGTCATTTATTACAAAATGTCAAAAGTAACCTTCCCTAATAATGAAAAAATTATTGAACGGTTAAACCTTAAGAACAACTGAGGTTTGAAATGGCAAGGTCTTAGGAAGATATCTTTTATAGCACTTTGAATATAATGAACACATGAAATTTAAACACATATACTGTCAGGATTGTAATACGCTTTTGGCGAAGTACAATACCAGATATTTCTCAGACATCAATATCGCAGAACTTGTCAGAATACACTATCATTCTCACATCAAAGATGGACATTCTTTGATAACTCGAACCGCTGACATTCTATGACATCCATCTTTAGAACCGAGGAAAATTTTTTCAATCCGAACCTTCTGAGATTGATGATACAATATGGAAGAAAAAATCAGCACCCGAATCCTTGACATAGATAGGCGTATTCGTTTCGCCGGGGTAGTAACGAACAGAGGTGAGGTGATTGAAGGTGGTTTTCAACAACAGGTAGAACCGCTATTGGATCAGAAGAGGGAGCAACAACTTTACCTTGACTCATTGTCAGCGATAGGCTCGCTCAAAGAGTTTTCCGATAACCTGGGTAACGTTGTTTATAATATTACAGAGTATAAAAAAGTTATCCTCATGACTATACCGCTTAAGGAAGGTAAAATTCTTTGTATATCAGTATCTCCTGACGTAGATATAATGAATTTAAAGAGTGAAGTGTTCAGGTCAATAGGCCTCAGGAATTGAATAAGATCTGGACGGGATTTGTCATAGTAAGTGAGCCTTGTTTGTATGACAAGGAAAGGTTATTAGTACTTTCTGGAGATAATAGATGCAGCTACAGGATGATGACGAGTACGATAGTCCCCCTATTATTCTGGCCACGAATGTAGCCTGGAAAAGATGAAGATATTATACCGGACTACTGAATCCGATAGCAGAATTTGCAAATTGCTCCGGCCGGGATTTGAACCCGGGATCGTCGCCTTGAGAGGGCGAAATGCTTAACCGGACTACACCACCGGAGCTGGATCAATTCTGACCTACTATCTTCATATAAAACTTATGACTCTCTGGGATATGGTGAGCGGTACCGCCTTTGTTAATCATTTGGTATAATTTTATTTTTATTATACAGAAGGTTTTCCTCCTTTTATGACAGCGATCCCACCATCAGTTGTGCAGTATGTTAATGATAATAGTCCCTATCCTGCAGGTCTCATCGGATGTCGCGCTGATAGTGGCCAAAAATCCTTCAAGTGTTGCGAGTATGATATAGCAATTTTTTGTGAAAATACGAAAAGTAGCCTTGATCGAGTTATAACCTTAAAAGACACTACCTTAGAATTCATTCCTTTTTTTAAATTAGATGAATCCAGCTACATCCATATCCAAGACATGATTATGATAAAAGACTATGATAGTTTCCTCGTATCTTCGTTGCTAGCCAAGCTAAGGGAAAAAAAATATGCTCAGTTGCTTCAGTCTTATGGGAAAAAAAAAATTATTGACTCCCTCTTTTTGATCGAAGTAATCGACAAGAATCTATTTAGATGTCCCTCGTTGTCTTCCCTGTGGCTAAAGATAGCGGCTTACCATTTCATTGAAGGAATACTTGCGTTGCATGGTATCAAATCTTCTCCTGTTCATGAGTTAGAACAAATACGAGGTTTGGATGTAAAAAGGTCCAATATTGCATCGGGCATCAATTACGCACTTGAATGCATTGGGATTGAGAGGGCAGGCCGTTCTGCTGTATCTAGATCACTAAAAGTGATAAGAGGCATCAATAAAATGGAGTTTGGCAGTGACCTATGGTTGGCTAAGTCACAATGGCTACTATCTAGAGGAAGGGTTGCTGATTGTTATCATTATATTGGCAAGGTCGCCGCCACATATTTTTCCTCCAAAGAGGAAGTTTTTCTTCGCCGATACATGAGACCAATTGAAATCCTCTTAGATTTGACTAATGACTCACAATCAAATTGCAAGTTACATGAACGACTAGTGAAGGCATGTAAGGATGCCTTGGGGAACTAACGTACGACTAGGGCTGCTTCTAGCGGTTCTAATCTTTTGTTTTTGGCTCTTAGCTTCGCTTTATACTTTAAATTTCGTGGCTTAGTTCTTAAGCGATATCCGCAACATGGACACCATAGTCCATCCCACTTGATGAATATTTCACATATCTGACAACGTTTTTGCCCACTAGCATATCTGCCCGAACCTACCGGCTTCTGGGCTTTGTGACGAATACATATACCTTTGCACGTCATAGGAATTAACTGTCTTGTATCTCCTCATGTGGTATTTAAAGTTGTGTAGTAAACCGTTATGACTGTTAAGGATCAATATTTGGCAAAGAAATAAAGAAGAAGGTGTTAGATTATTTGACGTTTACACTATTGGCTTGAAATGCCTCGTTCATCGTAAGGTATTCATCGACCTTCATCTTGACGTCATCTGGGTCAGTGTCGTCCATTCCGGAGAACCCTGCTTTGAAGGAGATCTTATTGCCCGATACCTTCACGTCTTCAATTTCCATATCTGCGTAGACATTAGCCATCTCGTTGACCCACTCCGTTGCTTCATTTTGATCAACGCCGGATGTATCGATATTCACTGTTAACATTTTAGTCACTCAAATCACCTATAGCAGAATTATTGTGGCTATTTATAAAGTTGACGAAAATACAGGGCTTGTCTATGAGGCTCAGAAGTAAACAGTCAATAAAAGATTTTCCTCTTACCGAGGCTTTTCCTCGAAACCCCAGTATTTTATAAGTTCCTTTTCGAATTTCGAGTGCTGTTCTTCGCTTAAAGCATCCCCACAGTTCTTATGTGTCGGTACCACTTGCATTCCCGCAAGCTTAAAATCTACTTCATAGAATTGGACACTCGGACAGTTGCACATACTTAAGGAATGGGAAAAGTCATAATTATTCTTTTGTCTAACATCAATTTCATTTGGTTCTCTAAAAGTGGTGAATTTTGCTTAGTTTTAATTATTACTTGGAGAGTTTTGGATCTGAAAACCTTTATGAGTCCGTTAGAGTGTATTTAAAGTAATGAGAATTAGTAGAAACCTGCGCGTTGTAAAATGTTTAAGTGCTAGGTTTACTTTAGCACTGGCGGCGCTGTTTGCGATTTCCCTGTTAGGCTCCTCCATAGCGATATCAGGTGCTATATCGGCCTACGCTCAAAGTGACACGTGGTATCTCGGTAAAGGAGCCAAAGAAAATACGTACTACACATACAAGATCCAGAATGCCGATACGAATCAAGGTCAACCTTTCACTATGACAATATATTTTAAAGATTTCAACGAAACAGGAAAGTATTGGGTAGCACCAGTATTTGTTGTTGATAAAGGAAATGTGCTTAATGGTACTTTTCATTTAAGTGATTTAGATTTAACAGCACTTGGAAGCTCTGATATTTCAGCAGAAATGTCACCTTATAGAAGTGCGTATGCGAATACGCTTCAATGGCTTGAATCATTTGTTCCCAAACCTGGCCAATCTTTATCGGCTGCTAATTGGGGCAAGATTGGCTCAATAGGTGGACCCCCTGTTAATCCAGGCGGAGCGGCTAAAGTGACTGTTCCCGCCGGAACCTATGATACGACACTAATAGCTTATCATAAAGGGGTTGATAATCAGATTTGGGTCAATAGAGACCTCCCTTACCCAGTCAAGGCTGAGACTTTTGCGGACGTAACCACTGGCAATCCTCCAATACAATATGTTTATGATTTACAGGCAACAGGTCAAGGACAGCCCCCAGCACCACAGAGTCAGATAGAGATTCCCAAGCCACCTTTGAAGCTCCAGACGGCTCGTGGGACCTATATAATACAATTACTATGGGATCCACCTTTAATTCAAGTTGGGCAGCCCGTCGAATTTGGCTTAATTTTTACTAATGCTGCGGAGAAAATAATCAATAGTGTGAGATATGGTTTCACGGTTACGGAGTCAGATGGTAAGGTGCTAAAAGATCTTAAGAACCAAAAAGCAGATGATGGAACTGGTATACAACAGATGACATTCGAAAATGAGGGTCCCAAAGATATCGAAGTCACAGTCGAGGCAGTTGGTGGGACTGCGATGGGGGAGTTTGTAGAGAGCTCAAAGTTCGGAATCATAGCACAGCCCTCGACAGGTGGCAACACTACGGCTGCGGCAACAGGCGAGAACCAGACTGGAAATGCGACGACTGTGTCCCCTGCAGGATGAGGTGAAGATAAGCGCATCCTATGTGCGAAGCAAGAAGCTTCGTCCTGGACACCGCCGGAGATTTCTTAATATTTGTGATATGAATATTATATGAAATTAAATCACAATCCATTAATTTTTAACTTATTTTTCTTCCCAGCTCCTGCTCTATTTGATTATTGATGTACAATTTTTTTGGTCTTAATCACTCTATCACTGTTCTTTTTGGATTCGTAGTCAAAGATATAGGACATTCGGTCACAATTGCCAGTCTTGAGCTTTGGCCGTTAAGCAAAGGAGTACGGCGTACCTTGTTCGCGGCTATAGAAAAGAGATAATTGCTTGTGCTTCAAGAGGAGTAAGTTCTTTTTAGTAAGATTTCCATGACATGATTAACATGAGACGGGGATGGTTACGATTGGCATCAAAGGAAAAACCGGTAGCTGATATTATTTTAAACCCGAAGCTCGGGTACTGGGCTTCCGTATATGTTTAGAATTGTTATGAGTGGACTCTACCAGAAAATCTCTAGGTCTTCTAAGGCTCTTCTTCCTGATTATGGCTGTTTACTCTTTGTGCCCAAGTTAATATTCCTCGTCACCGTAGAAAGGGCTCGACGATCTAAATCTTAATTAATCGTTAAGGCCAATATCAATATCAATATCTATGATTAATTTGTTCAAACGCTGGAAACCCAAAGGAAAAATGTTTAGTTTAAGATGCACCCAATGCGGCTCCGGCTTTCTTTCAAGTCATAATCTCGAAGCACCAATTTGTGGTAAATGTCTACAGAAGGCAAAATCTTTAGACTCGACCATAGATTACGATAAGTCGTGCACTACATGCGGTAAAAGTGGCGTCATTTATGGAAAAATGCAATGTCATTCCTGCTACTTCGGATTTCAACAAGAAAGAATATGATACAATAGGGATAAAAAAGTTGAAGAGAGTGGAATTCTTCTTTACGCTTTTTGTCATTTGACAAAGTGTGAGCCCCCATAGAAAGTAGGAAATTAGTTGGCTTCGAACATGGTAGAATGATAATTGTGTAAATAACGTTCATTTAGATATTTGTCCAAGGTTTTAAAGAATTAAAATGTTGTTTCTCCATACAGAAGTACTCGAAAAATTTCTAGTATACCCGATCCCCATTAGACTGGGATGGTAAAAAATAATAATCAAATGACCACGAGTATTAGATAGACAATGACTACGATTGACTATGAGTTTCTCTATTCTTTCACAAAAGAAGTCTTAAAGTTAGACAATGCCATCAGGTGGGTCGGTATCACCAACAAGTTTGGGATTTTACTTAACGTCGAACACAAGGAAGGAGTCAAACTATTTCTAACAGAGGAGGAAAACGAAGAATATGCCGCCAACACAATATCTAGACAAAAGACTAGAGTTAAATTTGAGCCAAAAATTGGTAATTTGCTTTATGCATTCGGGAGATATCAGAAATTAAATCGCGCAACCATACCGATTAATGAAAGCTATTATCTACTTTTGACATTAGATGTTGGACAGAAAGATTTCAATTCGATTATTATGGATAAGGTTATCCCTCTAGTTGAAAAAGAAAAATCAAGATTCGACAGGTACCCCGATCAAGGGCAATAAAATACCTGTTTGGATTATATCTGAGTCTCGCCTTTTTCTTGCTGAATGTCGAGTATGATTATAAGATTTTAATCCGCCGTTCAACACCCTAATTCGGTGAACCTATGTGGTTATGTAAGTTACCTATCAGATTTATTTTTATCTTGTCTTTTCACACATAATAACAACAATGAAAAAAGGACAAGAAAATACCCAAAGTAACACAATATTAGGCCCCAAAAATGCTTCGGCAAGAGGCGATAATAGAGGTAAAAATGCGATAAGGGCGATTATAAAAAAAATACTCGTATTAACGATAGTTCTCGCGGCCACTCTAACGATCAGTACCCTATTTCTAAAGGCCATATTGCCCTTTCAAGAATTGATGTATCTCCAAGCCGCACAAGTTGCTGTGATAGGTTATTTCGTTCTGGAAACCATAAGCAGTATTTCCTACCGACTCAGTCTATCAAACAGTCCCCTCGGAACTGCCAAGGCAATAAGAAGTCTCATTAGGATTACCGGGACAATTATAATAGTCGCTACAATTATATCTTTTCTTGCACAAAATCCAATTTTAGCAGCGTCTATCAGTACGATATCTGCTCTCGTTGTCGGTTTTGCTGCACAAAATATTCTAGCAAATATGATATCTGGTCTTTATCTATCAGTAATAAGGCCTTTCAAAATAGGTGACAGGATTACCATTAGTGGCAATTCTGGAGTAATATATGATATCGAATTAGTTTATACGAGGCTTTTGACTGAAAACGGAGATACGGTTCTTGTTCCCAGTTCTTCTATGGTAAGTAGTACTATTATATTGCAAAGACGTCAAAACCCCAAAATTGCTAGCACAGAGATGGTCGAGACAAAATAAGACTTGTGGCTGCCATGCGTTTTAGAATATGCCTAATGTTGAATATACCCCGTCGTTTCTTATTCCTTGAACCAATTCAAGGATCTAGGATAGAATGAGGATTCACTAAAAGTTGACCTATAGTACTCCTGCATCGATGCAATTTTCAGATCAAATTGACTTTTGTGTCGTGGTTCAAGTATTTCCGTTGGAGTCAGTGTAGGTGTTATAATCTCGTTTTCGGTCCCTGTTCCTCTTACCATAATAATACCTTAATCCCAGGACCGCAATAACGATTATAACTATAATGACTGCAACTATGCTAAAGACAGATGACAACTGCTCTGATATTTTAGTCCAGGCATCTCCAAGGAAATAGCCCAAAAGTGTTAAAGCAACACTCCAAATTGCTGATCCCGCGAAAGTAAAGATAACAAATTTTATAATATTCATCCGACCTATTCCTGCCGGAATGGAAATTAGCTCGCGGATTCCAGGCGCCATTCGACCACAAAAAACCGCTATTGCACCATATTTTTGAAACCATGATTCAGCCTTGAGTAATCCTTGTTCACCGACTCTGACATACCTTCCGAATCTTAATATCGCTGGTTTCCCTATTTCTAGGGCTACATAATAAATTATTATTGCCCCCACAGTAGAGCCTAACCCTCCTACTAATCCCATCCCTATGGCATGGCCTATCCCCAGATTCTTGTCATAAGCGACAAATCCTACAAGAGGAAATATGATCTCGCTTGGAATAGGTGGAAATAAGTTCTCAAGCAATGCAACAATAAAGACCGCAGGATACCCAAATTCCGCAATCCAAGAGGATACAGCAGTGGTTACAGAATCAAATATCCCCCCTTTTTCCAAATTCATCTGGAGGGAAGCAGAGGTGAAAGTGAGAAAATACGAGACTAGTACGATCAGAATTGTCATATCCACCATCTTGAAAAACCTAGAGGTATCAGTTATACCAATGTAGATTGCTATAAATGGTACGATGCATGTGCTCTTGCATTGTCCTCGGGTGTCGTCGGAAAAGTCTCCATCAGGTCGTTGAATACGTTGATCTCATTATATCCTTAGGATAGGGGCGAAGCCATGCAAGAGAAATATCATATCACCGGTATCAGCGAAGCTAGCAGTATACATAGATAAATCTAGTAAAAAAGTTAATTACATTACAACATAAAAATGATACTCAATCGTTTATATTTATGTCGCTAGCAGGCAGCAAATAGAAATATGAATATACAATCATTGACAACCTTCACCGTTGCAACTGTTGTTGCTTTGGCAATTGCAGTTATGATGTCACCGGCAGACTCGGAAATTATCAAACCAAGTTATGCACAACCAACGTTTGACACTCCGTCCACTACCGGAGGGGTACCAGATAGTACTTCTCCAACTGGAAGCTCCGACGAGGGAGAAAATTTCCAACAATTTATGGAATGTCTCTTTGGCGGAGAGGTTTCAGAAGAAGACATTACAAATGCGTTGGACGGCAGCAGCGACTCTACTCCGACTGAACAAGAAATCAGAGACTGTTTTGCTCCATTGTATAATACTGGCACCGCAACTGATACTACAACTTCGACTCCCAGTGGTTCAACAGATGATACAGGGGATGAGACTTCTGATGATGAAGTAGACAGTAGCGACGAGAGTGACCCGTCAAACAATTAAGACTGATCTGACGAACACCAAGGTGTGAGAAGGATAGCATACAAGGGAGCGCCAGTTTTTTTTCAAAAGATGGTTCGCTCCTGACCTAACCCAATACCAGAATTCATCCAAGTGATACGTATTTTTCAGTCAATTTTTCTGGGCCATGCAGAACGTATATCTGATTTGAAGCATCCAGTCGAGACTTCGGCCTCATCTAAAGAATCCGATTAGTTATTTATTACATGCTACACGTAGGTAGAATCTCCTTGTCCTTTCAATTAGGTACCAAAATTTATTATTGAAGCTGGTTTCATCATTTTTAGATGTTCAAAAGATTGATTCTCAGTGAGTAGTTTAAGTGATATTGTCTCTGTCCACGGAGTGGATGAATTCTTCATAATGTAAACCCGAGAAATATCGTAATCTGAAGAGACGAAACTGACATTAATGCATAAGATTCGACTAAAAAATTTCCGATAATCGTCAAGCATTATGTTCAGTCCTTATTCAAGGCTAGATATCTTTTTTATCCCGTTAAATTATCTTATTGGTTTTCGAATGATATACATATAAAGAAGTGGCGAATCGAATCACCTATATCAGTTGTAAGAACACCAAAGGTTCCCTTTACGGTCTTGAGGAAATCAATCAGTTCGTTATTATCCATTGCTAATAATGATTTTCCAAATCGAACTGTATCACTTATCGCGCGGTAAGCCCAGTGTTTTTCTGCCAAACTGGTTAAGTCAATATTGATGGGATTGCAATTAACCTCCTCTCCTTCAATCCAACATCTTCGGGATAATTGCTGTTCCGCACTATCATTTTCTCTCCGAGGGTGGTCGCGTTGGTTTAGTAAAAGATCAATAGAATAATTAGGCGGATACTTTAATTCTTCAGTCTTTAAATATGGTTTTTTCGACCAAAATAATATACAACCGAGTATTGCTGAGAGAAGTAAGTTGTGTAATAGATTTTCTAGATCTCTCTTCTTGTTTTCAATATCTTGAACTTTA
This sequence comes from uncultured Nitrososphaerales archaeon, assembly GCA_963737815.1. Taxonomy (GTDB): domain Archaea; phylum Thermoproteota; class Nitrososphaeria; order Nitrososphaerales; family Nitrososphaeraceae; genus TH5893. The sequence continues at coordinate 56,067 of CAVTUB010000006.1, read as the reverse complement.
TGAGCATTTGCAACATTTTTAGGATTGCATGAATGGGGAGTGGGTTTAGTAGACCTTATTTGCGATATCAGCTCTTCACTGTTACTGTATAATAAGTCAGCCCAATAAGTAAGACAATTTTCACAAATATGTCCTCTAATTCCAACTTTTTTATTTTCGTTAATAATACTTAGTAGCGGAAAAATACCGAGATTAGTAGAGTTTCGAGTTGAAATTAAGCCAATCAATAATGGTATAAGATTTGAAGCGAATGGCTCTGGGTTAATAGGGTGCTTCATTTTATTGAACATGGTTTTGATTTCGATAGACTGACGCAGTTCCTCGGTTAGGCAATCCAAAGAATCTCTTCCCTTTTCCCTTGATAAGTTAGAACCGTCTTCGGGAAGATATCGGTTGATATCAGAGGCGAAAGATGCTTGCCCTCCCCGGTGACGAGACCTTGGGATAAAACGAGAGTTGCTATTCTTCGGTAACTTACCATCGTCAGAAGACGAAAATTGTTCAACACCAGGATGTGGAGTTGAAGCGGATTTGAAAGGATTCTCCATACCATTGTGCTTTCTCTGCATGTGAATGTTCAGGTTCCACTTCCTAGAGGAAGTCTGAGTGCAGTAAGTACATCGGTAGGGGTCCCTTGCCATTACTTTTCACATGGAGGCATTTAGATAATTAACTTATACACTATGATATATAAACTGCAGTGACTGTCCAGTGACTGCAGTCTAGGGTGTTCAGAACCATTAATGACCAAAAAAATAAATTGCCAGAATTAACCTAGTCCCGGCGTCGGATAGCCAGAGAGTAAACATTCGAGTGTGCTGAGATCATTCGGAAAGGTTAGCTGGATTAAGTATCAAAAATTTGCGTTGGGAAAGAGTTGACTAAACCTTGGTAAACATTATCTACATTATTTTGCCTTGATCAAAAGCCGGCATGTTTGTTAGCCATGAATAATCAACGAACAGACACTATTGTTCCAACTAATAGCATTATTATGAGCAAGATAATTTCTATTGATAACCTGTGGCAGAAATATCAAGATGTCATGGACAATTGTAGACGATGCCAAGGCGGAAAAAAAGAGGGTGAATAGGGTATACAATATCTAATAAATAAAAACTGATTAATTTCTTGGAGGGCTATACGACTATCTTTCGGTCTTAGTCATAATATACCCTAAAGATCATACTGGGCCCAAGTCCCCGTGACGATAGCAGCTTAAGAAAGGGTTCTATACTATATTAAAAGTTGAAGCTTTAACGTTTCTCTCTTTAACTGCCTTGCCAGTATAAATGACATGTTTGCTAATATCAGTACAAGTTATATTTAATATTTATACATAAGAAACGTTGGAATCTGACATTTACCTATTGCAGTTGACTGACGCAGTAAGAGAATGCACGACTTCTGAACTTTCAAATAAGATTGGTGTTGATCAATATTTAGCACAAATTATTTTCGAAGAGACGAAGGAGTACCTGTTAATATTGGTTCAAATGTCCTATTTCTGAACATACTTGCTATCCCCCAGATGAGGTTTTAAACATATGCACAATAGTAATAATGAATTAAGCTTTAGCTTTTTCTGTTTGGAGACTTGAACCTTCTTTATAGTGGGCCCAAGGGGGTTTGAACCCCTGGCCTACCGGTTATGAGCCGGTCGCTCTACCAGGCTAAGCTATGGGCCCGACTTAGACAGGACTTTTTTTAATAAGATGGTTATAAAGGTTTTAAGTACCGTTCAATCAAGTAAGAGAAAAAGTACTGAATACATCTACAGAAATGGAGTTTAAGTTAACAAAATTCATGAAGTGACAGGTTCGATGTACCGTTCATATACTGAGTCCAATAATCTGTTCTGAGCCCGCAGAGATTCAGTAGCAGCTTGAAGTAGCGATTCGGAACTATTATCGGAAGCCTTATCCAGAATGCTTTTCCATACTGCTGCATGTTTTATGTCCACCTTTTCGTGAACCTCAAAGTACTCTGTGGCTTCCGTGTTATTAACTATCCCGTAAAAATTCTTCAAGCCATCAATTTTGGATCTACTTATCTCTGGTAACTGCTTTTCATAAGCGTACATCACCGCGGCTCCCTTGCCCAGAGACAATTTTGTTAATTCTATCAGAACGCTAACGGCATTATTCGTCGCTTCAGATGAAACATAATCGACAAGCTGATCCGACTTTATCCCCAAACTGGCTGCAAATTTTGCCCACAATTCGATGTGCTCAGTCTCCTCTCTACGATTTTCTTGTATTGCAGATCTTAAAGGCATGTCCTTGGTGCAATAGGAAAGAACATTATCTACCATTAGAGGGACAGCCTTTACCAGCTGAAAGTATTCTGATGAATATCCCTTGAGGTCAACTAAATCTAGTTTTCCTTCCGACCAAAGTCGATAAAATTTATGCTTCAGCAGGCTACGCCTTTCAATTTCTAAATCAATTCTTTGCACCAGATTATCCATGGTCTATATTTTGAGATAACTATAACGGATAGAAAAATGTTGTGCAACTAAAGCGTTTGTTTATGAGATCGAAAAAGAAAAAGATTTTATTTGAAGTAACTTTAATTAGATAACTACATTTGCTCCGGTGGTGTAGGAATTGCTTTTCTCCAAGCGGTTGCACAATCCGGTCAAGCATTGTGGCCTTTCAAGTCGCAGATCCCGGGTTCAAATCCCGGCCGGAGCAATATCGATCCAAATGCAGCATCCATAGCTAGAAAAGAAACTCAGCTCGCATTTATCTAGGAAACGCATTAATATGCTTCTTACTTCCAAATAAATTCAGGCAAGAACTGATCTTTGAATCCAGGTGGTACGAATGTCAAAGCCAATCCTTTAGTAGAACAATTCAACCAGTATCTTTCTAAGATAGAAGATGCTCTTAATAGAGAGCTCGATCTTTATTCTTGGTCAGAATTTTATGCACCGCTAAGATACGCCTGTGAAGGTGGCAAGCGGATCAGGCCTCTTCTATTGGTATTATCAGCTGAGACCATTCGAGCTTCTCACAGCGACTCTTCTCATGTTACTGACGAAGCGTTCATGGTGGGTTCAGCTATTGAACTTCTACACACTGAGTCGGTTATTCATGATGACATAATAGACGAGGAGAAGCTTCGTCGTGGTAAACCGTCATTTCATATAAAGTATGGATACAATAGTAGTATTCTTACGGCTGATTTCGTACTTGGTATTATCCTAAGTATTGGATCAAAAATGAATGACTCTAGAGTTACCACCGAGCTTTCAAATGCAGCAACAAAAATGAGCGAAGGCGAGATGATGGAAATCAAACTTGCGAAACATAAAGACATAACGGAGGATGAATATATCAAGGTCATTGAACATAAGACTGCATCCCTTTTCGAAGCATCTACCAAGATAGGTGCTATCCTTGGGGATGGAAACGAGGACCAGATTCATGCCTTGGGAACTTTTGGCAACCTTCTTGGAATTGCGTATCAGATACACGATGACTTGTTAGACTGGAACAATGAAGATAGGCTTTTTAACTTGCTGGTAAAAAGAAATATTCAGTCCATGGAATTCGTTAGCAATATGGACAAAATGTATAAATCTTATTCCAAAAAAGCGCAGAACGAGCTTCGAAAATTTGGCGAAAGCATGTCCAAGAGTCATCTTCAACTTTTAACCGACTTGAGCTCGGTTCAATTTTGATAGAGTTCAAGAGTGAAATTTTACTTCAGAGTTATGACTTTGTTGTTACTGCATTAGTGATTAATTCAGAATTCCTAACGAGGAGTTGTAAGATATGAGAAAATTACATAATTAATAATATCAGTTCTTCAAATCTTGTTTTTATTTAGCATTAATTTTTTCATAACTGACTTGGCTCGAGGAGAAACCACTGAATACACATGAAAAGAAGTCACGACGTTTTCGTAAATGGTGTCTCATATTGAGCTACGATGGCCGAGTCACGTTGATCAAATTCGTAAGATCAGGTACAGAGAGCGTCGCAAATTCCAGTAGAGGAGCATGCCAGACACCAAACACCACCATAAATACAAGTCCGAACAAGAGCACTGCGAGAATGGCCTTTGGTTCCTTTATTTTAGACATGTCAGGCCCCTGCTCCATATACATTTTTCTAATTATCCATGCGTAGTATCCCAATGAAAGGGCACTGTTCAATACCCCAGCAATCGCAAGATACGGTCCCCACCATACGTATGCAGAACTGTTTATCGCTGCTCCAAAAATCACTAACTTGCTCCAAAAGCCATTAAGTGGAGGTACACCAGCCAACGCCAATAGAGAAATAGCAAGTGCGATGGCAGTGAGAGGCATCCTTATGCCAAGTCCTCTGTATTTTTCTAAGCTGTAGCCAACCAAAGCTGTTGCAACAGCTGCAGTTGCTATGAAACCCGTGGACTTCATTATGGCATGGTTAAAGATATGAAATAGCGAGCCACTCAAAGCTTGGTCAGAATACGGCGCAATTGCTAAGCCTATGAGTATGTAACCAGCTTGTGCTATGCTTGAATAGGCAAGGATTCTGGGTAAGCTTTTTTGAATAAGAGCGCCGAAATTTCCCAAAGTCATTGTGAAAACTGCTATCACCGCAAGTGTGATTGTCCAGTCTAGATTTAGTGCAAACATTCCGAGGACTACAACCCGGATAGCGGTTGCAAAACCGGCTTTTTTTGTGCCTGCGGCAAGTAAGGCCCCTATTGTAGTCGGCGAGCCTTCATAAGCATCAGGTAACCACATGTGAAATGGCACCAATCCCATCTTAAACCCGAAACCTGCAATGAACAAGGCAATTGCAACAAGACCTATAGGAATGAGGTCTGGGTCCAGACTTGCCATAGCCGTGATAGATTCCCCTATGTTTGTTGTTCCAGTGATACCATAGACGAAACCAATAGCGAGGACAAGGATCCCAGACGAAAGGGCGCCGAACATAAAGTATTTTATTGCTGCTTCATTTGAAATCGGATCTCGCTTAGAAAATGCCGCTAGAGCGTATGTTGGCAACGACATTAATTCCCATGAAACAAATAGCATTAGAAGGTCAGTAGAATAGGCAATTAAAACCATCCCTACACTAGAAAGTAGAATCAGCGAATAATACGGAGCAGGGTTTGCCTTACCCTTCATATAGTCCCATGAGGAAGCAGTTACCATTAGAGAAACTATCAATAAAGCAATCGCAAAAAAAGATCCGAGCATGTCATCTGCGAGAACATCCTGGCCAAATGCAACGGCAGGTAATACTTCACCTGAAATTACACGGAAAATTACAAATCCTATGCAGATGGCAAGGGCTCCAAAAGCAATCGCACTGTAAAGTCGGTTGTTATATCCTCTTTCTTTTTTAAGTGCATCAATTACAGGAATTGCAAGTCCAACAACCCCGAGAACTATCGTGATTATTATCGGGGTTGATGATAAATCGACTACCATTTTTGTTTCTTCATTTCTCCTATAGAAATAGCAACATCGTAACTATCACGATGCCAACTGCAAATATGAAAAGGTACGTTTGAGTTATTCCTGTTTGTGCTCCCCTGACCACTCTAGAAAAATAAGTCATAGAGAATTGCAAGGCAGGGTTCATACCATCTATAACCACGCTCTCAAAGTATCGCCAAATGATTCTGTAAACTGCAAGGGGAACTATCACTGCGGCCCAATACAGAGCAGAATTAAGGTACCATCTGTTGTAGAGGAATTTCCAGACCGCCCTTGTAATAATGTTTCTCGAAATCACCTGCGGGTCAGCCTTTCTAGCAATGTAGAATATGTATCCAAGTATGCCTCCTACGCTGAATGCGCCAACTGATGCTATTACTGCTATTCCATTGAGACCTAGAAATACTCCACCCTGCTCTGCTTCTACTGCGTTTCGACCTTCCGCCCCTTCTTCGCCGATGCCAAAGGAATGAGCAAGGTACTCTCCAAAAATGTGGTGTAGCTGTTCTTCAAACGCAATGCCAATCAGGCCGATAGCTATTGTAGCTATTGCCAAAGCTGCAAACGGGACCCACATAATTTTTCCGACTTCGTGTAGATGGTGTCCTTCTTGTTGCATCTGTTCTAAATGTTTGCTCTCTTTTCCAAAGAAAGCCATACCAATCATCCTAAATGTGTAAAAGGCAGTCATCACAGCAACGATAACAGCTATCGCAAATAATGCCCAGCTGTAAGAATAACCAGAATCTAATACTGCTGCAAAAATTGCATCTTTGCTCCAAAATCCAGAGGTTACGAAAGGAGCTCCAGCTAATGAGAGACCGGCAAGCATCATGAAAATATATGTCTTTTTCATATGCCTACGCATACCCCCCATATCAGTCAAAAACCTAGATCCAACAGTATGCAAAAGGGCACCGGCACCCATGAAAAGCGATGCCTTGAACAGAGCATGACTCATCAGTTGAAAGAATCCTGCAGTATAGCCTTCAACGAACTGAGTCGATAATCCGGCAATACCAAGAGCCATCATCATGTAACCAATTTGCGAGCCTGTGGAATAAGCCAATACCTTCTTAATTTCGGGATTGACTATTGCCTGAGTGGCGAGTAGAAATGCAGTGATTGCACCAGTCCAAGCAACAACTTCGAAAAATTGAGTCATGCCAAATGCTGCCACAGCGAAGAATAAGGGTCCGACTCTTGCAACTATGAAGACACCTGCTTTGACCATCGTGGCAGCATGAATCAATGCTGACACCGACGTAGGCCCTGTCATAGCCTCCAAAAGCCATTCATTGAGCGGAAACTGTGCAGACTTACCTATCGCGCCCCCAAATATTAATACTGCAGCTGGAACCAACAGATTTTGCTGTGCCATTTGGTTTGCCCATTGTTGGTTCTCGATAAGTTCTCTAAATCCGAATGTCCCAGCATAGGCAAATATGAGAAACATTCCTGCAAGCATCATGGTGTCCCCGGCTCTGGTCATCAAAAATGCCTTCATGCCAGCATGAGTAGGTGAGGCCCATAAAGATATCCCAGCGGCTCTTTCACCTTCTCTTCCCACATAATCTTTCTTGCGGTCATGATACCAGAAACCAATAAGTGCATAGGACGCAAGTCCAACTCCTTCCCAACCGAAGAAAACCATGAGTAAATTATCTGACAGTACAATTAGCTGCATCGATCCGATAAAGAAGAGCATGAAAAACCAAAATCTAGTCATGTCTCTATCTCCATGCATATACCCAACAGAGTACACAAAAATTAGAAATGAAATCCAAGCAACTACATTAGTCATGAGTATCGACAACGGATCCGCTAATACTCCAGCCTCTAGACCTAGTGTAGAAATCCATGGTATTTGACTGTGTATTTCACCACCGGAGACACCTAAAGGTAATAAGGTTGCTGCGAATATCGCACTAGCAAGCGATAAACCCACTGCGAAATAATCTCTAATTTTGTGTCCGTAACGAGCTACAGCAGCAATAGCAGCAGCACCTATGAATGGCAACATCCATACCAACCAGGCGTTGATTGCGAATCCCTCGAAACCTAATATACCATTAACCATTTGACTTAGCCAACCCCCTCTATAGCCTCATAATGCAATTTTTATTTCGATGCTCCTGTTTGATTGTATATGAGGATTGCTTGTTCTTGCATCGGTGAAGATTCTTTCAGGTCGCTCTCTCCATTTATTTTTCCCTCAGGCAATGTGAGGGGGGAGTCAGATTTGGAGTTTGCATCGAAAAGCCCAGCATGACTACCTACCAAATTAGATTGTTGCAAACCAAGTTTTTCCTGTTGTGTCTCCCCTGGCGTGTCTTTGGTATGTGTTGGTAGTTGCAGTACACCGGAGTTTGGGGGAAAGATTGATTCAATATACCCTGTTAGGGGGTTCAAAATAGGGTCAGGGTAAACACCTAATATCAACGTCAATCCTGCTAGAACAGCCATAGTGCCAGTAATATATCTATTTGAATCTTTAACACCAACTAGTCTTTCAGGTATCTTTCCAAAAAAGATTCGCTTATACATCCAAAGAATATAGGCTGAAGTCAACACAGTCGTCAGAATACCAAACCCAAACAATACTACTCTTAGCGGGTCAGATTCGTAAACAGCTGTCTGTAATACCCCTGCGAACAAAATCCACTCTGACATAAATCCACTGGTTGGAGGTATCCCGATAATCGTCAATGCCCCTATCATTGTAATAACTGCTGTATACGGCATATTTCCTGCTAGCCCTCCCAACCTTGACATGCTCCTCGTACCAGTTTGAAGGATAATTGAGCCAGCCATCATGAAAAGAATAGCCTTCCCGAGCCCATGCGTTACGTAGACAAGGGCTCCACCTGAAATTCCCAGGATGCTTTCAGAGCCAATTCCGAACAAAATATAACCCATTTGGCTTATGCTGGAATAAGCAAGTACTTTTTTGATGTCGTCCTGCATCAGCGCCATCGCGCCACCGTAGATCATTGTGGCAAGACCCCAGATGTTAATGTAAAGACTATATTGTGTATAGTTTCCAGTCATTAGTTCTAGCCAAAGGCGAAGCAAACCATAGGCTCCTATTCCTATCATCGCTGGGGACAATAAAGCAGATACAGGGGTAGGGGCTTCTGCATGAGCATAAGGGAGCCAAATGTGCAAAAGAAACGCCGCTAATTTCACGCCAAGTCCTATTACCAAAGAAAAAATAATTATAGTCACCCATTCTGCGGGGATTTTCGAAACGTTTGACTTAACCGTATCGTAATCAAAACCTCCTGCAAAGAATCCCATTGCTAAGAGACCCAGTAGTAACACCACCGCACCGACATGCGTCCAGAAAAAGAACATCAGAGCGATTCTTCTTCTTGCACCATATCCGTAGAACGCTATTAAGAAGAAGGATGGAACTAGCATTAACTCAAAAAACACATAAAATTCGATTAGATTAGTAGCCAATACGGTACCTAGCATACCCATTGAGAAAGCTAGGTAGAGTGCAAAATAGAGACCGATCTGTGTGTTGACGTATTGTTTAATTTCTGTTGGAACGTATGCTGTTAGTTGCGATGAATTAGGCGATGAATTAGGCGATGAACCTTCTTTGCCTGATGTATTATCCCGGTTGTCGACATCATAATTGCCAATTCGTTCACCTGGTCTACTGAGATTCTTTCTGGCACCGTTACTGCTATTAGGACCAGCACCAAATATTTCATTAGCTGTTTCTGTAATTTTATGTATCATATAAGGTTTGGAGTATAAAGCGAGAACAGTACATAAGATGTAAATTATAAGAGCAAAGGGTAGGCTAAGACCGTCCAACCTTAATCCAAAGTTACCAAACTGACTCCACTGATAGCTTTCTTGGTAAACTGCGGACTTGCCGGTCTGTAAACCCATTGCGGGAATGATAAGTAAGATAGTGGAAATTGCAAGTATGAAAAAGGAAAACCACGTCGCGAAATTAGATCCTAATTTTTTTCCCAGAATATAAGCCAGAGGAGATAGCAAGAGTGGTATAAATAGTGCTCGCTAAAAGAAATGTCATCGTGAGTCCTATCCTCTCATGCTCTTAAACTCTTCGACGTCTATTTCCTTATACAATCTGTATGCTATTATTATTATTCCTAAGCCAACAGCAACTTCGGCCGTTGCAATTGCTATTGAAAAAAGTGCGAATACCTGACCTTGAGCGTTATTGATATTTCTCGAAAAAGCAATAAGATTAAGATTGGCGGCATTCGCTATAATTTCAATGGAAAAAATCATACGTATGGCATCCCGTTTTACAACTATCCCATAGACACCCACAGCAATAAGTATCAGAGATACTAGAACGTACTCAATTAGTTCGTTCATCTTTCTGGCTAATGTCCTCCCTACGTGCTAGTGCGAGTGCACCGATAATAGAGCCGGCTAATGTCAAACCGATAACCACCAAGGCAGGCGAATAGTAGGTAAGCATTTCCTTTCCTATGAGTCTAAAATCAACCGGAGAAGAATCGGCATTACCAAACCCCTGACTATTAAATCCAGAAAACAAAGCTATTCCGCCCATCCCTCCCATAAAAATCAGCAACAATATAATTCCAGCGGCCTTGCGTCCTCTGTCTTCTCTCCTCGTAAATAATGCTTGAGTTCTCACAAGCATGACGGTAAAAATAACTAGCACGGCAACTGCTCCGACATATACTGTAATTTGAAACATTGCAACGAAAGGGGCGTCTAGGAGGAGAAAAAACCCTGCGATCCCAAGCATGGAGATCGCTAAGGCTATTGCTCCGTATATGAGTTCACGGCTCTCTAGTGCAACTATTGCTGAACCTATAGTTAATGTGGCTATACCATAAAATGCTGCATCAGCCATGTGTCGCACCCATCTTATCAATTTTCAATTCTACATCACCATCATATTTCGGCTTGATTGCTAATTGTGATGGAGTATAGATCAAATGCTCTTTAGTAAAGGATGACAGCTCGTAATCGTTTGTCATAAATAGAGCATAAAAGGGGCATGCATCTACACATAAGCCACAAAATACACATTTTCCAAAGTCAATTTGTGGCATAATAGCCTTCTTGTTATGTTTCCACTGCTCATCGACTTTTACCATCCCTATTGCTTCTGCAATGCCTTCACATGCAATCGCGCATAATTGACAGCCAGTACATTTATCGTGGAATAGAATATGTCTTCCCCGATACCCTGCAATGCCTACTCCCCGCTTTGGGTCAAATTGGTAACCATCACCAGTGAACTTGAGTTTCTGTTCTGGATATCTCAAAGTAAACCTCTTTATAATAAGATGTTTTGAACCTGATTCTATTGCTTTGATAAATCCACCTGCAGAGCTAGTGCTGTGAGTAGCACCCACAGTGTTGGTACGTGGGGTAGTGCCTGTCTTGTCTTTTGTGTCTGGTAATAAAGATGGTGTCATCGCGTTGTCAAGATCCCTTCTGGGCCTAATACACCACCATAAACCAATGCTAATGCTATGAATATGTTTATGAAAGACAAAACTATCAGTTTATACCATCCCGTATGCAGAAGTATATCTATTCGAATTCGAGGATTGATGCCTCTTGGTAAAAGCATCAACATTATGATTCCGAAGGTTTTCAACGTAAACCAGAATATAGCATTGGCAATAACTGCATTATAAATACCTTCTAGTGTCAAAAGCTGCATTAGAGGGGTCTTTTCCCCTGGAGGCCCTAAGTGTTCTGGAAATATTTGTGGACCCGCCCAGCCACCGAGGAATAGGACAACAAAAAGTGCGCAAAGAGCATACAACTTGACATACGTCCCAAGCTGAATTAACCCATATATCATTCCAGAGGTTTCAGTAAGCCAGCCTGCTACGATTTCCGATTCTGCTTCTGGTAAATCGAAAGGGACTCTCTCTACCTCTGCGAGAGAGGAGATATAGAATACGAATGCACTTATGGGAAGAAACAATATAAACCAATACGGTTGTTGTGCTTCTGCTATGTTTGTCAAGTTAAGTGTTCCAGCTAAAAGCACAACTGATAAAGCTGAAAGAATAAAGGGGATCTCAAAAGCGATCATCTGATGTAAGGCCCGTAACCCTCCAATGAATGGATATTTGCTATTGCTTGCCCATGAAAATAATAGCGCTATAAGAGGGAAAAATCCAAAAATAGCAAAAACAGCTATAATACCTACATCTAAGTCAGCCACCACCCAACCTGGAGCCGCAGGAATAAGAGCCGTGACAGCCGCTGCAGTTGCAACAAAGGCTATGGGCGCTGCCCAAAAGATGGGCTTGTCTGCTCCTGAAGGTACGATTATTTCCTTTGACATTAATTTTAAACCGTCCGCCAGCAACTGCAAAATTCCTTCTATTTTACCGGCATACAAAGGCCCTACTCTCAGCTGCATTTTTGCCAGGAATTTTCGCTCGACAAATATTGTTACGGCAGCAATCAGCGCTGCATATGTAAAGCCAGGAAAGACTGCAACTCTAAAAAGATCAGTTTGCATGAAGAACTGAAGAATGGGAAGGGTACGAGTAGGATCTACAACCATAGACAAAAATAGATACGGAGTAAGTACTTCGCCATCAGCCAGAGGAAGTGGAACATAAAAAAGGATCACGAAGATGAGTGGGAGCACAACAAGGGTAACAATAATCAATATCCAGAAAACGAGCCAAATGATACTTGCTATGAAATTCCCAAAGCGGAATTCCTGCGGATATGATGCCAAGTTGTTATCTATCAGCCTCCACCGGCCAATAATTCAATGCCCAATATATGGCTGGCATATCAGCTAATTTTGCTCCTACTAGCAGATGTGGTAGCGCCAACATGTTTCTAAAGGAACCCACTGATATTTTTACTCGATAAGGCCTCGGAGTTCCATCACTTACTATATAGTATCCTAGTGCGCCCCTCCCTGATTCAACCCTCCTGTATGCCTCGCCTGCAGGGCCCTTTGGATTAGGCTGTAATTTGGCCCGTACTTCTCCAGTATCAGGCATCTTATCAAGTAACTGTCTCATGATATGACATGATTCCCTCATATCTAAAAAAGGAACATAGGCTCTTGCGAAGCAATCGCAAGTTCTCATGTATTGAACATTAAAGTCGATTTCGTTGTAAATGTCGTATGGTTCAGCTTTCCTGATATCATACGAAACACCAGAAGCTCTCAGAACAGAGCCCGTCACCCCTAATCTTACTGCATCTTCTTTTGTCAGGATACCAACTCCTTCTGTCCTTTGACGAAATAAAGGATTATTGTAAAATATATCTTCATATTCTTTTAGCCGCTTTTCATAGTATGCAATATGTCTCAAGGCTTTTTCTTTAAAGCCTTCAGGGATATCATTTCTTACTCCTCCCGGTATGTTAAAAGCATGTGTTACTCTAGCGCCAGTAAGTGAGTCTAATAAGTCAATAAATAGTTCTCTATCTCCGGTAGGCCACATGAACATCGTAGAATGCCCCAAAAAGATTCCATAAATTGCAAGCCAGTATAAAGTATAGACCTGACGGTCGAGTTCTGATGCTAGTGCTCTGATAAATTGGCCTCGTCGAGGTACTTGAATCCCCACTAGTTCCTCGACTGCTAAACTGTAAGAGTATGTAATATTGGAAGAATCATGTATGACAGGTCGCTCTAAATGTGGTATATTTTGGATAAAGTTTCTGTATTCACACATTTTTTCTTCCCCTCTATGGACGTACCCCGGGTCTGGGTCACAATAAACGATATAGTCTCCGTCAACCTTAATTGTAAATCGAAAATGCCCCGAACCTGGATGTTGGGGCCCAACGCTCAGTGTCATGAGCCGATCGTCATCTGGCAAATACTCCTTTACTACTTGCATGCCCATGTTTACGGTTTCATCTATTTTGCTTTCATGACGCTCTGCCAATCTTCGATTCACCTACTAAATGAAGTATTTTAAGTGTTGTTGTTTTTACCTTCCTTTAATTCTAAATTCCCTTCTTAATGGGGGGATATCAGCCCAGTCCTCAGGTAATAGAAATCTATCGTTTCTAGGATGTCCTTCAAAGTATACGCCTAGCATTTCATAAGTCTCCCGCTCATGGTATTCCACGCTTCTAAATATGTCTATCAAACTGGGTAAGTCGAGCATCGTCCCTAGAAGTTCTAGTGGTGAGAGCCATTATGTGGGCTTCTAACTCTTGTTTCCCGTACGATCCCAAGTGGTAGATCACTTCAATCTGGTTATCTTTTGGATAATCAGTCCCCGCAACAGATTCCGCATGGTCGAACCCCAAATTGTCACGAAGGAATATGGCAACTGAGACAATGTCTGTCGAATCGACTACAATTTTCATTCTTAGCGGTCTAATGTAGATGACATTTATTTTATTTCCAAACTCATTAACTAAGCTCTCAATGATTCCTTTTTCAAATGCTGGAGGTTCAGCTTCTTTTTTGGTCGCAACATTGGTGGAAGCGGCTGGCTTAGTAACGGAACTTGAGACAGAAGGAACTTTTGCAGGAGGCTGTGCTTGATCAATATTACTTGAATGAGGCAGAGACTCTTGTGAGGTACTTGAGGCAGGATCTGATCCTTTGCTCATATTACTTAATTTTATTCCTTTTGATTTTCTCTTGTAACAACATCGTACCCTGAATCAACGTTTCAGGCCTTGGTGGGCATCCTGGTACGTATACATCTACCGGCACAATTCCGTCAATCCCGGGTAGAACATTATATGAATCAATGTACAAGCCTCCTGTTATAGCGCAAGCACCCATAGCTATCACGTACTTAGGTTCAGGCATCTGGTCGTACACCATCCTTAACCGGGGAGCCATTTTCCTAGTCACTGTTCCCTGTACTACTATTAGATCACATTGTCTTAAAGAGCCAAATGCTTCTATTATACCAAATCTTTCAACATCATATTTAGGACCCGAAGCAGCCCCAAATTCGACGCTGCCAGCATGCAGTTTCAAGATGCACTGGCCATAGGGACCAGATTCGCCCCCAATTTATGGCATAGCCCAAAGGCTTATCCAGAGCTTTTACTAAAACGTCACTGAGTTTGCTTACCATGACATTAATATTAGTAGGATTTAGTAAATCTTTGAACATTCTTCCCTTTGTTTCTCCCCTTCTTCACTTTTCATGTTTGCATCCTAGATATTTAATGCTTGTTAAAATAATATGACATGCAATAACTTCTACCAAATTCCTTTCTTGCCCGCCAAGTACAAAGCATAACCCATAGCAGCAAACATGATTCCTAGAAATGCCATCATAGGAAGCGTTGCGGCGCGTGGAAGAGAAAAAAGTGAGGCCCCCCAAGCATAAAGAAAAATTGCCATGACATCGAAAACTACAAACATGAGAATATAAGCATAATATTGCATCATAAAATGAGATCTACCCTCACCACTTGGCATTTGACCACATTCCATAGGAAGGAACTTTATTGGATTAAGCCTACGTCTTGGAGAGAGCAATCTAGAAATGATAAGTGCTGGGATCGCAGCCACTAAACCAAAACCAAGCATATATAAAATCGGAACAAATTCAATGACCGTTTCTTCAGCCAATGGTACAAATTCCTTCCGAGAAGATAATATAAAAATTTGCTTTAATTTCTATGTAGGACTGAATTGAACAGCTGACGTGCTGCATATCCAGGATGGTTCAATGCAAGCTTCAGAATCTTTGATGTAGTGAATTCTGCCCTAATGAAATCCAGAAATTCTTCTGTAGACATATTCCTGAGTATTTCTATCTCTTGATCCCATTGGTCATCGGACATCTTCATCCACCTAGATTGAATTTTCATCGCTGAATTAATCTTGGATTGGATTTTAGCTTTCCAGGTTCTTTCATACTCGTACAATGAGTCTTTGACCGACCCCTTAGAAAGGGATTGGGCTCCTACTCTGCCGGCCAACCTTCCGAACTCTATAGCATGTCTAATCCCTTCCAAGACCAATGGGTTGGACTGACCAGCAGAGTCACCTACCATTATCAATCCGTCAGCAACGGTACTTGGTCTTGAACCCTCATTTGGTATTAGACCAACATGAAGCTCTATTGGTTGGATATTTTTAAGACTGTCTAGAGGTTTTAATTTTTTCTCTAGAATCCAATTCAATTTTTGTAACGGGTCAGCACTAGATTCTGGCCTACCTATTCCTACTCCAATTCTAATTCTATTATTTGATACCGGGAAGGCCCAAGCATAACCTGCGTCAGAGTATTGTTTTCCCACCATTAAAAACCATGTTTCCCTATCCACATTATCGCAATAGCATTCATACTCTGCTCCTATCCCATACCTTTTCCAGGGCTTTGTTATCCCAAGTTCCCTTCCAATAAAGTTGCCAAAGCCGCTAGCATCGATTACAAGTTTGATATCTATCTCCATGTTACCAAGTGGCGTCCTTACTCTAACTCTATCAATTTTATTTACTGAATTGGAAAAGATACCGGATACGCGGCTTCTCACCATTATTTTTGTCCCTGCTTCAGCAGCGAGTGTAGCTAAATACTGATAAACACCTCTGACATCGAGAACACATGATGTGAAATCCTTTCCTTTGATGGTGACTTCATTGGACGGAGATATGAAAGTAAAATTTTTTATAGGGTTATACAATCCTCTTGGAATTCTCAACTCCTCCATTTCCTTTATCCAGGATACGCCACTTGTCCTTATATTATGCGCTATTGAGTCATCTTTTTCAAATAATATTACTTTACCCCCTGCTCGAGCTGCAGTATATGCAGACGATAACCCTGCTGGCCCTCCACCAACTACAGCTATGTCGTATTTCAGCAATAATGAAATTTCACCCATAGTGTATTTATGTACACCTATATGTTCCTGTTTGTTTCATAGATAAATGAGCAACTGGAGGCTGAGGAATTAGTATTATTGAATTTCGAATTTTATGATAGATTTTCACCTTCCTTTATGGTAGCGCCTTTAATTCTCTTGTAGCATTTTTATAATCCCCTTCGAAGAATATGGAAGTTGTTTCTGTGTTCCAGAGTCGTTTTTTGACTGAACTCATTCTTGGATTTATTTGATTGGTAACCTTTTTGTAGAGATCCTACTCGAGTAAGGGCTGAGAACAATTTTGAATGATTCAACAATCCGTGAGGGAGTATTTGCTCCTGATTTTACATTTACTGATTGTCATGGCAATATGATTAAACTGTCTGACCTTCGTGGCCGAAGGGTTGTAATCTATTTCTATCCCAAGGATTTTACTCCTGGCTGTACAACAGAAGCAGCAGAATTCGCCGGCGATTTTGGAATGTTCAAGGCAGAAAATATCGACATCATAGGGATTAGTCCAGATGACAAGGAGTCACATCTGCGATTTAAAGAAAAAATGAATATTCCTTATTTTCTTGTTCCAGACACAGAATTTATTATATCAAAAAAGTATGCAGTCTACGGTCCTAAACACTTTATGGGCAAGGAGTACATGGGGATAAACAGAACAACCTTCTTAGTCGATCGACAAGGAATGGTAATTAGAGTTTTTAAAAAGGTAAAGCCTTTAGGGCATAGTCAGGAAGTAATGCAAGCCTTTCAATGAATTTGTCTAAGGATATTGTGGAGATGGGCGCCTTACCATCTTAATAGCGAAAGATGATTACTAAAGCGATCTCCAGTCAAGATTGATAATATATGTTTGCCATTGCTATTTGGATATCTGCTAAAGGGACTTCGAAAAATTTGAACGTTTCTTCTAAATAGCTGTCGTGGGCGCCGCTGGTTGATTTTATGTTTGTATCTAAATCGCTGACAAATTCGGATGCTTTGCGCAGAAGTCTTGTAGCAAAAAAATTCCAATTACGTAGTCCATTATCAGGGTCGGGTGACATTAGCTTCAGAGTTAAAACTGCAAAGGACGCAATTATTCCTATTCTGAATTTCTGTAGGTGCAGTTTAACAGGATCTGCGTCCGAGAAGGAAGAGATGTTAAAGCATATCTTTAGTTGATATTCATCTAAATTTCTTGCAATACCAATTGTGTTACCAAGACAGGGAATATTCCGCTTGCTCAGGTCTGCATCAATCGACGCACCTCCAAAAATTCCTTGCAACTTGTCGATTGTGAAATTCCTTGTTGTAATACCATCGCTTGATATCAAACGATGGCATTGGAGAGTTCCGGCTGCCAATTTTTGAACAATAGCACGTAAAATGACGCCGGGCATAAATTATGCTCTCATTGATATTAAATTAATCCTAATATGAGTCAAACCCAGTAGCGATGCTTTGACTAAGGTGCCTATTTTAGTTATACTAGTGGACTATATTGCTACTATATTTATTCCTAATTAATTCTGAGACCAATTTTACCTAGCTGTTTGTGGCCGTTCATCCTATTTTGAATAAGACTGAACCATTTGGTCCATATGCTCAAGGATTTTGATATGGTGATCCTCGTCTACAATTATGCTCGTTATGATAGATTTTGTTTCAGGCTGATCAGTCATTTCAAGACATTCGTGAAGGAGTTCTCTTGATTCCTTTTCTTCAGATATAGATTTTTTGATACCCTCAGTTGTTAAACCTGAACTTTGACTTGCGCCTTCGATATCAGACATCATCTGTGAAATATATTCAACGTGTTTGAGTCCATCGCTAAGGAGGGAACGAAAGTAGCTTCTTATTATGGAATTTTGGACGTTACCGAGTAGATCTATGTAGCGCAAGAGCTCTTCGCGTTCTGCATGATATTGAGCCTTTAGCAGAGTGTATAATTTCTGTTCTTTTTCTAGCTGTTTGATGTTAGGTTCCAAGAGCATGATCTAGGATAATTGCCCAATATTAAAGTCGCTAGAGTAAACAGACTAACACATTGACAGATACACATACAGTTTCTTTTGACTATGCCTTGCCCTTACCGAATTTTGAAAAGTCTATTAGAATTGGTATCCTTAAGGATAGGAATGGTGCGGGAGATGGGATTTGAACCCACGAACCCCTAAGGGATAAGAGCCTCAGTCTTACGCCTTTGGCCAAGCTGGGCGACTCCCGCTTCTCCTAAAAACCATTCATGCCACCAATTTGAATATTTACTTCTAACGTGTGTCACGAAATACGATATCCTACTTTATCCTGGTGGCTCACTTGTATAGTGCATTTCATCTTAGCGTTGTATAGGGCGAAGAGGCCAATAGTTTTTATAGAACTCATGAATGGTCAGTTACATATCATGTTAGTTCCTGTGCGGTGTTTTACTTGCGGAAATCTAGTTGCACATAAATACGGAGAGTATACTAATAGGGTAAAGGCTGGCGAAGATCCGGCAGTGGTTATGGATTCGTTAAATATTAAGAGATATTGTTGCAGACGGATGCTAATATCAAGCGTCGAAACTATATATCAAGTGATTCCCTATTATGAAGCCTTAAGAAGGAGAATGTCCGAAATACAATCTGAAGTCGAATAACAAAATTTAACTGAATATTAAATTTAACTAAATGCCGTTAATCAGCAACCTTAAAGGAAGAATTGTTTTCAATAGCAGAGGAAGTCAAACTGTCGAAGTCGACATTGTTTCAGATGGTAGATATATTGGTAGAGCGTGTGCACCGTCTGGTGCCAGTGTAGGGAAGCATGAAGCACAAAGCTTTCCTCAAAACGACCCTAAGAAGGCAATACAAACCTTTAGGTCGCATGCACATAAATTTATTGGTGCCGAGGCATCGGATCCAAAGGCAATTTTTGAGATTTTAAAGTCAATCGACCAGACTCCGTCCTATACAATCATAGGCGGTTCGATAGCATATGCGCTAAGTATCGCGGCAGTCGATTCTGCCTCCAAAGCATTGGACGTTCCTCTAGCCAAGGTCCTCCGTAAAGACAAGCCTTATAAAAATCCATTTCCGTTGGGAAATATTTTGGGTGGAGGCGCTCATGCTGGACCAGGCACTCCGGATATACAAGAGATCCTTGTATGCCCGATAGGAGCAGGAGATATCATGCAAGCTTTGCAGATGAATTTCAAGGTACATAGCGAGCTTCGCAAAGTCCTTGAAAATGATGATAGCAGCTTTACATATGGCAGGGGGGACGAGGGTGCGTGGGCCCCCAAAACAAACAATGACAAGGCCGTGGAGCTTGCTGAACAAGCCATAAAGAATTCAGGTTTCACAGTAGGACGCGAGGTAGGACTGGGGATAGATTTTGCAAGTTCTTCACTTTGGGATAGCGACAAATTAAGTTATGAATATAAAAGGCAACATTTGTCACGCGATACAGAGGAACAAATCGAATATGTCAATTCATTAATACGGAAATATGGTCTAATTTATGTAGAGGATCCAGTTCATGAGGAAGACTTTCAAAGTATGTCCGAAATAACAAAAAAGAATGAAAAATGTATTGTTACAGGTGATGATATGTTGGTTACAAATAAGGAGCGTGTCATTGAAGCTTCCAAATATGGTGCATGTAGTGGTGCTATTTTGAAAGTCAACCAAGCCGGAGCGCTCTATGATGCCATTCTTTTCGCACAAGAATGTGACAGGAACAACTTGAAACTCATAACCTCTCATAGATCTGGAGAATCTGTGGACTCGCATATTTCTCATATCGCCATTGCCACTCAATCTAAGATGATAAAATCTGGGATAGTCGGAGGAGAACGTATTTCAAAATTAAATGAGCTCCTTCGTCTTGCAGAGTATGATTTAATAGATGGGATGGCAGATCTGTCCTCCTAGCATGACTTTCGAGAAAGGACAAGAGGCAGAAGATAATCATTCTAAAGAAGAAGTATCGCTACAAGATAAACTCATTTCCGACGATAATTCTAAACAGTCCCAAGAAGTTCCAGTCCACCCCCAGGAAGACGATGGCTCGCAACTCGAACCCACAGCAGAGGAGGATGCAGGATATGAATCTGATACAGACAACCTTGAGAAAATGATCCTTTCCACGGGCATTCGGGTTGGGACTCCAGTTAGGACCAAATACATGGTCCCGTTCATAGTTCGTGCAAATCCTGAAGGATTGTATATTCTTGACATTAGCAAGACACTAGCAAGAATAGACATTGCGGCCAAATTCATTGGAAGAGCAAATATTTCAAAGGTTGCAGTTACTTCAGCCAGGGAGTATGGCAAAATGCCTGTTCAGAAATTTTGTCAAGTTACGGGTGCTACTGGGATATATGGACGCTTCATGCCTGGTACTTTTACGAATCCGTCTTTGCCAAATTATATGGAGCCGGAAATGGTTATTGTTACTGATCCCCAGGCTGATCAGCAGGCTGTAATGGAAGCCACTAGGGCAGGCGTAACCGTGCTTGCTATTTCAAACAGCGATAATGTGACTTCAAGAGTCGATCTGATTATTCCAGCAAACAACAGAGGACGAAAGGCCCTTGCCACTGTCTACTGGCTATTAGCCAGAGAAGTTTTGAAAAAGCATGGAACGATTAGATCTGACAGTGAAATGAAAATACCGATAGACGATTTCGAAACCAAACTAGTAGAAGAGGCCTTGTGAATAAAGAATTAAAGTCAAGGCCCCCAGCGGTGTCTGGTATATTTTATCCCAGTAACCCTTTTGAATTGCAGAAGTCACTCGAACAATCTTTTCTCGATATGAACTTTGGTCCTGGGAGAATGCCGCCATCCCTCGATCGCAAGGAAATATACGGAATAATCTCTCCCCACGCAGGATACGCGTATTCCGGGAGTGTGGCAGCGAACGGATATTATCAAGTTTCAGATATGAATTACGAAACTGTCATTATAGCAGGTCCCAATCATTACGGCATTGGCAGTGGAGTTGCTACGATGCGACAGTCCTTGTGGAAAACACCATTAGGAGACGTAGAAGTTAATACTGATTTTGCCGACACAATTTCTAAGAACACAGTGATAGATATAGATGATTTCTCCCACATCAGGGACCATTGTCTGGAAGTTCAGCTTCCATTTCTTCAATGTATTCGAAAAGATGACACTTTTAGAATCGTCCCGATAATCATGAATTTGCAAGATATCGAAACTGCTAAAG
The DNA here is from genome assembly GCA_963737815.1 of uncultured Nitrososphaerales archaeon. Classification (GTDB taxonomy): domain Archaea; phylum Thermoproteota; class Nitrososphaeria; order Nitrososphaerales; family Nitrososphaeraceae; genus TH5893. The sequence goes on along the minus strand of CAVTUB010000006.1, from coordinate 34,586 downwards.
ATGTGGGAAGAACAATAGCTCAGGCGATAACAAGTGCTAGCACTAAAGCCCTGCTAATTGCGTCTTCTGACTTTACTCATTACGAGCCAAATGAAGAAGCGCACAGGAAAGACTTAGAGCTCATTGATACGATATTGTCTTTGGATGTGTCGTCGTTCTACTCAGTATTAGAAAGGCTCGATATATCGGCATGTGGTTATGGTGCTATTGCTTCGATAATGATTGCCGTAAAAGAGCTTGGGGCAAGCAAAGCCGAATTACTCAGATATGCAACAAGTGGTGATACCACAGGAGATAAAAGCTCCGTAGTTGGATACGCATCAATTGTTTTCTTATGATTTGCAGGAATTTTGCTAGCGCCTCTGCTCCCGCGAAAGTTATTTTGTTTGGGGAACACTTTGTTGTATACGGTGGCCCCGCCATACTGGGGTCAATTGATAAGCGTATCAGAGTCTCAGCCAGACCCATTGCATCGACAAAAATTAAGATCAACTCCGACATTGGTTATTTTGCTTCTTATCCCAGCGACAGGTTAATAGAGAGTGGCCACATTTTACAGAAGCAGAACGTATCCTTTATCCACTCTATACAGCTACACATAAAGTCCTAAAACATCACTTAATCGGCACTGCGAAAAGTATAGGAGTTGAGATTCAGCTCAGCTCAGATATACCCTTGGGGGCAGGGCTGGGATCATCAGCAGCATCGTGCGTTGCTACGGTGGCTGCTGTTGGATCTCTTTTTCTTCGGCCCGACAAAGACTGGGTGTATTCAATGGCACTCCGTGCCGAGAAGATTATTCATGAAAACTCTTCTGGAGCAGATTGTTATGTTTCTTCATTCGGAGGTCTCATTTATTTTGTTAAGAATATAATGAATAAGAAAATTAGACCAAAAAAAGCCTTATCCTTGATAGTAGTAAATACAGGTATCAAGCATTCCACCAAGACACTCGTATCTTTGGTAAAGAACTACAGACATGAAAACATGTCGTTATATAATGATCTTGCAAACCGTGCTACTCGTATCTGTGAGCAGGCAGTATTGGCAATAAATCTGGGAGATCAGATTAAACTAGGACAATTGATGAATGAAAACCACGCTCTTCTAAACGAATTAGGAGTATCGAACGAAATTATTAACGACCTCGTGGGATTTTGTATAGATAAGGGAGCCTCTGGAGCAAAGGTTACTGGTGCTGGCGGAGGGGGAAGTATAGTTGTGTTGATACCCGACGAATATGAGACTAGCATCATCTCTGAAATCAGTAAGAAATATTCTCATCAATGTATCTCTACAAGAATTGGATCTAGTGGACTTTTAACATACTAAACTTTAAAATTCAATTGTAATTAATGCATTTGAACATATCCTATGAGAAGTAATTTAGCAATAATAAAAATGGGAGGATCGGTCGTGACTTTCAAAGATAGACCTCTGTCTGCAAATTACAGGGCAATCGAGGAAATTGTCAAGGCTATTACTTTGCTAAAAGGAATCCCCATAATATTGGTGCATGGAGGAGGTTCTTTCGGTCACTACTGGTCTGTCAAATACGATATGCATACTAGACCTGATAAGTATGACTCTCACGGGATATCTATTGTGCATGAATCAATGATACATCTAAATCAAATCATAGTCAACTCTATGATAAAAAACGGTTTGAATCCTTATTCTGTATCTGCGTTTTCCTTTACGAATGGTAAGATGCCTGTTAAAACGAAACTTAAACAACTATATGCTATGGCACAGACAGGCCTTATACCGGTGACGTATGGTGATGTTATTCATATAAACGACGGTAAATTTTCGATTCTTTCGGGAGACGTTATAATGACTATGATCGCCAAAATATTGAACCCGTCGAAGGTTATTTTTACTGTAAATACCGAAGGAATATACAGGGACATTGAAAAGAAAGAGATAATCCGTGAGGTAACGAGCGCAGTTGTCAAGAATGCAGGGTTATTTAGATCGACGAGGTCACAACCGTTTCCAGATATTACAGGAGGAATGAGCCGAAAAGTGAAAGAGGCCTTAAAGATTTCAACAAAAGGAGCAGAAGTGATGATAGTTAATGGATTGAAGCCTGAGAGAATAATTCAAGCAGTGTGTTCCGGGCCAGAAAATTTTGAAGGCACAGTTGTAATAGGTCGAGGTCGGAGTTTGCAAAGCAAAAAATGAAGAATCAAGAATCGATCGACTCCCTGTCAGAAGTTGAATTGATCAAGATGCGGAAGAGGGATGGAATAGATATACCACTAAAAAAAGGAGCTCAAGCAAAAGCATCATCAACTTACTTAGAATACGTCAGGTTTGTGCATAATGCACTTCCAGAACTTGATTATACTGACATTGATACAGCCTCATTTTTTTTAAACCAACGCTTTTCTGCTCCCCTTATTATTGATTCAATGACAGGGGGAACACCTGAAGCCAGGAAGATTAATGAAAGGTTAGGCAAGCTAGCTCAAGAACACAATATACCTATGGGATTGGGTAGTCAAAGAGCCGGACTCAAAAGTGAAGAACTTGCATCAACATACGCTATTGCAAGGAAAAATGCTCCTCAGGCGTTCCTCATAGCAAACATTGGCGGAGCCCAACTTTCTAAGGGACTTACAATAAATGAAGTCAAGAGGATAATTGAAATGATACAAGCAGACGCTGTTGTAATTCACCTTAATCCGCTCCAGGAGCTTATTCAACCTGAGGGAGAACCAAAGTACCGAGGCGTGCTCGGGAAAATAGAAGAGCTCGTATCGCATTTAGATATGCCAGTACTGGTCAAGGAAGTTGGAGCCGGGATTTCGGGAGAGGTAGCAATTAAACTGGAAATGGCAGGTGTGTCTGCTATTAATATAGCAGGGGCTGGCGGAACGAGTTGGGCTGGGGTTGAAAAACTGCGGGCGGATGTTGCGAAAAACAAGACTAAGATCCATTTGGGTGAAATGTTTTGGGATTGGGGCATACCTACTGCCATTAGTCTGATAGAAGTCAAGAAAGTTGTTAAGAAAACTCCTCTCGTGGCATCCGGAGGCTTGCGGAACGGACTGGAGGTGGCCAAGTGCATTGCTCTTGGGGCTGAGATGTGTGCTATGGCTTATCCTTTCTTAGTCGCAGCTGCACAATCCCTTGAAAGTTTATTCAATTTCATGGACATGATTTTAGCTGAGCTTAAAAGTACGATGTTTCTTCTGGGTGCAAAAAACATTGAGATGCTGAAACGCTCAAGGTATATATTAACAGGAGCTTTAGCAGCAGAGGTTAATGATGCATGAACTTACGCACTATAAGAAACGAATTAGAAATTAATGCGGCAAATGTAAACGAATTTATCTTGTCATCGCTTGACGGCAGGCCGAAGGAACTCTATAAGGCGTCAGCACATTATATTTCCAGTGGGGGAAAAAGACTAAGACCATTTATAGTCCTGAAAGCATCTGAACTGTTTGGTGGAAGTTCAAGAAAAGTAATGCCTGCTGCGGCCGCAGTAGAGTTAGTACATAATTTTTCACTTGTTCATGATGACATTATGGATAACGACAACGTGAGGCATAATGTCCCGACCGTGCATGCTTCATATGGGATTCCGTTGGCGATTCTAGCAGGGGATATTTTGTTTTCAAAAGCATTTCAGCTGATGTCGGTAGGAGGACTAAAAGAAGGAATCAGCGAAAAGTCGATATCTGAAATGGTGAGCAGACTATCTACTGCTTGCATCAATGTATGCGAAGGACAGGCGCTGGATATGCAGATGGCTTCTGAGGGGGTTAAAGCATATTCTGAGGCGGACTATATATCGATGATCGAAAAGAAAACTGCTTCATTATTTGAACTTTCATGTTCGCTAGGTGTATTGTCTGCTGATAATTGCAACAAGGTGGATCTTGACAGATTATCTGTATTCGGAAAGAACATTGGGATTGCCTTTCAACTCATCGACGATCTTATAGGCATAGTGGGGGACCCAAAAGTGACAGGAAAAGCGGTCGGAAATGACATTAGGGAAGGGAAAAAAACTTATCCGATGGTCTTGGTGCTTGAAAAAGCAGACCTACAAGAAAAAAATAAGCTTCTAAGAATCTTTGGTTCTCGGAACACAACGGACTGGGAACTTAAGGACGCTATAAAGATCGTATCTGGTCTTGGGATAGAGCAAGATATACGAACTTTAGCAGAGGCCTATATATCCAGGGCTTTAAGGTCAATAGACGCATATATAGAGTCTGAGCCAAAAAAGGCTCTTCAAACATCTGCCGACTTCATAGCCCAACGGAGTTTGTAACCAAGGTGTCCCTAGATGAACGATTTATGGATTCCATTAAGGCGATTACGCTGCAAAACGCGATCGAGCATGACGGCACCGCCAGAGCCGATGCGGTAATCGGCAAAATAGCTGCTGCAAGCGCAGAGTTTCGATCCAATCTTAAGAATAGTGTCCCGGCTATAAAAAATACGGTAAGGGAAATTAATGCTCTGTCCCTGGCGGAACAAAAGTTATTACTCAACCAATTGGAGAATAAGGGAGTTGTTCAGCGAAACGAATTAACTGAGAGGCCACGAGTTACCTACTCACCAATACTTCCTGAATTAGAAAATGCAACTCTCGGAAAAGTGATAACTAGGTTCCCACCCGAGCCTAATGGTTATCCTCATATTGGTCACGCCAAGGCAGTGATAATTGATGAATATTATGCTCGACTGTATAATGGAAAACTTATCCTCCGTTTCGATGACACCAATCCTTTAAATGAAAAATCAGAGTTTTACGAAGCATTTAATCTAGCCCTCGAATGGCTCACAATTAAGCCTGATATTGTGAAAAACACATCTGACGATATTGAGCTGTTATACGACTACGGAAAGAAACTTGTCCTCAACGGCCACGGGTATGTATGCACGTGTAGTCAACAAACGATACACGACCTTAGAGCGAAGGGAATCGAGTGTGACTGTCGAAGCACACTACTATTAGGCTCAGATCGTATAGACAAATTCTTCGATGGAAGATTCGCTCAAAATGAAGCCGTGATTAGATTCAAGGGGTCAATGGCGGATTATAATACCGCTATGAGAGATCCCACGCTATTTAGAATAATCAACGGACAGCATCCTAAGGTAGGAGACAAATATCATATTTGGCCCACTTATGACTTCTGCGGCACCAATAGAGGACAGTCTTGATGGGGTAACACATGCAATGCGAACGAAGGAATACGAACTGAGAAATGCCCTGTATTTCGCTATCCTTGAAAGATTAAGATTACGTAAGCCACAGATGATAGAGTTCTCAAGATTGGAATTCAACGGGCTTCCAGTTTCAAAAAGGAAGATTAAACCCTTGATTGAAAATGGTATCATAAGTTCATGGGATGACCCTAGATTGCCGACACTTGCAGCAATGAAAAGAAGAGGTTTTAAGCCAGAAGCCATTAGGAAATTTGTTCTCTCATTAGGTATTACCCTCGCTGAAACTAAACCTCCCTTTGAGTCACTTGAAGCTTTTAATAGAAAAATAATCGAACCTGAGAGCATCAGATTATTTTTTGTCAAAGATCCGGTTGAGGTTATGGTACTAAATAGTTCCCCACGCGAAACGGTCTTAAGAAATCATCCAAATATTGACCTTGGATCGAGAAAGATCACGGTGGACAATTCTGTATACATATCTAAAGATGACGCACTTAAGCTCCAATGCGGCGATCAGATTCGACTGATAGAGTTGTATAATATACAAATAGTTGATATTAAGACAGAAGCTAGAAGACTGACAATAATTGGCAAGTGGTCGGGGGATGAAGTCAAGCCAGATGTGGCCAAATTCCAATGGGTAGCCAAAAATGATGCCCATCCTTTCGAAATCTTTGTTCCAAGGGAGCTTTACATAGACGATAAGTACAATGATCAAAGTCTTGAGGTTTGGAAAGGGTTCTGTGAGTCTTACGTGACTACTCTTAAACCTGGTTCTATGGTACAATTTGTAAGGATGGGATTTTGTAGGATAGAAGGGGTCAACTCAGCAATTTACTCACATAGGTAGGTAACGAATTAACATGAAAATTGCAAGATTAAAAGATATTTCAGTAGGTGAAACATACGCCATACTATCTCATGAGGCAGACAAGTTTGTCACGAGGTCAGATATACAGGAACAGACAGGAATACCCCTTCCTCTTGCTGTCAAGGATTTCATGTTTAATGATTGGATAAAAGAGGTAAAGGCTCATCAAAAAGAACTAGACTACAACAATAATCTTGAACCTGCCGAACTTCTCCCACCTCTTCCAAATCCCCCGACTATAATATGTCTGGCGTTTAATTATTACGATCATGCAAAAGATGCTGGTCTTATGCCTTCAGATGAACCTGTAATTTTTATCAAGCCACGTACAGCGTTGAATTCTCCTTTTAGCGATATAATTTGTCCTCCTTTCGTAAAAAGACTAGATTACGAAGCAGAGATTGCCGTTATCATAGGAAAAAGAACTAAGCACGTATCAGAAGAAGAAGCCTTGGATTCTGTGTTTGGATATATGATAATGCACGATGTTTCAGCCAGAGATATACAATTTAAAGATAAACAATTTACAAGAGGAAAAGGTATAGATACTTTTGCTCCCTGTGGGCCTTGGATAACAACAAAAGACGAAATAGACGATCCTCAAAATTTGACAATACTCACCAGGGTCAACGAGGAGGTACGACAAAATTCTTCGAGTCTAAACATGGTCATCCCGATAAAAAGGATAATTTCTAGCTTAAGTAACATAATGACAATAGAGGCAGGCGACATCATCTCTACTGGTACGCCCGCTGGTGTCGCCATGTCGATGGCTGAACCCAAATATCTGAAGCACGGAGATATCGTTGAAATTGCTATAGAAAAGCTGGGTAAAATAAGAAACCGAGTCACAGTGAAGTGATGGAGCAGGGATTTCACTCAAGATCTCAGTTTACATGACCAGTAATCGGTCTTTGGTCAGGGGATTTGGTTGAGCCCTTGTAATCGGGTCAGTTCTATTTCCAAAAGTTTTGAATAATGCTTATATGATTGAAGCAATTTGTGCCTTATATTTGCCATTTGGATAGAAGCATTGAGGACCTCAAGGCACGTATCTAATGATCGATCAGACGCAAAGTCATTCATCGCCTTGTCAAAAATTTTCATAATTCTCCTATGCTCTATGCTATTTTCATCTATTTCCTTCGTAAGGACTTCTATATCATTTGAGGAATTAGACACAGACCCAGTCTTGCTATTGATATTTGCGGACCGATCCGTCATAAGCTAAATGACTTATGGAAGTGATTGAATAAATTTCTTACTTGAGTTGTATTTCACGGCTCAAAGGGCACTTGTGAACAATATATTTATTTAGCTTAGACAAGATTTCAAGACCATATGGTGGTCGACAACAAAGGAATCATCTCTTATATTAGAGTGCTTAAAGAAGATCTTTCAATTTTCAAGGTAACCCCAACCGATAGTCCGGTTCCTGATTTTAAGGCTGGTCAGTTTGTAACAATAGGCCTCCATAACCCGAATGAAGGAAAAATAGTTAGAAGAGCATATTCCATTGCATCTCCCCCAGAACAAAAGAAATATTTTGAATTGATAGTGAGGTGGGTACGCAAGCCTCTCCCGGGACGTCTCACTACCGAATTATTCAATAAAAAAGAGGGAGAGGAGGCGGCCTGGGTGAAACCCACTGGAATTTTTACAATAAATGAAAAAAAGCATGATGGATCTCCAGATAATAGGAGGATGGTCTTGATTGGAGGCGGTACAGGCTTGGCACCCTTTATCTCTTACTCTTTGCATCTTAAATCCATTGGAAGCAAACGGGAAATAGTTGTATTGCACGGGGCCAGCTATGTTGACGAACTAAGTTATAGGGAATTATTGTCCCAACTAGAAGAAGAGAGCATTGACGTAGGCAAGGACAAGTGGAACTTCCGGTACCGAGCAAGCATTAGTAGACCACAAGAATGGTTCAATAGGTCATGGGATGGCCAAAAAGGCAGAGTCGAATCCTTCTTGAGGCCAAAACCCGGAACAGATCAATCACCTCTTGAGGAATTGGTTGGTGAAAGAATAACGCCAGAAAATACCTCATTCTATGTATGTGGATGGCAAGGAACAGTTGATGGGGCTTTAGACTATTTAGTTCCCAAAGGCTTCGTTACAGAACGTAACAAACGGAAAGACGGCAGTTACGAAGTCAAGTTCGAATCCTACGGCTGAACACATTTACTGACGGACTCGCACCTCACTTAAATCCTTATATATCTTCGACCATGTGAACCTAAGGTATGAAGTTTGAATATGAAGAGTTCTCAACTGTAGAAGATGTTTTTCTTTATATGGTATCCGTTGCACCGTACATGAAACAGGTACTTCCAGTAAGTTCGTATAAAGGCTATATATTTTCAATAATTCCCTTGACTCCATTGTCCGGTGACGTATTAATGATGGTCTACACAAAAGGACATATTGAACCAGGAATGGTTGAATTTGATATCTCCACCAAGAAATACAAGAGCGTGACGGTGGTTGAACGGGCCGATAAAAACTATTTCGTGGTCTTGACGCCCAAAATAGCTACGGTTGCTGATGGCGCTATTGAATATCTAGAAGGGCATTCTAGAATAGATGCATCCGGCAATAAATAAACAATCTTAGGATTCCTGTTCTTTTTCGACTTGGTGCACTATTGATCGTTTGGTATGTATCTAGCCATAACTATAACTTTGCTGGCAGCGAGGCAGTGACAGACCTTTTCCTCGCGTAGTGGTCCACGATATCCTCGGGGAGTCGTCCATTAAACAGATCCTTTGATAATCCTCGGAAGTATCTCATAATCGCCCATGTTCCAGCCCGTATTAATGCTGCCATAAACAGTTTCATGACTGGCCCATACGATTTATTTCTAATAATTATGGGGATAATATCATTAATTACCCAGATATTATGCTCCCAACATCTCCAGAAAAGAGTGAATTGTGCTTCATTAAGGTTGCCAAAATGCATGGAATTCCTTTCAGAGAAATCTTGGTACAGCAATGGGGCAATCAAACCTCTCATTTTTGTCTCCTTAAAGTCATCGATTAGGTCTATCGTATATTGAGTTTCGTCAGGCGTCTCATCAGGCCAACCTATTATGAGGGTCAATGCTGGGAACCAATGATTCTGATTCATGATTTTGCAACCTTCCCTTACAACGGCACCCCATTCCTCTGTCTGGAATGGTTTTGTCTTTACTCCCAGATGCTTTTTGACCAAACTGGGCGCGACTGTCTCGACTCCCAAATTCGTTGCAAGCCATCTACCATTCTTGTCCATGTCGTTGATTTCCGATAATTTCCTGATGAGATCAGGGGAGGACGCTACTGCAGATAAGGTCATATGTGTTGTGCCAACGAAATTGGCACCAAGAGACTTCAACCCTTTCCAAAGATCTAAAATAGCATCAGAATTAGGCACAAATTCCTTATTATCACAGCCATAGAGCAGCATCTCGTCAGACTGCAACCAAATAGAATCAAAACCGTATTTAAGATTAAATCCAGCCTCTACCTGCAATCTTTCTAAAGGCATGTCTTTCTTTGAACGTTTATTGACATCACAAAAGTCGCAGCCTCTACCGCATCCCCGCATAGCTTCAATGAGCGAATTGATGGTAGGACCCTGAATCATAGGAATATTCTCAATATTTCGTACGAAAGTGTGAAGCAATTCTGGAGCCTCCCCGTTTTCCAAATCATGGAACAGGTCAAGGGCAAGTTCATCGGCTTCACCTACAACAACGGTATCGATTCCATGAATTTCCATTCTGTCTGGTTTTGCCAGTTCCCATGCACCATTTCCACCTACAACTACTTTGAAATTGTACTTCTTTTTTAACTGAATGATAGAAGCACACATCTTTTTGAATTTCATAGCGATGTATGATAGTTTTTCTGGTGACATAGTCGTAGTGACTGGCGCCATACCTAATGGGTCCATTACATTTAGTCCCACCACTTTAGTTTCTGGGCCTATACATTTGTCAAGCATTGTTGGATTAGCAAGGAATATGTCAGATCTATCATACTCTTTTAATAGTGCAGCCTCAATTCTTCTCAAGCCGCACTGTGCTACCTTTACTTCACCGGTATTCTTGTCTGTCTCGACACTCGGACAGAAAAGCTTATCAAAAACGACTTCAGGAATAAGCTCATAAGGGCCACAAGCAATGAACCCATAAAGAAAATTCCCCCTATAATTTGTCATAAGACTTCGGTCTGCAGTTAATACGATACGTCTTCCAGCCGCTACCATTTCTGATATCCTGTTATTGCGTTAGCGATTGGGTATAAATCTATTACTCTATTGTTGCGAGTAGGGCATAGGTGAATGAACTTCAGTATAGTCCTTTTCGATGACCTTTCACCATGATTAGTTTTAATTGTTGATGGTGAAGCATGAATAAAGCGTCAGAGAAAGGGGCCCATCTGAACTCATCATGCTCATATGAGATTTCGACATTTTTACTCTGGGTCACCGCAAAATAGAAGGACACTTCTTTTTCAGATTTCATGCCATTGGATTTGAAGTAGGAATAATGAATCCTTCCTATATACGACCTAATATCGAGACTAGTAATACCCGTCTCTTCCAATACCTCTCGAATTAAAGTTTGAATCTCCGTTTCACCTTTTTCTTTATGTCCTTGCGGAAAACCCCAGAAACCCCTCCTGTTTTTTAGAAGGAGAAATTCAGATGGATAGCCTGAAAATGTTTCTTCAGGTGCTGCTTTATTATTATATTTTATTACTGCGCCAATCGACCGCTCTATTACCACCACTCAGCTCTGCTACCCTGAGTACAATGATGTTGTAAGGGTGATTATTAAATTATATAATGCGAAGCCTCATTGTAATCTATTATCCCAATCAAATCTCTATTAAAGGTATTAATAGGTAAATAAGACATCCGATGGAGTGGAGGGCCGGTCGTCTAGTCCGGTAGGATACGGCATTGGCATTGCTGAGGTCGTGGGTTCGAATCCCACCCGGTCCACTTAAACTCACACATCAATTTTGATTTGCTCGAGTAATGATGTCAGGAAAATTTCCTCAATATTAAATGCTATATTCTGTTTACATATTATTTGATAGGTTCTGAAAAATGTTCCATGGGAAGAGTCGTATCCTATAGTTTGGAGGCTCTTGAATGTTTCTACCTTCTCAGAATCAAGGATCTCGCCTATACTTGACTGTTTTTTCCTTAATTTTTGGACTACATTCGTATGGCAGATAGTTATGATAAATGCTTGACTTGGCAGTTACTAACACACAGCCGCTTTTTTTCTGAACAATACGTACAGATCTATTTATGACATTTCCGAGATCATTTTGATCTAGCACTTGCACTTCTGTTTCGGAGTCAGTCAACAACGATAAGGTCTTTTCTAAAGTTCCAGTGGCTGCAAATAATATTTTTTGGGGTAATGATACTCTGCTCTCGATCTTTTTCTCCAATTCAAGCATGCCCCGTTGTATGTCATTTCCTTGGATTACGATGGATACACGACTCATGGAGGGCCAATGTAATATCAAACAATAACTATCCAATAACCATTCGGAGTGTTAAAAGCCCTGAAACCGCAGCGATTGTAGACAAACTTATGCTTTTAAGGACTATTTCCAGCTTTGCTGTCCCACTATCTATCCGCCCCCTTCTCTTGTACTCCTTATATTTTCTTGAAACTCGAATGTGAGCGTAACTCAGCACTCCTGTAATAGCAGATATCCCTATAGGGAGTAGTTCAATATTATTAGTCTGTATGACGAATCCTGCAATAACAGGTAGTACTCCCCACGACACCGAAAACGAAACGTCATTGTGAAATAGTCCTTTGAACATTTCAAAATTGTATGCAAATACAAAGAACCCTTCCAGTATGGCGATTATCCATAACATAGGAGTAAAAAAGATAATATAATAAATTCCAATAGAGTAAGCACAGGATAGACTTGTCAAAGTTATGAACCAAAGCTGTCGCTTGGAAATATAATTTCCCCAAGGCTTAACTTTCCTTGAACCCAAACTGTCTGCTGCATGAGCCCCTAAACCAAGTCCCAGTGCATATATCACGGATATAGCACAAACCCTTTCCCATGATACTTGATTTGGTAATATTGAGCCCAATACTGCAAAAGAGATACACATTCCCGTGTAAGGTAGAAATAGCATCCCCACAAATATCCTAAATCCTCTTGGACCGAACTTAGGTACGAACCATTCGTTTAAGCGATTATCTTCGCTACTCATGTTTTTCTCGCAGAGATGATAGCACTTGTTCCTAAAGTATAATATTTGCAAATTATTTCGACAAACCCAGACTTTTTGAGGCATTCAATAATATCCTCAGGCCAGCAATGGGTTTTGCAGATCAGCTCATCCAATCTTTGGAATGTAGGAGCCCACCCGCGGAATATCTTACCCGAGAGCTTTAACAAGGAGAAATAGAATTTCCAAAATTTTTCAGCCACAGAATTAGTGGGATATGTAAAGTCATGAAACACTACAATCCCTGTATGCTTGAGAACTCGCCAAGACTCCTGAACGACTCTCTGAATATTGACATACTTTGCTAAATAGGAAGATACGACTGAATCAAATGTTTCTGCTCTGAATGGTAATAGCTCCGCAGTTGAATTTATTAAATAAAGCCTTTGGGATTTCTCCTTTGCTAGCCTAAGATAGTCTAGTGTAAGATCCAAAGAATGGATAACTGCCTTGGATGATCTCCCCTCAAGCATCGAGGATAATATGCCTGTCCCCGCAGCAAGATCAAGGATATTTGCGGAAATAAAATTACCGCTATCGACAATTTTTGCTATCTGATTTTTCCAAATCCTGTCTTGTCCAAAGGTAGCGTAACGAACAACAGAATCATAAGTGGCTGCATTTTTAGCAGTAAAGAAGTTGTGAGCATATGTGTAGCCATCGTGTATTCTCATTTCAAGTTCAATTCTCCTGTCCTGGCAAACTACTTGTTGAACACATATACCAGAGATATCCTCATATAAGTAGAATCAAACCATGTATTTTGTCAACTGGCAGAGACATGTCAGCATAGCCAACAGAAATGGACAAATGGTTGTTGTCAAGAGCAACAAAACGACTAAGAGTTTTCATGAATACCTATTAGCATCTACGTACTCCTTAGTATCCATTGTGCTCGGACATCCGGACTCTCCTCCTGTTGTAGGAGAGATGGCGATAAATAACGAAGGGAGCACCATGAGAAATTATTTGCAAAAACTAGGAATTAGGACCCCTCGGCTCATTTCACTTTCAGACTCATTACTTGTTGAAGAGTACATAGAATCAGGAGATCTATACAATGCATTTCTTGAATTTAAAGAGAAAAAAATTATTTGTTCGTTAGCAACTGAAGCTGGAGTCATGACCGGGATCCTACACAATGACGGCAAAGTCTTCCTGGACAACAAATCTCAGAATTATCTTGTAGGACAGAATTATGAATCATTATACCGCACTGACTTGGCCTTTATACAGAGAAAAAGTTCGGTTTTTTCACGAAGCATGGATATCGGTACCTTTCTTGCAAGCACAATTGATCTAAATAAGTCAAGTTATTCCGAAATAGAAAATGCTTTCTTCCAAGGTTATTTTTCAGTAACCAGACAAGGCTTTCCATATCTTTCCCTTATTCTGAGGAATCTGCTTGCGCTGGGGTTTGCATTTAATCATAAGTCGATGCTAAAAAACATGCTCGTTTATTCAGCAGAGAAATGTTCCATACCTATCAGATAGGAGGAAGCTCGGTCTTTTTTCCGAAACCACCAGATCCAAATTTGCAATAGAAACACTGGTCTGATTGCATATATGGTATTTTCTGTATTATTACTGCACCAATCTTCAAAGCAATTCTTGTCATCAAACGATATTTGAATGGCATAGATGGAATAACCTCGTTGAAATAAACAGTATAATGATCAGGACAAAATTTAAGTGTAATTTGAGCCTTGTGTTTTAGCTCATGTCGACGACTATCCTTCGACTCTGTGCTCAGGGTTTTTGTGACATTTATTTGTTCCCTGATATATTCGTGTTTAGGACATGGACAATCCTTTCCCCCAGGATGTTTATAAGCAGGGATGTTCTTCCAATCAAACTCGGGGAAATCCCTTTCGAAGTCATCCATACTTTAATCTAAGCAACTTCATCTCATATAAAGATGTATGTAGGGTCTCATTTTAAGCACCAGCATTAAACCATTCTACAATTGAAAATGAGAAAAGATATATTTTTGGCTTTCTAACAGACTCTATAGGCTTGACAGTACGAGACCAACAGGGCAGCAACGGAAATAGCGGTATGACAGCGGCTGCTACTACGACGACTGCAACAACTGATAAAATAGACCATAAAATAAATAGAAGTTCTTGGGATTCTAATTTGAAAACGTTAATAGAATTTAAGAAAAACTTATTGGAGGAGCAAAGAAAGAGCGAGCAGGAGATCCAGGAACTTAATAATAAAATAGAAGAGACAAAAAAGAGCATAGATGAGAATCGAAACCGATTAGATGATTTGCGTGTGCACTTGAAGCAAGTCAACGAACAAAAGGATAGCGAATATGTAAAATTTAAAGAATTGAAGGACAGCCTCTTGGAAACTAGAAACGAAATGAAGAATTTAGACAACAAATCGGGTTCGGGTGCAACCATGAGATCAAGAAAAGATAGATTTGATATAATGCATCTAAGCAAAGCCCTCGAGCAGATTGAGCACGATATTCAGACCAAGAAATTATCCAAAGACGAAGAACGAAGGTTAGTCGGTAAGTCAAAAGAAGTTGCCACCAAGTTACATAATTTGAAGGTTATCAACAAGAAGGAAGATAAATATAGAAATATACTTTCTCAGTACGAGTCCCTTAAATCCATCATGAATCAGATCTTCGACCAAAAGTCCGAATTCGGAAATAAGATTGGTAATGTGAAGGGTGAGCTAGACGTGCTGATGAATTTGCGAGAAAGCCTCTATGAAGAAAGAAGGAAAGTTATTCATGCAATAAGAGAAGCAGCTGCAAAACTGGAAATGGTGGAAACCCAATTAAATGCAATTGAATTTAGAAGATCCCGTACTCAAGCGATAGGCAACAGGCAGAGAAAACAAAGAGAATTCGAAGGCAGACGCGACAACAGGTTCGAGGCCACACAAGAAAGAGTTAGACGTAGTAAGGAAAATCAAGAAAGATGGAATACTTTAAAGGAAGAAGCCATCAGAAAGATGTCAAACGGCGAGAAATTAACCTTTGAAGAAATGAAGTTAATTTACGGCGACAGCGAGCCCTTGATGCCATTTACACGAAGTTCACAGGACTTTTGAACACTTAACTTTCAAAGATCGGTTGGCCCATTTGTTATAGGAGTTGGAAGTCATGGTAAATGTGTTCTAGATTAGAAGGATTGTAAAACTTGCAGGCACATAGATCCCTGCATCTGGCATCTTTTATTTGGTGTATACCTGAAATGCTAAACTAAGAAATTTTTGTATGTATGAGTCTTGCACGTTCCTAATTCTAGGAGACGCGCGTGGTCGGTTTTCCTTATTGTTGGCTGTTCTAGATTATTGTCTTTTTTGAGCCAACATGGTTCATTATCATTTTATATATAGTCTACAAAATACAACCAAATAGATTGGCCAAGGTATACTTTACACCTTATGGAGTTGGTCTTGGTCACGCTAGCCGCCTGATGATGGTAGCAGAACCATTACGAAATTCGGGCGAAGCGACTAGGTTTTCCTCGTTTGGAGAAGCCGCAAAATACGTATCCACCTTTGGTTATGAATGCAATCTCGTACCGCCTATGGAATTTGTTTGGACATCCGAAGGTCACTTTTCAATAAAGTCGAGCATCGCCAACATTCCCACGTACTTTGTCAATTTTCCCAGGCAAGTTAACCACGAACTTAATAATATGATAGAATTTGGTCCAGATATCGTAGTCTCAGACACAAGATTATCGCCAATTTTCGCATCGAAAATCTTACATGTTCCGTCTATCACGGTTCTGAATCAGATAAGGCTCTTGCTTTCCCCGAGGCTAAGAGAATTCAAAATAGCAAGGAGTTTTGAAGCAATCAATGGTGAAGTCCTAGGATTGGTATGGACGATGACAGATAAAATACTTGTCCCAGATCTGCCTCCCCCTTACACTATTTCTGAAAATAGTATCTGGGGGATGAATTCCATAAGAAATAAGCTTGAATATGTAGGATTTGCTACTCCTCGAATGGCCGTAACCGAAGCAAATATAGAAAAAGTAAGCCAAAAACTTGAACTGAATAGATCAAAGCCAATTATATTTGTCCACGTGAGTGGCCCGCTGGAAACCCGCATGCCCTTGGTACACCTTGCCACTTGATGCATGCAGAACCCTCAATAACGAAATTCAGTATATAGTATCTGCAGGTTATCCTAACGGCAACCCTTGTCCTAAAAGAATTCATGGTAGAGGATGGTATTATGAATGGTGTCCGGTCCGAGATGAGATATTTAGCCTAAGTGATATGATAGTACTCCGAGGAGGACACACTGCAATATCTCAGGCCATAAGATTCGGAAAGCCTATTGTTGCTATTCCAATAGAAAACCATGGCGAGCAATTGGGGAATTCTGAAAAAATCGCAAGTCTAGGTTTAGGAATAGCGCTGACCAATAAACCACTACATCCAAATCACATTTCGGACGCAATTAATTTAGTACTGGCTGGACCACACTATCAAAGAAAAGCAAATCAAGTTATGAAAATAAGCGAGAATCTAAATGGAATCGATAATATCGTGAACATAATTCGATCTTATCTTAAATGAAATCGTCTTCAAAGTCTCAAGCGCCCGATGCGAGATATCATTGATCATTTGCTTTTGTTTTTCATATGATTTTCGATCAATCATAGCATCGAGAGCTAAATATGGTTGATGAAAACGACTATTAACAGGATTAGCAAGACTTTCAACTTCTGTAATACCCCTGTGTGTTGCTACTCCGCCAGTCATGCTAACATCGTCTATTATGTTGCTTGCAAATATTAACGGTGTCCACGGAATCTTCCCCACAGAAACAATATCCTTTACTATTGAATTTACGTACCAGGTCGGAAAAATCGCGGCAGTTAGTGGGACTATCACCACCTCACCGGGCAACAATGTCAGTATCCTGCAATAAATACTTTCTAATACCATTTGTTCGGTGTTTACATCTAATGCAGGTGAAAGATTTATGCGGGCTGTGGAAACCTCATATCTTCTTTGATCTATCATGTCGATTATCGGTTTAGATAATTTTACCTTTTTCCTTAGATCCTCTTCGTCAGTATATAGAAGAAAGATTTTGGGTAGGAAACCACATCTCATGCTAACGAAACATGATAAAAACGAGAGCGGGCCATGGATACTGCACATTAGCTTATAATTCTGTGAATTAAAAGGCAAGCCGCCAAGCGACTGTGTAGTTTTGACGCATACATAAGCATACCTATTGTCTATATATGATTCTATTATTCGGACTACCGTATCTTTTGTCGTTGCAGGTCGAGCAGCCCTGCCGGATAGTTCTGACACTAGCCGACCCGAGGAAGCAAATTCTACATCTTTTGCCTCGTAGTTGACTGTCTTGGAATCATGATTCTTATACAGTTTAACTTTGACAAGAAATTTTTCCCTTGGCATAATAATTTTTTTTCCAGTAGCAACTATGGCCCTCACCACATTAGAAAAGTCGTTCTGTGTTTTTTTTGCGATGCCAATTTTGTCTATCCCAAACATACCAACTAATGCACATTTTGCTTCTACTATATCACACACATCCAGAACAATATAATTCTCTTCAGATTTCATACTAGAAATTTTTATCATTCTAGTAAGGAGTTTGCGGCGAATATTTTCAACTAGTTTTTCTTTTTTTGCCTTCGAAAAAACTGAGGGAAAAATCAGAAGAACATTCCGCACACTTCGAGTCCTTATCCCTTCCTTTTATTTAACTATGACGCTAATCTTCGACCCTCCCAGCAAAATTAAAGTTGCACTGCCGAGATGATTGATAGATAATGCTATAAGATGGAGCATTATGCCTCATGCCGCTGAATTAAAATGAAAACAAGAGAAGAGATGAGAAAGGTTGATTATTTGCTCGTTCGCACATTGCCAAAGCCAACACACAGAAATAGGCGAACAAAGTCCTCTACCATTTTCATAGTTGATTCAAGGCCTCTTCGATGGCTCCTCTGTCAGCGGCATTTGGGACTTGATCCAAATATTTGACTAGGTCGCTTCTGCAACCGACCTCATCTCCTCGCTGTAATCTTACTAGAGCACGGTTTTTATATATTGGACCAAATCTGATAGGATTGATTCCTATAGCCTTTGAATAATATACCTCAGCCTGGGAGAAATCTTTATTTTTGAGATAGAAATTTCCGAGACCTCTAAACGCCAGATAATAATTGGGATTTGATTTAATAGATTTTTCATAGCAAGATATTGCGTCTTGGGAATTTTGTTCATTTAATATACTTCCCTTGATGCACCATGCCTGAGCGTTGTCGGCATCTATTCTCACGGCGCTTGAGAGTTTTTCCAGAGCCTCCGGGACTTTTCTGAGGTGTCTTAGTCTCTCCACTTCTAGACAGATTCGATTTGATTCTTTATATTGCGGATTTTGTTTCTCTATTATTTGCTTCATATCCTCGGGGACTAAAACTATGCTAGTCATATCGTCTTGCTCCCAATCTCTTTGAAATTGTGTCTCAGGGATCGCACCAACGGTGTCAGGTTGAGGAATATAACTTAATATTCGACCTTCGTCAGGCTCGTATCCGCATATTATGTTTGCATGTTGGACTGTCTCATGGATTCCAGGGAGTATGACTATACTCGGTATTCCTTGATCGATTTTCCTCTTGATATCCTCTACCGAACCTCTGTATACGTATCCTTTAAGTCCGTGTTTTTCAGCCATATCTATTCCTTCTATCATAATCGACCCCTTTATTCCAGAATATTTTTTAGCAATTTGTTCTGCATCAACAAGTGAGATCTCTTCTCCCCAGTATTTGGAAATGACATTTATCACTAACGGAAGACAGATATTTTCTTCATCAGGATTCACTAAAGGGAGTGTCAACGTATGTCGGGAAGGTTCTGATTGCAAGGTATTCTAGATTATCCTTGCGTACTACCAATAAAATTCTTCTTGAGATCGGATCCTGTAACTAAGCATCTCATCTGTCTATTTCTGAAAAAAAATAGATAATGGCTGTCTATTATTTACATGTGTAAGAAGCTTGTAAATAAGGCTAGGCCGTCATCTTTGCTTTTCTCTGGGTGAAACTGGACGCCAACAAGTTTGTTTTTGAAATCAATAAAAATTTCATTTTTGCAATACTTGGATCTCCCTATAGAATCAAACCCTTCTGGTATTCTTGCCACACAGTATGCATGACTCTCGTACACATAAAGGGACTTTTTATTTTGAAACCAGGAATCCGCTTGTGGAGATTTGGATAGTAAAACACGGCTCATTTCTCGAACAGGGTTTTCCATTCTGAAAATAGTGCCCCCCAAGGTCAATGCCATAATTTCTGCCCCATAACATATTCCTAACATATGGGTACCGAAAAGTTTACAATCTCGTATTATTTTGGAGTTGGCAATATTAATGTCTCTGCTTGGTTTGCTTCTTCCTGAGAGAATTACCTTTTCATATGAACTAACTTTATAATCCTTTAATTCATGGAATTTTATATATGTGTAATTAGTTTTTAATTTCTCTAGACATGTTATTATATCCATGGTATAAGGTGAGAGATTGTCCACTACAAGCACAATCACCAAAAAATTGCCTCCGAGCCATTAAGAGCAGTTGAATGAAGATATAAAGTTTAACAATAATGGTGGTGCATTCAAAAATTTAAATGTTGGTCAGGTCCTGCCCTCTTTTTGGCAATTTAAAGTGCGATGCGGTATTGAATGACAAATGCACATCGATTCGCAGAGGGGGGCTCACGGGTCAAATCTTCGTCAGATAACATTTTCGACGATAGTGTTTGTTCTTTTAAATTATGATAGCTAGTCTCTTGCAAACGAGATATATGGCCGCATATGCAGGCAATGATGTTAGCGTTTCATTGATTTTAAATGCTTGGCCCTTGAGCTTTATCCGCACAGGGGCTTTCATCTTCACCTTCAATTCTCCATCGCTAAGCAAGCAAGCCTCATTTAATGGATTAAACGAAGTTAGGTCGACGCATTTCATCTTGGTTAATCCGCTTTTGCTATTTAAAGTCCCGGGCATTCTAAATACACGGTGGACATCCATTGTTACCTGAGGATCAATATTCACTCCCAACCCTTTTCCCGTTTTATCCAATCCCATCCTGAAGCCATGGTATCCTCCTCTCTTTTGAACTATGTTCTTTAACTTTGATTCAGAAAGATCCATGATGCCAAGATCTTGGGCTAATCTCTTTCGCCAACCATACTTCAGGCCGCTTCTCGGAAATCTTATTCTGAAATTATTTTGGTTATTTTTTTCGTCATTGTTCTTCCTATCGGGAATACGGGTGTCACTGATATCTGAACTGGGATCGTTAACGGTGGAGAGCCCTAGACCTAGAGAGTCGTTGGTCTTTTTTTTATCAGAACCAAAACCAAATCTCCTGTATACTCCAATTGTCTCCGGCAGAATACCTTTTCCTAAGATATATCCTGTCATATCGGCCCTAGCCTGGGCATCCAAAAACTGGAAATTTGCATCTGCAACATGGAGATGAAATCCATCGTTTCCAGAAAAATAAACTTGAATATCTTTATCTTCAATCCCAAAATCTTCTGTAAGCACAACAAATAGTTTCTGTACTTCCTTTTTAGCGCCATCGAGGCAGATATGGCATGGTAACGATTCCACACCCAAGTTCGGGGAATTACACGAGGGACACCTGTCCAATCCTTGTATGTTTTTAGTGGCATTTCCACATCTCTCACATATCAAGTATGAATGATTGAGTTGGCATGACAAATGCAAATCCTTTGTATCGATATCAAATATCAGGTCCGCACCTAACCATTCCTTTTGCTGCATTGGATAAGCCGGGAATCTATAGTAGCCATTTGAACAATAGAGGTCACAAGGCACCTCTTTTAAGGCTGTAGCGAGGATTTCGCCTTCGTTTTCAAATGCCAGATGCCTAACCATCCCCCCAGGTTCTCCGTCGGCCCCCCAGTAACGAAATGCGAACTCGCGTCGTCGGATTTCCCTTGGAGATTCTATATTCTTACCGAATTTGAAGTAGTATTCCCTAAAGACACGCCTCATAGTTTGATAATTTTGCAATTGAGTAGCAGCGCTAATTATCCTGCTTCCCCCTTCAATCCTTTTATTGTCATCAATGCCTTTTTGATGTGCAGGTTCTTTCAAGGGATCAAAATCAATCAATTTTTTTCCTCAACCCTTGACCGAATTGAATAGGATTTACTATCCCATTGCACTCTTCTGTTGCGAAGCAAAGGCTTTCGTTAACTAGTTTTTCACAAGATGGAACAAAGTACTTTATTCCGCTTCCTTTTTTCCCCGATAAATGTTCGATTTGATATCTTGTAACTTTTTCGTTAAAATCAGGAGCGTTATGGAACAAGACAACAATATCCTCAACATTCTTACCAATAGACAGCATGTAAGTAGCGAGCAAAACCCTAGCAGAATGTGGCAAATTTTCTCCTTTGTTCATTTCATCAATTGCATGTTTTACACAGGGAGGGTAATGAGAAATCTTGTGAATATGTTGCCTGTTGTATTCCTGTGGAAATTTGGGTGCAGTCTCGACAAGTTTGTTCTTGACCGACAGAGGCATAGCGGACAAATCCATAGTTTTAAGCCTATTGTAAATCAACGCACTAAGCTCACTACGTATAAGCCTCACAGTCTCATCCACACCCAGGTAAACGTAGCCTTTATGTACCTGGCGGTTTATCAGTTTCCACTCTTGTTCATGAAATTTTGAAGCCCTTGCAAGGTAGTCGTTCACTTTGACTTTGAACAAGTTATGATCTTCGCTATTAATTTCAACTTGGACTCTAAATAGTTCGACAAAGATTTTGGAAATAAGAAGCTGTCTTCTCTCTTCATTTTGTTCTCTTTTCAGATCTTCGGTAAGAAACTTTTCTGCCCTCAACGCCTCAAAAAGAGAATGCTTCTTAGAAATATTGTCGGTCCCCATACATTTGACCATCATCAGGCTAACAAGAAAGGTTAATACCTCGATCTCGTACCTTTCCAAAGTTTCATACAGCTTTCCTTGTCTCACCTCCCTATCGATCCTTTGAGCGGATCTCTCAATAATGTATTTCATCTCGGGCCGATCAAACTCATCATAATCTAAATGGATAAGACGAATGTATTCTGATGCCTCGTTAAGAAAAGGATATTTTGCTAAGTCTCCTGTACCGAGTCTTATGTGAGACAACCGATTTACTAGAGATAATGGACGTCCTCTAATAAAAAGTGCGTGTAAGATGATTGTTAGGCGTGCATGGATGGATGTAAGCCAACCGCACTTCAGAACGCCGTCTCAGGTAGTGCGCTCCTTTACAGGTCAATCGCGTGTCAAGCGTTAAATTAAATAGATAAAATGGTGGAGTTTATTGCGAGGCCCTTAACCTGGAGTTTTAAGATCCATAACCCGTCTAGAGCGGGAGAATAAATTTAAAGCCCTTTGTCGCGCCATCCCTCAAGGCGAGAACAAGTATGGTGAGCAATTATGATCAAATTATGAAGTTAGCTCTTGAAAGAGGATTTTACTTTCCAAGTTGTGAGATTTATGCAGATGCTCCTGCAGGTTTTTGGGAATATGGTCCAACAGGTCTGAAAATTAAAAACAAACTCATCGATCTTTGGAGGAGAGAAATCGTTAGAAGGGATAGTATGATGGAAATTGATGGATCCCAGATAATGAGCAAGAGCGTATTTGCTGCTTCTGGACATATTGGAAACTTTACCGACCCCATAATAAAGTGCACAGAATGTGGCTCTACTTTCAGAGCTGACAGGTTAGTTTCAGAAAGAATTGGAAAAGATATCCCCGAAAGAACTCCTAACGAAGATATAGACGCTATGATAATTCGTGATAATATTTGCTGCCCCAGCTGCAAAGGAAAGTTCGGTAATACCACTCGGTTCAATATGATGTTCAAAGTAGAAATCGGTCCTTCCGCAGAAGAGGCATACCTGCGGCCTGAAACTTGTCAGACCATCTTTGTTGATTTTCCTCGAGTGTATAAAACCATGAGGGGCAAGTTGCCTCTCGGGATAGCTCAAATCGGCAAAAGTTTTAGAAATGAAATTGCTCCCCGGCAGAGCCTCCTCAGACTAAGGGAGTTCTACCAAGCAGAAGTAGAAATTTTCTGTAACCCTCTCAAATTAAACGACCTCTCACGTTTTGAAGAGGTAAAAGGTATATTGTTAAGGATTTCTTCTGATGGAAACTCAGTTGAGGAAATCACCGCTGGTGAATGTCTGACGAGAGAAATAATACCCAACAAGGTGGTAGCATATTATCTGGCTATTTTAAACGAGTTCTATAGCAAGACAGGGATAGATATGCAGAGAACCCGATTTCGTCGACTAGGAGATGACGAAAAGGCTTTCTATGCTTCCACAGCCTTTGATTTTGAGGTTGAAACAAGCATTGGGTGGTTGGAGCTCGTTGCCTGTAACTATCGTTCAGACTACGACCTCAAAGGCCATTCGATGGTTAGCAAACAAAATCTGGAGGTAATCGATCCTTCCGACCAGTCAAAGATATTACCACATGTGTTCGAGCTATCTATGGGAATTGATAGGAGCATTTACGCTATTCTCGAACACTCTTTCTTTGAAGATTATGAACATGACGATAGAGTAGTTTTAAGACTCAAACCTTATCTTGCTCCCGTTCTCGTTGGTATATTGCCTCTAGTTAACAGAGACGGACTTGCTGAGAAATCACAAAAGATCCACTCCGATCTCAAGCGAGATTACGACACTTATTATGATGATTCTGGTTCAATTGGAAGGCGATATAGACGGCTGGAGCAAATCGGCGTTCCTTTTGCGATAACTGTTGATAAGGTAACTCTTGAAGACGATTCCGTTACTGTAAGACAGAGAGACACAATGGAGCAAGAAAGAGTAAAGATATCTGGACTCAAAGAATACCTACGAAGTTCTTTGCAAAGCAGCTGATAACACTTTAATTATCAGAATCAGAATATGGGTTTTCAATTTCTCATTAAAATTGAGTAGTGGAAAAAGATAAAGTTATATCTCTCTAAGCCAACTACCGAGCCTCAGGACCAGAAAGTGCCTTTAAGACATCTTTTTGTGTCAATATACCCTTTACTTGATCACCCTTATCGACAACAAGGAGTCTTCGTATATTTCTAGATTGCATGGTTTCTATAGCTTCCTTCACTGAAGTGGATGGAGAAATAGTAACTAGGGGGTATGTCATCACCTCACGAATTGGCTTTTGAACCAAAAATAAGTCAGACGATCCTATTTGATTGACTATATCTCTTTCTGTAATAATCCCTATAGGTTTGTTGCCATCAACCAATCTCTTTACAACCACCACGCTTCCTATATCATGCTCCGACATGGTTTTGCATATCTCTTGAATTGTTTGGTCTTCTGTGGCCGTTATTATTTCTGTTGTCATAAACCGAGAAACTCGCACAGAATCAATTTCCATTCTTATCTAAACACACTCTTTTGTACACTATCCGAAAAGTGATATATTAAACAATACCAAATATTGCTCATGAATAATCCCTCGTTTTCTCATTCAACCGAGTTGCGTAGGTTAGGATTAATTGCATGAAGATTTCATTTTTTACTGAGACATAGCTAGTTGGACAGATTTTACAAAATTGTCCTTTTCAACTGGCTTTCTAATTATGCTATTATGCTTAATGTCAGGTAAGATGCTGACTAATTCCTCTACTGCATCAAGCGCCGACACAAATAGTACTCTGACAGAACTATTAATTGCCTTCATGCGGTGGTACAACTGCAAACCGTTCAGATGTGGCATTCTGATATCCATTATTACCAAGTCGTAATACGAAGGATTGACTTGGGCGAAATGCCTAAGTGCTTCTTGTGAATTGGTAAAAGCGTCGACAATGTATCCTTCAGAGTGCAGGAAAGACTTGTAGGTTATTATCATATCAGGCTCGTCGTCGATAAGCATTACATTCATTTTGGGAAGTCCTTCGTTGACAGTTGGTCCAGACATGGCTTGGTGTTTTCCCCTAGCTTGAGTGTGGACAACTATTGCTGGCGTAGCTAGATTGGCAGAAGTTGTTACAGAATACAAAGGGTAAGCATGAGTCTTTGACCCTTCAATCGAATACGCCCCCATCTCTTTGATAACAAAAGAAGAAGGTGATGATTCATGTACTCCTTTGATAATCTGGTAAAGGTCGCCACCTATTATCAATCCGTTTAGTGGTGACTTGGAGTTTATTTTTGCACACATGTTCACGGTTGAGCCAAACACATCGACAACTCGTGACGGGCCTGATTTAGCAACTTCTATCTTCCCATAATCTGCACTTATTCTGTAATTAATGGCGGGTAAATGATTAGCCTCATACTCGTCATTCATAGGAACATGTACTGCCCCCATTGTAAGGCCACATCTTAAAACATCCTTGAAAGGTGTCTTATCAGTCGAAGTTTCAGATGTCTTGGGAAAAAAGAATATGACACTGTCTCCGACATTTTTGATAACCTCTGCCCCAAAGTTTCTTGCGATAACTGCCATAGTATTTATGAAAATTGAGTAATACTTTGCAACATTTTCTGAATTGCCAATGTCTGCCGTTATCTTTGTAGAATTCACAATATCCACAATGCCAACACAGAGGTATTTCGTATCTACAAAAGATATTTCATTTCCTGAACTATCATTTGCAGACATCCTCCCAGAAGAACCAGTAGAGGAGCTAAATGGGTTTGTGTCCTCTGAACCTGGAGATGGTGTTGTTACTGGGTTCATTTATATCATCCTATGAATGGACCCAAGAGTATATTTGTCTCAAAACTGCAAACCTGAAGACAGTATCTTCCGAAAACATTGCGGGGTATAATTTTAAATCTAAAACCTTCACGAGGAGAAAGATTACGTGTGGACATAAGCCTCAAAGTAAAGTCGTATCCATGCTTAATATGTTTTATTAGAGATAGTTAACCGATTATCCACCTCCTGAACCACCTCTGTGAGCCTGAATAGAAGACGTGACCAACATGGTATGTTAGAATAATGGTCTTTAGAAATCGTCCATTTCACCCGGGTGTTTTTTCTGCTCTTCGATACATATTGTCACGATAAGTCAACTCTCGAAAAGGCAATTTTGGTCGACTGCCAACCCGACGATGGTTAAGGTAACCTGCAGTTGATAAATTAATTAATTAACTTCAGTTAGGGAGGAAAAATTATTAGCAGCCTGCTCGAAAGAACTTGTCGAACCCTGCTGAACATTCCTTGACTTCGTAGAGTCGAAGAATTGTTTTGTATTTGGGTAATCACTGCCAGCATTCTTACTAATTGCCATTGCTTTCTCGGGTACTACTATTTTGTATAACCATTCCTTCCCGCCCTTCTTGTTTCTTACCAATTTGCCCTTGTTGGCGTATCTGGACAAGTAGGTTGCAATCGCATCAAGACGCATCGATTCTTTATATTCTTCCTCGTACATATCCTGAATGTCTGAAGAGGTAAAGGTACTGCTAGGGAACTTATTTTCAATTATGTACCATATCTTTGAACCAACTGACATGAGATTATCGCCAGGGCGGATATAACCTTGCCCAAGGCCCCGCCTCTCCTTCCCGTTATTCTCTGCTTCTAGTGGTACCTGTGTATTGAGCGATTCCATCAATTCGTATACTTTTAATATTTTATTTTTTGAGATGTCCCCATCTAATGAAAGGTTATATTTGCTTCCTTCTGCATCCTCAAATTCTATCTTTATTTTCTTTTTTCCTGAGCTCAAGCTGGGGTACCTTTACCAAACATCGAAGGCAGGTACAAACACTTAACGTAGATACTTGCAACCTTTCTGACAAGTAGCATGGTTTTTTTTAGCTTAGGCAACAAATCTATAATAATAATCTATCTGAACAACCTAGAACCGACATTTCACAAGCGCCTCGTAATAATTCACTCAATATCGGAAACAAATCTGACTATCCATGCACATGGTCCACTTACCAAATTCTGTCAATAGATAATCTCAATAATGATTTGTAATTGAATGTCTAGGTCAATCATAGGTCAACCACTGTCCTTACCTACAGAACAAGAAGATCAAGTACTTTATCTGGTTTTTTACTTTATTAAAGCCTACTTGGCCATTCTAAGAACAAACTTTGCTATGCCTAATAATAACTTCAGAATTATCGAATCGGATGATATTTCGTCTAGAATTTTCTGACTTTTATCCATCAACGTGACAAATACTTGAGACAAGAAGTCACGATTCTTGTTAGCTCTTTGAGCAATCTCTAAGGCGATCAATCCCTCAAGTGTAGTCGAGAAATACTCTTTGCTTGCGAATAGCGCTCGTCGCCTTCTAGTTCTTTCTATATAACCTTTCAACATGAGATCTGTGACAAGTTCCGAGACAATGGGCAAATTGATCTTGACCTCTTTAGAAATTTTTGTTTCGGTCTTTGGGCTACCTTTTATGCATCTAAGTATCAATGTCTCGAACCGAGTCAGGCTAAAAGATTCATTATTTGCACCCTTATTTCCGCTACTCAGCGTATCGATTCTTGAGGTGTGTTGATAGAGGTAATTCTTCTCTTCCATGCCTCGTTCAAATATTAATCGTCTATAGAAGATATATATCTTTAAGGACATATCTGATGAATCGCAAGATTAGTCAAATACAAAATTGTGAACTAAACGAACGACTTACCACGCCGACTCAATGTTGCGTTAATGTTTCTCCGGATGACGCAATACTAAAATTATTGTTTAGCTAAAACTCTTTCAGCTTTTTATGAGTACTAACGAATTTACAAAATATTGCAAAACTGGCAGCCATATAGACTGTAATAATTGCGTCTGCAGGTGTCATATTCCAGGAACGATAGAATTTCTGTCAAGAAACATAGCAAAACTCGAAAAGGAACGACCTGGCCTAGGAGAATCCTTGCCAGGCTATTAGGTTTTTCTTCTTTTTTTAATTACTATCGAGGATAAGATGACTTCAAAAACTATTGATTTAATATTGTACTGAAATAGTGCAATTTACATTTTACTATTCTTCTCCAGAGCTAAAAACAAATTTTCCATCTTGAACCTTTAGCGAATATTTCTTACCGTTTTTGAAAGTAAGTCTTAACTCACCGCCTTCTTCTTGTACATCAACGAGTTCTTGACCCTTCATGTCAGAGAGTTTTGCCAACAAATAGATATTTACCTAGTAGTAATATTTAGATTACTAGCAACTGTCGTGATACTACTGAAAAGTGAAATAAATAATTTGATCCCTCTGTGGCCGAAGTATAATTACATCGATATCGGAAGTTCTGATTTAAAATCGGGCAGTATTTTGTCTTATCTCTTGATTGTGCCCATTCTCTTAAAAGCCCATTCCCTTTTCTCGAATCTTCTATCTCTCACTTAGTCTTGGATTTGTCTCCGGTGGCCTATTTCCCTTAACAGGATGTTTTTGACTCACGAACTCATCTAATGCCTTAATCATTGGACCCATTTTGAAAGTCTGCGGCATAACATGTACATCGATACCGTTCTCTTCTAGCGTGCTCTTAGTAGATGGGCCAACCGCCACGACCACAACATTGGTATTGAGCGATTTTTTCAATACTTCGGACAAGTCATTAACCCTAGCTATTTCTACAAGGTCACGTGCTGATGGAGGACTTGTAAATGTGATTGAACTTATCTTTCCAGCAACAATATCATGGATGAGGTGTATCACTTTTTTTTCATCTGGAGCAATGTAATCATAGCCCATTGACTTGAGGATAGATGCGCCTTCTTTTTTGAGCTCAAGAGAATATTTGTAAGTAGAAGCTTCAATAACACTTTTTGCTCCAGCTTTATATAGATTATCTTTCAGTTTTGGTGGATAATCACCGTGCCATAATATTGCAATTTTTTTTCCTATTACACCCTTATCCAATAATAACTTCGATACTCCTTCTGCTGTGTTTTCTTCTGGGACAAAGTCTATCTCGACGCCGTACTTTTTCAAGGCCATCTTAGGTTTTAAACTTCTGGCAACGATAGTAACACGCGCCAAAGACTGTATTAATTTCTCTTCTAAGCCTAAAATATTGGCAATGGAAATGAGTGAAAAAACCCCTGGAGCAGTCATGAAGATGACGTAATCAATATCGCCTTCGGTCACCTTATTCAGAAATTGAAGTACGTCCTTCCTCGGCTTTTTCAGGTCTGCTTCGATACCGATAGTGGGTGCGATGTAAGGTTTGCCTCCAAAATTTTCGACGATATGGGCAAGCTCCGATGCTCTGCGGCTTGCCGTTATTGCAACTGTCATGCCGTTAAGTGGCAGCTTGGATCACTTTATCCGTTCCTTTAGGATTGTTTTGAAGATTTTTTGAAGCCATTACGAATCTCTAGGTGCTATTGGTACGAGATAGAAGCGTATACCGATGTAAATGTTTTGCAAGTTAATTAGTAAATTTGGCACAGCTTTCCCGACGTCCAATTTATATCTCCAATTCCGGATACAATATTTACTAAATAACCAATTAATACAATTATACACATATGTTCTTAGTCTCTCTAGTCGCTTATGGGATTATTAGTGAAGGTATTATCAACACTATTTATGTAGTATCTTTATAAGATGCTTGGAAAAAATTAGATCAATTGGCAACTAACATTTCTGCAATTGGTGTTATAACTAGTATCCTTCTTCTCACCTCTTTATATTATTCAAGCATTAACATTGGACCCCAGAATTTAGCCGCTGGACAGCAAGATAATTTACCAAAGGTCCCTGCCCTCAAGATCATATCACCTGAAGATGGCCAGATAGTTGCCGCTTCTCCATCGAACATGACCAACGGAACTAATGGTAACGATAAAAATAATAACAGTACTTTAATAGTAACCGGTACTGCTACCGATGATGCAAACTCGCCTTGCGATGTGTCGATTCTCATAAATGATGTTAGACCATACCAACCCACGACACCTCAAGGAACATCCGGCAAAGATGACTATTCAAATTGGCAATTTCTTATCACCCCTGAATATGCACCGATAAAACAAGGTGCCAATAAAATAACAGCCAAGCTTTCATGTCTCAAATCTCCTACTAACCTGACAAAATGGTATAGCGTAAATGTTACCGGAGGAACACAGGAGCAGCTCCTAGGACAACAGCAGCAACTCGAAAAACAACAGCAGCAACTCGAAAAAGAAAAATTGGAACAACAGCAGACAAGCACAATTAGCCTTACGAAAAATTCAACTCGAAAAACAAAGAGAGCAGCAGATGTTAGAACGTGCAAAAGTAAATGCCGCAAAGATTAACCAGACTGAAATGTTCGTTACAATTGAATCGCATGAGGAAGATCAATTAGCACCCATTGGTCCACTTACAATTTCAGGGATATCATCAGACGATTCCACAACGGACTGCGAGGTTTACCTGGACTGGAATGATCTCAAGCCATTCCAGAAGGCCAAACCAAATGCCATTAATATAATAATAATAATAATACGAATCTAGTCAATACTGTCCCTAGGGAAGATTTCTCAAACTGGACATATACGTTTACCAAGGACTACCATGAAATTGCAAACGGAACGAATGAACTAACCGCCAAGCTCTCTTGTCTAGCTTATCCTAATAATTATACTAAATTTACTAGCGTAAATATTACTGGTGCACCACAAGAACAGATTTTACAACTACAGCAGCAGGATCAATTGCGGCAGCAACAGATGATAGAACGTGCAAAAGTAAATGCCGCAAAGATTAACCAGACTGAAATGTTCGTTACAATTGAATCGCATAAACCAGGTCAGCATGTTCCGATGGATTCTAATTTAACGATATCAGGCAAATCGTCTGACGATGCGAGCACGGATTGTGACGTATCAGCAGTCCTAAATTCCGAAACACCCTACCAGCGAGCTTCACCAATCGATGATTCTGAAGCAAACAATTATTCAAACTGGACATTTACCTTTACTCCAAGTTATGGGGTTCCTAAAGAAGGAGAAAATGAAATGACTTCAAGGATCTCTTGTCTAGCTTATCCTAATAATTATACTAAATTTACTAGCGTAAATATTACTGGTGCACCACAAGAACAGATTTTACAACTACAGCAGCAGGATCAATTGCGGCAGCAACAGATGATAGAACGTGCAAAAGTAAATGCCGAAAGATTAACCAGACTGAAATGTTCGTTACAATTGAATCGCATAAACCAGGTCAGCATGTTCCCATGGATTCTAATTTAACGATATCAGGCAAATCGTCTGACGATGCGAGCACGGATTGTGACGTATCAGCAGTCCTAAATTCCGAAACACCCTACCAGCGAGCTTCACCAATCGATGATTCTGAAGCAAACAATTATTCAAACTGGACATTTACCTTTACTCCAAGTTATGGGGTTCCTAAAGAAGGAGAAAATGAAATGACTTCAAGGATCTCTTGTCTAGCTTATCCTAATAATTATACTAAATTTTCTAGCGTAAATATTACCGGCGTACCCCAGGATACTTTTTCGTCACAACCCCAGCAGGCCAGCCCTCAGCCTCTACTGCAGCACGGGGGAAGGCAGACCAATCCCAATTCTTACACGACAGATAGTCTGGATTTGCCGTTAAGCAGATCTGATAGCATAAACAGTATGGATACTGGTGCTAATATGATAAATTCGAGGCGAGGGTTACCGATAGGCTATTCATAAATCTTCAAGTAACCTGCTTAAAATGGCCCCCTATCATCATTTTCTGCTTCTTGTTATCAGATTCAGACAGGGATGTATTTGGGCAGACTGATAATAATAGAAAGACCACATGTGCGTGCGCCCTTAGAGAAGTGAAGCTACCATCTAGTCTTGCTTAATTGCTTGCACGATTTTTCTTGACTGAAGATATGGCAGTATTGAATCTATTTCTGTCTGTTTACCGGCCGTGTCCATCCTAATGCGAAGAATAGAAACAAATCTACGATAATGGCAGGGTAGACTAGGATAACTACCCAGTATTTGTACATTCTTGCTCTGCTCATAAGTAAAGAGATAACATCCTCTGTCGATGGCTGTTGAGGGTTGCAGACTGATTAATGAGCGGTAATCATTTTCTACAGGAATCGGCGTCGTAAGAATCTTATATGAATCACCTAAGTTTATTTCTTCTAAATGCCATCATAAGATAGTTTATCCTCTCGTGGTTAAGCTTTCGCTACTTTCGATCTAAGAACATTAAGGAGTATTTGTAGTTACGATAGTTCCATCTAATCCTGACTAACAAAAGAAGATACGATTTTTCCCTATATTGGAGGTATTCCATTTATTAGGTACTGCGGCTTAGTATCACAATAGACGAAATGACAAACACGCCTAGTAGGAGCAAAGACGAAGTAATAGGGCTTGTATTGGAGGCAGCCCGGGAGGGATCGTCAAAAACAAATATTATGTATAAATCTTTTGTCTCTTACGATAAGGTAGAAGAATTACTTAATCATTTGCTAGAAGACAATTTGCTTGAACAGCAGAAGGGAGAGTTGACATATAGGACTACACAACAAGGTGTCGACTTTTTAAACAAACTGAACAGTTGCGAATGTGACGATAATGAAACCATCGAGAAGATCACAGATACCAACAATAACTTTGTCGACACGGCCCTAGGCACAGCTTCATCCCTGGCATCTAACCTTTCCCTGGGTCATTTTAACAAAATCCTTGTTATAGGACTAGGACAATTAGGACTACCTGTAGCTAAATACGTCAAAGACAGAGGATTTGATGTGTATGGATATGATATTAGCACTAAAGCACTTGAGCGTGCAGAGAAAACAGCAGGAGTAAAAAAAGCTATTAACTTTAGCGGTTTTGATGTGTATATCATATGTGTTTCAACACACAGACAAGAAGACATGTTCTCACCTCAAATAGAAGGCATACTATCGATAGTACAAGATAAAATTGCAAAAGAAGCTAAAAATGGAGCACTAGTATCAATAGAAAGTACAATTCCTAAAGGTACATCAAAGAAAGTATTTGAAATGTTAAACCATAGATTGCATGTTGCTCATGCTCCGCATAGATGGTATGCATTAGAAGAGAAAGAGCATGGTGTGAATCAATTACGTGTAGTAGG
The DNA here is from genome assembly GCA_963737815.1 of uncultured Nitrososphaerales archaeon. Lineage (GTDB taxonomy): Archaea > Thermoproteota > Nitrososphaeria > Nitrososphaerales > Nitrososphaeraceae > TH5893. The sequence continues at coordinate 1,109 of CAVTUB010000006.1, read as the reverse complement.
TGGAGTATGTGATTGCTGCCTTAGAGCAGCTATGCAGTTTTATGATGGTGCAGTAATATCAACAATAGAAGAACAACAAGCAGAAGCATCAACACCCAAATCAGCGTCAATAGAAGCAACTGAGATAACGACAAGTGGAAATGGCAATGGCAATGGCAATGGACACGGTCTGAATAATTTTACTAACATTCCATCTACAAAGAATACTAGTCTAGGAATCCCTATGCATCCAGTACCAGAAATAGAGATTGCTGAATTAACAAAGATTATAGAGAATGCACATAGATATCTGCAAATAGCGTTTGCTGAGGATCTTTATCTATATTGTCAAGCAAATAACATTAACTTTGCAGAATTGAGAGATTCACTTAATACAAAATGGAATGTAAATGTTCTTGAACCAAGAGAAGGAATTGGTGGACACTGTTTACCAAAGGATACTAAAATGTTTCTGAATTCATCTAGATCGATAAAGAGTAAGATTTTAGAAGCAGCTATTGAAGTGGATTCAGAGTATAGGAGAAAGAGAGGCTTGAGCTGAACAAACCAACAGCCCAGATACACTCCAGGAAGAGATTCAACAGTCGTCATAGATTTCATAAAAAATTCGGGCTCATAACATCCCCCATCTACGGAAGTTCCTGATAACTCCACAACAAATTTTTTATGCTATGCCGCGAGTTAGCTGGCTAATTTTCTCTCACTCTTAATCATAAAGTGAAGACGTTTTTCACAGTTTCCTTATTAGAATAGTCGATGGCTGGTTGGATTTTAGTTTTGCTACTATAGTTACGTATAGTAGTAGGTAAGTAAGTATCCTTTCTTTAACGCAGATTATCAGAATTTAAAGGGCTGGTAGTTCAGTCTGGTATGAACGTTCGATTCGCAATCGAAAGGTCGCGGGTTCAAATCCCGCCCAGTCCACCACTACTAAGATGAATGGTTACGGTAGATTTTAACTTCAAAAAATATTAATTGTTGACAAATTTGAATCTTTAATTAATCAGGAAATATGAATATGTCAACAAATTTGTCAACATAACATTGTTGACATATATTGTTTGGCGATAGGATTGTCAACATTTACAATAATTTGTCAACAAGGTCAA
>CAVTUB010000005.1:0-116649 GCA_963737815.1 uncultured Nitrososphaerales archaeon | reverse complement strand
TCTTCATACACCTTCTTATAACAATTAAGCCGCTACCATTTGGAAATCTTGACAACTTCAAAGGCTTCAGCATACTTTGTATTCATTTGATATCCTCTGTAAGAACATCTCCCAACAAGTGCATCAATCCATACTGGTCCACAGCGAATTTTTTGGGAATCGAAACAATCCAGTGCATTTCTCTTTAAATCCAAAGTCTGCGTTACGTCAACGAAAAGTTGGGGTCTGAATGCATTTTCAGTTATACCTCCCGGGATAGTGGTTTCATACATGAATAGATTATCCACGTCCCGGGAGGCGGCTATGACTGCCCGAGTAAGTGCCTGATGATCTTGGTGTGAATCTCCGATCCATTGAGTGAAAACTGCTTCGGGCTCATACTTTTTTATTAGTTTATCTATCAAAGTAACAAACTTTCTACCAAAAATGACTTCGTCTGGGGCTAGATCTAAAAATTCCGGTGGTTTACAACGCCATCACCTTGGCTGACATAGTAGCCTCTCTTCTTCTATCTTCTTTGCTATCCGTTGCGACGAAGTTAGGAAGAGTGGCGATAACCAGGTTTACATCATAGCCTAGGCCGACGAGTTTCGGAACAGTTCCGCCCATCCCTATCTCGATATCGTCAGGGTGAGCGCCAAACACAACAATGGAACGTTTTACTGCCATAACATCAACACCCGTCAGTGTTCATTTATCTATGTAAGTGCTTGGGCGGATTTGAGCAGAAACCAATTTCTCGATAGACTCTCCAACAGAAACCGGCTGCTCGGCACTCCGTTTGTCTCTCTTCTGTCCTAACTCCACCTTGCGTTACGAGAGGTTCTCCAGTTAATTGATAAGGTCCGCTCGTTGCTTGAAGCCTTCTATATTCTGAATCCACTTCCATAGCAGCTTCTAAAATCTTACTCTTTATCGATCTAGATGAATTCAGAAACATTTTAGTATCCTTTGGTAAACAGTGTCCACCAATTCCTTCTCTTGGTTCAAGAACATTTACATTCCATTTTGTATTAACTGAATCTCTCAATTCTGCAAAGTTAATGTTATTTGCTTGACAGTATAGATAAAGATCCTCAGCAAACGCTATTTGCAGATATCTATGTGCATTCTCTATAATCTTTGTTAATTCAGCAATCTCTATTTCTGGTACTGGATGCATAGGGATTCCTAGACTAGTATTCTTTGTAGAAGGAATGTTAGTAAAATTATTCAGACCGTGTCCATTGCCATTGCCATTGCCATTGCCATTGCCATTTCCACTTGTCGTTATCTCAGTTGCTTCTATTGATGCTGATTTGGGTGTTGATGCTTCTCTTTGTTCTTCTATTGTTGATATTACTGCACCATCATAAAACTGCATAGCTGCTCTAAGGCAGCAATCACATACTCCACCTACTACACGTAATTGATTCACACCATGCTCTTTCTCTTCTAATGCATACCATCTATGCGGAGCATGAGCAACATGCAATCTATGGTTTAACATTTCAAATACTTTCTTTGATGTACCTTTAGGAATTGTACTTTCTATTGATACTAGTGCTCCATTTTTAGCTTCTTTTGCAATTTTATCTTGTACTATCGATAGTATGCCTTCTATTTGAGGTGAGAACATGTCTTCTTGTCTGTGTGTTGAAACACATATGATATACACATCAAAACCGCTAAAGTTAATAGCTTTTTTTATTCCTGCTGTTTTCTCTGCACGCTCAAGTGCTTTTGTGCTAATATCATATCCATACACGTCAAATCCTCTGTCTTTGACGTATTTAGCTACAGGTAGTCCTAATTGTCCTAGTCCTATAACAAGGATTTTGGCGGTATTTATTTCTCGATATGAGGGGCTTGACTTGCAAGATTGCGGTTCGTCACAATCAGTAACAGCAATTGGGAATCCGAGGGTCTCTTCCAAAATCTGTGCAACTAAACCCCTCGATTTATGCTTATAAACCTTAAGATTTATTTCATAAAAAGATTTTACGGTTGATTTCTATTTAACAAAAAAACTCAGTTACCCAAACCAAAAAATAAGCTCAACTATTTCAGAAAATTTATTTTGGGATTTTTCTGATACTTATATTATTATTTCAAATGTCTTGAAACATGTTGTTATGGGATTGTGAGTCTCTGTTGGTAGAGCAACATGATTGCGTTTAGAATTGAAGATGCAATAGGGCTTCCACCTTTTCTTCCATTATTTGTGATAAATGGAACTTTAGTTATTGCAAGTTCCCTTTTGGATTCTAAAGCGGAGACGAAGCCTACTGGGATGCCGATTACAAGCGCAGGGTTAGCAATTCCCTCGTTTATCATCTTGATTATTTCGTACAAGGCCGTAGGAGCATTCCCTATGGCGACTATCCCTCCAGCCATATCCTCTACAGAATATCGCATGGCAAGTTCTGACCTGGTCTTGTTAAGAGTTCGCGATTTAGAGATAACAGTCTCGTTCGAGATATTACATATAGTTTTTAGCCCAAAAATCGAAAGCAAAGTTTTATTGAGGGCCACCCGTACCATTTCTACGTCAGTCACAATTGAACATTTATTCTTAATAGCATCGAATGCAGAGGCAAGGGCATCGAGTCCAAAAATTAGTCTCTGGGACCCGGCAAAATCAAAATCGGCTGTGGAATGAATAGCCCTCCGAACTATCGACCATTCCAATGCATTGTATGGATGATTTCCCACCTCTGCTTCTATAATCTTAAAACTTCTTGACTCAATATCGTAAGCCTTCTCAGACATCTTTCTACGCTTAACATCCCGCCCCACCGCGTGAACGTCTTTTTCAGTCCTATCTAACCCCAGATCTCCTCTCCACCTCTATAGCACGCTCTAACACCAAGTCAACTAACTTTTCATTTACCCCCAAATGTCGTGATAGATATGCTTCTTTGAAGTTATTTTTTTCCAATGCCGACTGTACTTCTTCCAGTACGTCATATTTGATATGCGCCCCCTTATGCAGAAAATAAGGCATTAGTAGCAAGGCCTTGGGTTTATGTAACACCATCTGGGTTATTGCATTTTCGATACTTGGCTGGTCCAATTCGAGAAAACAAAAACTTACCCTACGATAGGATTGGCTTAGGCTATTTACGGTATGGACAAATGCATCTCTTGCCCTCTTATCACTGCTTCCATGTCCGATGACTAGGACGTCACATTCTTTGTCCCCCCAACGAATATTATTTCTAGACTTATTCTCGGCAATCCTTTCGACTATGATTTCTGTCAGTAGATGGTGGTAACATAATGGTTTTGAAATTCCAATTCTCAATTTTTGATTTTTACAAATAACTGCGCTTTGTTTAACAGTCTCTTTTAATTTTAAACCAGGATATAGGAAATAAGGGACTATTGTGATAAATACAGACCCGCTTTCGACACACCTTCTTATCCCTTCTTCTATAAAAGGAGGCAGCACTTCCAAGAAGCAATAACTCGAGTAATCATAGTGGCCCTTTGGTTTGAGAAGCGAGCATATTTCCGATAGTTCTTGGTTTACCTCAGGTTCTCTACTTCCCCTATCCACGAGCAAGAGCGCTTTTTTCAATTCGATCAAAAATTTATCCTAGCTATTGCTACAGTCAGATCCGGGGGAAACTTCTGTTTTGGGACTACCAAATTTCCTTGGGAAGCCGTTATGGCAGAGGCTTCAGATACGCTTGCTGTTCCCTCATAGTTCAGGACAGTTTCAGATGGATTGGGTACTTTAACCCCGTGCAATACCTCTTTATCATAGAGTTCGAGTGGGATATTTTGTTGTTCAGAAAACTCTTGTAATCCCTTTACCCGAGCACCACGGTTAAGAGACGATACAGAGCGAATCGATTTCAAGCTCAATCCATTATTTTCCATGACAGACCGGATTGCCTTTTCGATGCTCTCCTTACTCGTCGTCCAATGCAATCCTAAGCCGACCACAAGAGTCTTGGGTCTATATATTACAGCCTTGTCCAAAATTGCTGAATCGCTAATTATCCGGTCTGAAATTATGAGGCATCCTTTAAATTCAGGTTGTTTTAAATCTTCTATACTGGAAACTGTTGTAATATTTTTTGGTAGTGAAGCACTGGGCCACCAACCTAACTGTCCTGTGTCTTGGTAAAGAGCTATTTTTTCCTCATTTACCATGTGCGCGCTTACTCTTGTTACGTTTTGATAATTTTCAATTTCCCAACTAAATTGCCTTCCTATTAGGTCAACTGCAATGGTTTCATTTACGTCTGCTGCCGTTGTGATAACTGGCTTTGAATTAGGAAAAAAAGATGATACTTTTCTTGCTAATGCGTTTGCTCCTCCTAGATGTCCCGACAAGGCGCTTATGATGAAATTAGCTTTATCGTCTATGACGAGCACAGCGGGATCACTTTTCTTATTCACCACCACTGGCGCAATTAATCTTATCACAGCCCCAAGAGAGAATATGCATATCAATGAATCGTATTTCTTGAATAAGGATGATACAATATCTCCTGTTTGTTCTTTGAACCAACTTATGTCATTTCTGGAATCATTGTGTTTATCAGGAACATAAATTTCTGCATCTGGAATATTTTCCTTTATTTTTCTTGCAATTTCGATACCGTGTTTTGTTATTGCTATGATTGCAGGACTACTCGTGGACATGGATACTTGACCAAAATAACAGACAAGTACACCGAAATATTCCTTTCTATAATTATTATCTCTTCTCTGACATAGTGACTGTGTTCGATTATCTGTTCATAGTCTAAACAGATCGGATCCTGGGTTATGTATGAGCAGAGATAATATTGCGATGGATGAAAACCCTTTACCTTTCCATCGAAATCGAACATAATAACTTGTAGGTCAATCCTGCCAGCTGAATACTCATATAATCGCTCAAAAACCTTTCTACACAACGAGTTATAAAATCCCTCTACTCTATGTGCATCTATTATCTCCGATACATGTCTTGCAGTATTGGCCTTTTTTACTTCTTCTATAACCACCGTCGAAGAGGAACATTCAGAAGCAACCTTTGCCATAAATTCCATATCTACGTGTGATCCCCTTACATGGGTTTGTTTTACCCCCATTGCCATTTTTGTCAATTTTCCGATAAAGCCTGCAACAATTGCTTTTCGGATATTTTTGTCGACGCATTGTTTTATACTATACCCAATGAAATCGCCAATTTGTATATAGGCATGTTCCGGTAATGATTCACCTAAATACATTTTTACATAATCTTCACTCCGTCCGCCAGTTGTAAGTATTACAGTATCTGTGCCCATTGCAAGCGACACGTCCATACTCTGCCTAATTGACGCAGCAAAGGAAGCTGTAGAATAGGGTAAAACGATGCCGGTGGTCCCTAATATCGAAATCCCTCCAGTTATACCTAGACGTGGGTTATCCGTTTGTTTAGCTATCTCTTCTCCTCTAGGAACCGATATCACCACTTTAAACCCGTGTGAGTCAAGTTGATCTTTCGCTACCTCTTTTACTACCTGCGTTATCATTGAGAATGGGACAGGATTGATAGCGGCTTTTCCTAGTTCGAGTCCCAGCCCCGGCTTAGTTATTCTTCCGACACCCTTGCCCCCATCAACGATCACTTGCCCCTGGGAGGGTAGAAATGAAACAGTAGAACAAATTTCCGCACCATGGGTGACATCCGGGTCATCGCCAGCGTCCTTTATTACAGAGGTTGTGACTGATAGGTCTTCATTTGTCCTTGTCCATGCTATTAAAAGATTTGCGCTCAGGCCTTTGGGTAAAGAGACTTCGATGTTTTCTACAACCTTCCCGGTAAGCATTCTCAATAACGAAGCCTTCGTGGCAGCCGCCGCACAAGTCCCAGTGGTGTATCCGGATCGAAGTTTGCCCATCCTCTTCTTTTCCTCGATATTAGGAGGGAGTTCCTGTTCCCTTTCAGCTATCCCTAGATCGTCAGGTTCGTACATCTCTTCATTTTCATTGCTGGGCTCGCTCAGCCCATTTGAGTTCAATTTTGTCAAATTGACCACATATCTGGCCCTCTTACGACATTATGGAGCCTCCATCAATAACTATGGAATTGCCCGTCACAAACGAAAAATGGTCACTTGCAATACACGCTGCTACCTTGGCGACCTCCTCTGGTTTTCCCCATCTTTTCATAGCTGATTCTTGCGCGCCTCTCTGCCTTTCTTCTTCTGTCATAGAATTATAGGTAGCCTCTGTTGCAATATTGCCTAGCATAAGAGTGTATGCGCGAATATTTTTGCTTCCATATTCGCGAGCTATGTGTTTGGTCAGGCCCACAACAGCTGATTTGGCCATAGTATAAGGAGCCCCTTCGAAGTGACCGGATATCGTAGGAGTAGAAGATATGTTGATTATCACTCCCCCGCGATCGTTGGTTAACATACTTCTCACTACTTCCTTGGTCAACCTCACAGATCCCACAGTATCAACCTCCAATATTTTTTGCAGGTCTCTTGTATCAATCTCGTGTAAGGCCTTGAACCAAATTTTCCTCTCGAAAGGATAACCGGCATTATTCACGAGAATATCAATATGTTGATGATTAACCAGTACTTTTTTCATAAATTTGCCAATACTTGAATCGCTTGTAATGTCAACACCTGCTGAGTCTGTTTTACCGTTAAGTAGCGCTGCAGTTTTCTTAGCACTGTATTCATCCCTTGAGCAAACTATGACAGTTGCGCCATTGTGTTCTGTGAATTCTTTAGCTATGGCCAGGCCGATTCCTTTTGTAGAGCCGGTAACCACTGCAACTTTGCCATTTAGCAACAAATCCTACTATGGAGCGTTGGACATACTATTTGTATATGTTGTCGCCTTTTCATGTTATAATAACATATTAAAAAGAGACAAAGAAAGGAGCTTTGACTGATTCATTTGTTCTCGGCCCAATCAGCTGCCAAACTGGTTAAACTCTTAGAAAGTGATGATTTCAGGGTCCTTAGCGCCCTAAGTTCCGTAATTTCGCGCCAGAAGTTCCTGAGTCGTGGTCAGCTCGTTGGCTATTCAAGGATGCACAAAGACATGGTCGAATATAGAATTAAAAGATTAACTGAGTTCAATTTAATCTCTGATAGTTCAAATGGAATATGCTTGTTGATGTCGGGGCTAGATGCAGTAGCATTGAAAAAATTCGTTGATAACAATATGATAGAAGGTCTTGGAAGGCCAATTGGGGTTGGTAAGGAGTCAGACGTTTTTGAAGCCATTACTGAAAACGCGAAACTACGGGCACTCAAATTTTTCAGGATAGGGAGGACTAGCTTTAGGCAGGTAAGGCGAAAAAGGTCGTTTACTAAAGATGAACATTTCCATGGTTGGTTACTGACCAACATTCGAGCAGCCGAGAAGGAATACAACATATTGCATCAGTTGCAAAATAAAGGAATTACGATACCGACTCCTTATTTCAGAGGGTTTCACGCTATAGTAATGAGCAGGATTAATGGTGTGAGATTAGTTCAAGTCAAGAAATTAGGGAATCCACGACAAACACTTTTTGACATCTTAAACGATGTCATGCTTGCTTATGAACACAACATTATTAATTGTGACCTTAGTGAATACAATATTTTGGTAGATAGCGACGATCGTCCTTGGATTATAGATTGGCCTCAATCAGTAACGAGAGACCATCCTAATGCAAACCTGCTAATTAGAAGAGACATCTCAAACGTGGTAAATTTTTTTAATAGAAGATTTCATTTGGGAATTGAGAACAGTGAAGTCTCAGACAAAGTCTTGCACGGAACTACCTGATTAACGAAGCCTTTCTATCTGTTTTTTCCCATGTAAATGTCGGTTCATTTCTGCCAAAATGCCCGTATGCTGCTGTTTTTTTATATATGGGCCGTTTTAAATCAAGTGTCTTGATGATCCCTGCCGGTTTCATATCGAAAGTATCCCTGATTTTTTCTTCAATTACGTTTTCAGCAATTGTGGATGTTCCAAAAGTATCAACCATCACTGAAACAGGTTCCGCAATCCCTATGGCGTAGGCGAGCTGCACCTCACATTTCCCGGCTAGACCAGCGGCTACGATATTCTTGGCAATATACCTTGCCATATAACAAGCAGATCTGTCTACCTTCGACGGATCCTTTCCTGAAAACGCCCCTCCTCCATGTCTTCCCATCCCACCGTATGTGTCTGCGATAACCTTTCTCCCAGTCAAACCCGTATCCCCAGGGGGCCCACCGATTACGAATCTGCCTGTAGGATTAACAAGGAAACTACTGCTGTTGTCAATCCACTCATTGCAAACTGGCTTTATGACGTTCTCGATGATTTCTTGCCTCAGTTGTTCTAATCCTATCTCAGGTGAATGCTGAGTCGAAATGACGACGGTATCAATTCTCTTGGGTTTAAAATCCTCATAAACTACAGACACCTGTGATTTACCGTCGGGTCGGATCCATCCTAGTTTCTTATTCCGTCTAACCTCTGACAAGGTCATTGATAGTTTGTGGGCCATTGCAATTGGCAAGGGCATCAGCTCTTTTGTCTCATCTGTAGCATATCCAAACATCACGCCCTGATCTCCTGCACCTTGTTCTTTGACTCCACTAGGTGTTACGCCGACGGATATGTCTGGACTCTGCTCGTGAAGTGATTCCAAGACAGAACAATTGTCGCAGTGAAACCCATATTCTGGATTGTCATACCCAATTTCTCTTATTGTCTTTCTGACTATTTGCTGAATGTCAGTTCGACCTATCGACGTGACCTCCCCCGCCACTAGTACGAGTCCAGTTGTAGTCATCGATTCTACAGCGACCCGTGAATCCGGATCTTGCTTTAGAAATTCGTCCAATATAGAATCTGAAATCTGATCACATATTTTGTCGGGATGTCCTTCCGTTACACTCTCAGAAGTAAAGAGATACCGTCGAACCATTTTTCTATCTACTGAGGTGGAATCTGCACTTTCGCTCGCCTAGCACCTGTTAGAATTCTTTTTCTAATTTGATAAACAAAACGTTATTACCTCTTATCACGACTTTGCCATAATTTGCCATAACGTTTGCTCCATTAAATTCCTCTGCATCCACGAGAATTAAGTTCATGTACGAATCGACATTGCTCATTTTGCCGCGATATTCTATCTCGTTTTTCAACCTTACTGCCACTCTTCTATTTATGCCACGCTGTAGAGTGCTAAGGGGTCTTTTGGGTTGATGTTGTGACGTCGAAGAAGACAATTAATTGTTCACTGCAGTTGAAAGACATCGCGCCTACAATAAAAAGCTTCCTTTGAATTAACTGTAAGCGGTGGGTTTATTTCCAAGATATAGTACGGCAAGATTATAGTGATTGTGAGTACCGGCTCGAATTCGCTAGATAGTCTGCTTGCAGGAGGTATTAGATCTGGTCTCGTGACAGATTTTTATGGAAAAAGCGGAACAGGAAAATCCCAGCTTTGCTTTACCGCTTGTGTCAACTGCGCCAGGGAAATCGGTCCTGGGGAAACAATCATGTTCATAGATACAACTGGCAACTTTAGACCAGAAAGAATCAAAGAAATAGCTGAGCTACAAACGCGGTTCTGATATTTTGAATAAAATTTATTACATCAGGGTCTTCAATTCTTCTGATCAATTTGACGCTATTAGGAGAGTTCATGAACTTAAGGCAAGAATGATAATTGTGGATAATATATCGTCTCTTTTTTCTAATGAGTTGAAGGGATTCCCTATGCATCTTTCTCTAATGAAGCATATGCATAGGTTGTGTCTGACGGCTATTAATTTTGACTGTGCCGTGATCGTAACTAATATGTTAAGATACGTAAAGGGAAACAATTCCTTTACGGAGCGGGAATTTATGACTTCGTCAATTTCACTTTACGCCCACATCAGAGCGAAGCTTGAAATTGTAAATCAAGACAAGCTTGAGTACAAAGCCACATTGTTACAACCAAGTATATCAAAAAGCAGCTGTTTCAGTATAGAATCAAGAGGAATTACTGATATTTATCGTTAGGATGTGCTGGCCAAAACAAACCGATAATGCTCAGCTTTAGACCTATCTCCTATGTGGTCGACGAAACTCAATAGCCGTCCTGATGTCTCTCTCTATTAATTTTATTTTTCTTTAAGTATTCGTCTAGGACGGCTTGCGGGCTGATGTCGAGCTCGATAGATGCCTGTACAACAAAGTGCCAAATGTCAATCAACTCCTCCCGCGCGCTGTTCTCGTCAAATTCGACTTCCCTTTTCCACCATTTCCAATTCGTAAGTCGCTGAAGCTCAAGGGCTTCATGTGTGATAGCCGTGCAAAGGACCGATACCCTTCCCTCTTTTGTTTTGGGGTATCTGACAGAGGATATAAATGAAGCCAAATCTTTCTGCATATGAAATATTTTGTCTAATTTATCCAATGTATCTTCCTCGCCGTACGCTATCTTTCAAGAGTTGAAGTACATGAAGTCATTTTAAATAATTGCTTAACGGATCCAGTTCTCTTAATATCGAGCAAGTTTTTTTGAGATCTTGTAGCTGAAACCCATTGCTAGAAATAAGACAACTAAGCTGGCTGAGAGCGTGAGAATTAGGTCGGTTTTAATAACATAGTGCAATATCAGAGTAACTGCAATTGCAGGTAAGGAAATTATTAGGGCCAAAATTGTGCTTGTTGCAAATATATTTCCTTTCTTGATCTTTCGCGGACTGGTTGGTGGAGGATCCGATTCTATCATTTTTTGGAATGCTCTTGTTCCCTTCCTAATCCATATAAAAGTATGCTGCCCTTAAGCATCAGAGATCTGGAAAGGAAGATACGCAGAAGGTGGTACTTGGTTGACGTTTACTCATATATTTCTGTGCGCGATTCACGGGAAGATAAGTACAGACTATACCTTTTGGTTGTTTGTTTGTTTGTCAGCTGATCGCATTCCAAACTTAATCAGAACTATACTTTTTGATTTAAATCTCACCAGCGTAACCAAAACTTTCGTCAAGTAATGTCAAATATAGATTTTCCAATCGTTTTACTGTTATTATCAATAATATCTATATAACTAATCTTTAAATTGAATATCGTAGAAATCTTATTGTAGATATTTGATGAACAACTCTTACCATGGCTCAAAGTTAATTTTTAATGGTCAACGCGCAATTGACGATACAGAACCAGACGACGTAATAAAATCTGTGTGGGTCAGCACTGCGCTTGCCCTCATTCTGTCTCTTCCTTCATTGGCCGTTTTTCTTACACTTATTGCATTTGACAAACAACGTATTAGTTGGCGGTGTAACGGGATTTACGACTCATTTTATCTTGCTTGCTCTATCGCCAAGGACGTCTGAAGTCCTGTTGTCTTTGTTCGACTAGGATTAGAATTCGGGCACATAACAGCAAAAACAAGATTAGACTATTCGAAGTTCTTTTCCTATATTTTCGCTACATGGTTGGCACCCTAGTGATTCTTTAATCGACCGTTAGGAATTTCGTCAGCAGTACAAATAAAATCTAGCTGAACGCATTAGTACTCTCATGAGTAAGGTCAGTATGCCGAGCAAAATTTTTGGTACCGTGCTCTCTCATGGATTAAGAGGACGAATGCTCACTAAGAATGAACTTCAAACCCTAGCAGAGTCTCGCGACCTCGAAGAATTAGTAACTAGGATGAAAAATACAATTTATCTAGACGCATTTGCAAAACTTACCAAACCATATACCGCAGAAAGAGTGGAGGGAGCATTGAGGGAATACCTGGTAAACACACACGCGAAGTTAGTGAAGATCGTGGGAGGAGGTGGAATCTTGAATGCATATTTTGTAAGATATATCACGTGGAACCTGAAATTAGTTCTAAAAGGTAAGGCTCTTAATAAGTCGTACGAGGAATTGCTTCCTCGTATAAACCTTCGAGCTGAAGAGCTTGTAGGCAGACGAGACCTTGTAGTAAAAGCTCTCGTTGCAAAGGATCTCGACGAGGCCGTGTCAGCTTTGGCTGGAAGCGAATTTGCAGAAGATGCAGCCAAAGCCGCTGCCGCCTACAAGGAAAGAGGAGATCTACGACTCTTTGACACATATCTTGATCATGTCTTTTACAAATCGCTAGACAGAGCTATGGTTACAGAAGCACAGTCACCGGACACAAAGAAAATTGTAGCAACAGATGTAGATTCTTACAATGTTCTTGCCGTTCTCAGAGGAAAATACTGGAATTTGAGTGCTATAGAAATAAATGATTTGATCGTAACCACAACTCCGAAAGTAACAAGGGAAACACTGCAGAAGATGATCAATTACGAAAAGATCTCCGAGGCCATAGGGGAACTTTCAGCGACAGTGTATAAGGAAATCATTCCGCAGACAGCAAAGAACGATATCGACGCGATCATGCAGATTGAATCAGGTTTCAAGGCAATAGGCTTAAGAAGAATAATCAGTTCCTTCAGGACCATGTTTACCGTTTCGATAATGCTTTCAGCCTTGATGCTATTGATGATCGAGATAAGGAACCTATCCGCCATCACTTCAGGGGTTGAGCAGAAGGTTCCTACCGACGACATCATTTCGAATTTGGTTAGACCAGAATGAGTTTTGACGTTTAAGTTTCAGGTTGAAAGGGACGGCATTACCCAACACGAGGCATGTTCATACGATCCATAGCCAGGACCATATTACATCTATTGAGCGATTTGTTTCAAGTCAGCTGTTCTTTTCTTTTTAATTTTGGGCTGCGAAACAAGATTGTTTTCCTTCCAGATTAAGTTTGAATAAAGCATCTTTGGAACAATCTTTTTGAATTCTTGTCCATCTCCAATATACCATTTAGGAAACCATTCATATAGGTGCAACCTTATTGTCTGGATATACACGATTAAGCCTTCAATCATCATGACTCCAATATTACCACCAATCAACACAGCATAGCCACCTCCATGCGCGAAAGAATCATTTACAGTTACTAGTAACGCAGCATGCACTAACAACATAATGCCAAGTCTCGAATAACTTATTGTATTGGATAGCATTTCAATTATTCTTACCATAATAACCTCGACGATTATCCCCACCATGCCACCACCTTCATCCTTTCCATGCTTGCGTGCGTGCTCCTCTTCTTTCATTCCGCCGATAATCATCACTATGACGGTACCAATTATTACAAGAGGCGCCGTCTTGGCTACTACCTCGACAGTTACCCAATCACCAAAGAGAAATGTCAACCATGGTACAGGTTCAGTATGAGTTACTCCTGTAATGCCAAACATTCCTATTATATCATACCCTGAACCGATCGCCGCCAGTATGATAGCCACCACTGCGAGATACTGCAAGATTGTTGGAATATCCTTCATCCATATTAGTAACTTGTTCCGTTCTTTAATATCAGCTCGAAGTCTTAGGAAAAACGCCAACAAAAGGTGGACAATTCCTATGGCTATTGATATTTCCAGTATTTTAGTAACCTCTTCAAATGTAAGTTCAGACACGCTTAGTGCTCCTATGAATGGCACCGCATCTACCAACGGGCTTAATATGTCAATACCCTCAAAATGAAAGCCAAATATCTCACCTGTTCCCAATCCTCCAATTGCAACGGCAGCCCCACTTGCTGCTATTAATGTTCCCCAAGTCCGTATAGAACCATTCCCTCTATGCCTTAGAAGCATTCCTAGGCCAAACAGTAAAATGCCATGCCCAAAGTCTGCAAACATTAAACCGTAGAAAAGAGGCCAAACGAAAGCAATGATTGGAGTAGGATCAACTTCACCGTAATGTGGCAATCCTTGGGTTTCTGTTATGACTTCAAATGTGCGGATATATCGTTTATTTGTAAGAAGAGAAGGTAATCCTTCATTTGATATTTCCGAGTTTTGATTACCCGCAGAATCGGCTTGTTCAACGACGCATACATACTCTTTTGTTAAGTCCTTAAACTTACCTTGCATTGTGACAGGAATAAAGCCTTGAATAATTGCGAAGTGCCGGGTTCCAGGAGGCTTTCGTGTGACCTCTAACACTTCTTTTGCGGCCTTGGAAGCCTCATGCAATGACAGTATCTTGGTCAAAATGGAATGCCTAGTCTTTTCGATATGCTTGTTTATTTCAGTTAGCTTTGAGTCCAAGTCCTTGATTATAGTTTGGGCTTCTCTGTAGGCAGTTTTGGGATTTTGAGGCATATTCGAGGGAATATTAAGAGGGTGTACCCCAAAGCTTCGAAGGATCTTCGTTACTCGTTCGGAATCCTCTGCTGAACAGAATATTATTAATGCTGATTTATTCTCATTGAGTTTATGGGAGTTAATAAAAATATCCCCGAGACTTTTCACAATTTCAGGTTCATCAGAAGAATTGATAACGAAAATGCCAGCAAAAAATAACTTGAGGCTTTTGAAAAGAGAAATATCAATGTCAAGATTAGCGGCCATATGAAGGGCAGCCTCGATGTTCTTGTATTCTTCAAGTTCTTTTAATAATTTTGTCTGTTGGTGCAATAATTTTTTTGGCTCATCCAAAAGAAGATTACTCTTATCTTCTAACTCAACTATAAAATTCTGGATATTTTCAATGACATAGTTAGTTCTTTCTTTAGGGGCTCCCTTGAACATGGTTGCCATTACTCCAGTCTCAAGAGGTATCCCTAATGTCCTAACAATATCATCAATGTCTTGGAATAATCTTTGCGCATTTAGAAGGAGATCATCATAATAAGTATTGGAGAATTCAGAATTATTCTCAAAAGAATGAAACCATTCGAGTTCTGCTAGCTTGCTTACAGCCTGTTGGGTTTCGATCCTGGGAAAAACAACAGAGGCTTTAACTAATTTCGCTAGTCCCATTTAACAATGCTTTGTCTATCTTCAATGCCTTTAAAATCTTGCGCTTGCTTTAGTGCAACATACATTACGGTTTCGGAATCACGCTAAGTTTAATCAACTTGTACTCGAAGTTACACGAAGGTACTGGACAGATTCGAGTACCTATCGTCTACAATCCAGTACAAAAAAAGAATAGTTGGATGGGTCTCGACTATGTTCTGCCTTATATTACTGACCCAAGATAATAAACATCATAACTATACCATAGATGGCTATTGACTCGACCATACCTACAATAATAAATACTCTTGATTGCATTTTCGGATTATCACTAATCGCAGCAAGCCCTGCAGCCCCCACGAAGCCAAGACCAATACCTGCACCTAAGGCTGCGAGACCAAACGCCATTCCGGCACCTATGAGCTTTGACGATGCATCCGCTTCTGGACCAGCGGCTCCTTCCTGAGCAAAGGCTGGAACTGTGGGCTGGCTTAATGTTAAACACATTCCAGCGAGAATAAAGCTAGCGATGATAACTGCAAAAGAACGACTCGCAGAGATTCGGTTCCGTTCGGTTTTCATAAACTTTCGAGACAAAATGCCATATTTAATGATAACTGCGTTCCGGAGTTATTTGAGTCGAGGTAACCCCGTAGTCGTCACTAAAAGTCGGTGATTACGACGGTATACTAAGAATTGGTGCACTTACTGCCCTTGGCTCCTGAATATTAGATACTGTCTTCCAACCTTCGTCTTTATTATCGCATCCACTTGCATTTCTTTTAGCTCGCTGTTTAAATGCAATATCTCATACTCTAAGCTATTGCCTTCTTCTTTTCTAGAGCTACTTTTACTTTTTTTAATCTGACAAATTCTTCCCGCTCTCGTTCTTCTAGGGTCGCCCGGATGAACGATATCGCACCATCATATTGTGGAATAATAACATATTCTAAAGCATTGAGAAGTTTCTGGGTTCTTTGAAGCTCCTTTGCTAGGCTAAAAATAGCATTTTCATACTCGGCTCGCTTTACAAACTTGAGGAAGCATGTTCTTTATGAGTCTAGCTGCCTTGTCTACTGACGCATTAGTTTCTAGGAAGCCGTACGACAAGTCCTGTCCCCCCTTCTTATTTTTTACCTCGAGAGTAGGAATTTTTACGTCAACAACCCTCCTAACGTTTACATCAACTTCCATAATACTTGGGTGTGGAATCGGCGACGGATTCCAAAGTTGTTGTTCCTAGCGACATGTATGCATTGTAGACAGAAGTATAGATTTCGTCTAAGGGCGACCATATATCGCCTCGAGCTTTGTTTGCCTCTTCAATCATCTCATCTATTTTCTTTAGCAAAACTTCTCGTTTGTCGTCAAGAATTTTATGCACCATCCTTGCCACCTGGACAGAGCGACGAATTTTTATCAGCTCAATTTTTGTAGCAATGACTTTTCTTCCAAATGACATGCCGTTACTTGTTTCCCTTATAATATTGCCTTACATTCTTATCCTTGATCTTGGTTAATTCCCCTTCTGGTAGGGTAGACAAAACTTCCCACGCTCTACTAAGTGTCTCGTCTAATGTTCTGTTTTCGTCATTACCTTGTCTTAAAAAGTGGTCTTCAAACATATCCCCAGCGTCTAAGTATTTGAGATCAACACCGGTCAGACCAGCTTTACCCACAATTTCTGCAAGTGCTCTAACTTCTTGAGCCCTAGAGTATGCATCATACATTTGGTTTCCGACTTCCATATGGTCAGCTCTTGTCTTCCCTTCACCTACCCCATCCTTCATCAATCTCGAAAGTGACATAAGCACGTTGACAGGCGGATATATGCCCTTTCGAAATAAGTCACGCCCCAGGACTATTTGACCTTCTGTTATATAACCGGTCAAGTCGGGAATCGGGTGAGTAATGTCGTCGGCTGGCATTGACAAAATAGGCACCTGGGTGACGCTTCCATTCTTTCCTTTTACTCTACCAGCCCGTTCATAATTATTAGCAAGATCTGTGTATAGGTAACCAGGATAGCCTTTCCTTCCGGGGACCTCTTCCCTGGCGGCACTAATCTCTCTCAATGCTTCGGCATAATTTGTCATGTCAGTTAGAATTGCTAACACATGCATTCCTAGCTCAAAGGCCAAATATTCTGCTACGGTTAATGCTACTCTGGGAGTTATGATTCTCTCGATAGCAGGATCGTCTGCTAGATTAAGGAACAAAACACTGCGTCTCAGAGCACCCGATTCTTCTAAACTACGCTTAAAATATTGGGCATCAGAATATTGAACTCCTATTGCCGCAAAGACTACCGCGAAATCTTCTTTCGTGCCTACCACTGCCGCCTGCCTAGCAATCTGCGCGGCTAGGATATTATGAGGCATTCCCGAACCCGAAAAAATAGGAAGCTTTTGGCCCCTAACCAGGGTTAACATCCCATCGATTACTGAAACCCCTGTTTGTATGAAAGACGTAGGGTACTCTCTTCTTTCTGGATTCATAGGTTCCCCGCTCACGTCAACAAACTTGTCTGCAACTGGTTCGGGTAAGCCGTCATTAGGCCTGCCTAGTCCATCAAATACCCGACCAAGAAGCTCCTGCGAAACAGGTAATTCCATAGTTTTCCCAAGGAATTTTGCCTTTGTCCCAGTTATCGCCAGCCCTGTTGTTCCCTCAAATACTTGAACTACTGCCTTACCATATCCTACTTCTAGAACCCTGCCGAGCCGTCTTTCTTTGTCTGGAGTCTCAATTTCTACCAGCTCATCAAAGGAGGCTCGTGTTATCCCGTCGATAATCATAAGGGGCCCTTTTATTTCAGCTACTTTGGTGTATTCTATACCGGCTGCAGTCTCAGACAACTACTTTTACCTCCGCTGGTTGACCAAGTTTGCTAAATTGTTCGTTCATCTCCTTTTCTAGCATATCCAATTTTGAAACCTCTTCATCAGTAATCTCAAATTTTGCTTTTAGGAGAGAGGTTAGTATAGGCATAGCTCGGATATCCATCAGCGAGCCTCCCTCTCTTAGCGCTTTCTGGGCATTCTTAAAAAATTGTACCATTAGTTTTACCTGTTTCAGTTGCTTTTGAGGGCTACAATATGTATCTACTTTATCGAACGAATTTTGTTGAAGGATCCCTATCTTGATCATACGTGCAACTTCGAGAACTAATTTTTCTTCATCAGGTAGAGCCTCCGGACCGAGGAGTCTGACTATCTCTTTCAATGTGTCTTCTCTCTGAAGAATGTGATATGATTCTGCTCTCAAATTGTACCATTCTGCACTAACATTTTCCTTCCACCATTTTGAGACATCTTCAAGATATCCCGAGTATGACTGCATCCAATTTATAGATGGATAATGCCTCGAATATGCAAGCCTAGTATCAAGAGCCCAAAAAGTTTTGATAAACCTGATGGTATGTGTTGTAACAGGTTCGGTAAAGTCTGCTCCTGAAGGCGATACTGCTCCTACAATAGTTACTGAGCCCGATCTCTCTGGGGAGCCCATCGCCCTGACCCGGCCGGCACGCTCATAGAATTCGGCAAGTCTCGAGGCAAGATATGAGGGATAACCTTCTTCAGCGGGCATCTCCTCTAGACGACCAGACATTTCCCTTAGAGCTTCAGCCCACCGACTTGTGGAATCTGCTACAAGGACGACATCAAAGCCCATATCCCTGTAGTATTCTGCAATAGTAACCCCTGTATATATCGAGGCTTCCCTTGCCGCTACAGGCATATTGCTTGTATTTGCTACAAGAACCGTTCGTTCCATTAGTGGCCTGCCCGACCTAGGATCTATCAAATGCGGGAACTCGACAAGCACCTCTGTCATTTCATTACCACGTTCCCCGCAGCCGATGTAAACCACTACCTTTGAGTCAGCCCATTTTGCTATTTGATGCAACGTGACTGTCTTTCCTGTTCCAAAACCCCCAGGAATAGCACCCGTTCCTCCTTTTGCAATGGGAAAATAAGTGTCGATGATTCGCTGGCCTGTTATTAAGGGAACTGAAGGATCGTATCTCTCTGCATAAGGACGAGGCTTTCTGACGGGCCATTTATGATACATTTTTAGTTGCAGCTTGTTGCCATTTTTCTCTGCGACCGCCACTACTTGGTCGATGTCCAACTCGCTTTCTTTTACTGCCTCAGTGATTTTTCCGCCTGGATGATCTGGAGGTGCCAGAATACTATGAGTTAGAAGGGGAGTTTCTTCCACAAAGCCAAGGACTGAACCGGCTCCTATTTCATCTCCGATCTTCACTGCGGGCACAAACTTGTACTTCTTTTTAAAGTCTACCGGAGTGGTGACAACCCCCCTTCCGATGAAAGCCCCTGTCTTTTGGGCTATTTCATCAAGAGGCCTCTGAATACCATCATAAATCTTGCCGATAACCCCCGGCCCTAACAAAACAGATAAAGGTTGACCTGTTCCCTTTACAGGCTCGCCGGGCCTTAATCCAGAGGTGGATTCATAAACTTGAATAAATGCTACATCACCTGTTAACCGGATTACTTCACCGATCAATTTCAAATCGCCTACTTCAACGGTTTCATACATCTTGGCTGATGACATGCCGTCAGCTTTTACGGCAGGACCACTCACCCAGATAATTTTACCTTTGGCTACCATCGCCTATTTCTCTCCTCTCAACTTTTGCACTATTTCCTTCCTTATTAAAGGTTTGAGCCGTTCCATGCGAGAATCAAGCGAACTATCGTACGTTAATGAACCATCAGCAGAGCTTGCCCTTAGACCACCTATTACGTTTATGGGCTTATCCGACAATGATAATTTCACCTTCCTAGTCTTTTTCCCGATAGATTCGGAGACTGACTTTAAGTCTTTTTCATTAGAATGGATGATGATTTCTTCCGAGCCAATAGCAGAAATGCAGTCTTCAAGCATTTCATTTATCATATTCTTGTAATCCTTATCTCTCGGTAACTCAGCCAATTCTTGTTTGGCCTTTTCAAAGTAGTCTGTTAACAGCGCTTTCAATTAGTAAAAGTTCTCGGTTTCGAGAAGCAAGACGATTTGAACCTAAAATTTGTCTTTTAAGATTTTCTGATTGCTTAAAGGAGATCTGAATTATTTGATCATATTCTGATCGAAGAATGCTTCTGGAGGATTCTAGGTTGGATATAGCTCCTTGATAAGCAGAATCAATTTGACCTATAAATTCTTCTTCCCTCTGTGTAAGAACCTTGTCTACCGTTCTATCTAATGCGGGAGTTCTATTCATTTTGCGATTGTATTGTTGTGTTATTCCGTGGGGATTTTAATCTTTTGTTAAGAAGGTCAAAGGATAAATCTTTCATTAGCCAATTCCGTTTCGATTTTTTCGATTTTAGTATTGATTTTTTGTGCCAGTAAATTCAGCCGTTTGACATGGCTACCTTCCCAATAGATATTATTACAATAAGAACACTGAAAAAAATTATGATGTATTTCCAGAATTTTGTTTGGTATTGCTCCCTCAAGATCTGAGGCTTTTTTTAATGCTAAAATTCCATTACAGCATGCGCACCGGGCCGTTCGAGGGTTGAATGACAAAGACCGGACACCATATTTCAATAAAGTATTGGCAATATTGTCTATCTTATCATATCGCTCCATTAGGACGCCCTCTGCACCTGCCTTTACCACTCTTCTAAAGAATTCCTTGTCCCGAGTTAATAGTATCCTATTTTCATGGAGTGCCATTTCCAAAATGCTACTATCTGATGTATCTTTCATGTACAATGTATCGAAACCGAAGATCCTTAGTTTCCGAGCAATGTCTCCTAACATAGCATCCACTAAGAACCTTGGCAACCAAAGTTTAACCTTGTACCTCTGCTCTGCAGTCCTCACAAGTGAAATTGCCGCCTTCATATTGTAAAAGGTCAGACCACTCTCCACATTCGTCGCAGTACCCTGAAACATTGCCTGCTCCCCGTCCTATTTCACCTCGGAGAAGCGATGCTTTCTCCGAAATCACATCTACTAGATCTGGGGTCACCAATATGACATCTGAAGCTGATATAATACCAACGAGTTTGTCCTTGTAAACTACTCCTAGGCGCTTAATATTATGTTGTCGAAGCAATCTAGCAGCAGCCGTTACTCCTTCCTCTCCCTCTATGGTATGCAGCTTTTGCATAATTTCTTTAGCCTTCAACATACTGGGTTTAAGATCCATAGCTACCGCGTTCGAGACAATGTCCCAGTCGGTAACAATGCCAAGAGGTTTTTCTTTCTCCATTATTATGATGCTTCCAATTTTATGTTCCTTCATTATCGATGCGACGTCTTCAATAGTATTATCGGATGAAGCAGAAATTACGGGACTGTTCATTACATCCCTAACTAGAACCCTAGTTGGCATGTTGGCGTCACGATGCTCCTTGGCGGGTCTATTGGCCACAAAGCTAGATCTGTAAGATGCCTTTAATTACTTTGCTCAAAGACGCTTTTCATTTCAATTCCTTGGCTGAAATAAGCCTCTTGTCCATTCTCTCTCTTCCTGGATTGCTTATTTTGGTTTGCCCTGTAGGCAAAGTCCTGATAAAATCGTCAAGACTCACACTCTTTACGAATTGCAAAACTGATAACCTTTTCTCATCGCTATCGCCTGATAGTTTGGATACAAATTCGTTCTTAATTTTCTTTGCAGCGGTCATTGGGTCTAGACCTCCTGGAGATAAAAATGCGTATACCAAGGAACTGTTTTTTATGGCTTGCATTGGTCCACAACAAAGAAAAAAATTATCCTTCTGCTCCATAATCCCTATAGCAAGCTGAATCTCAATTCCTTTAATGTAGTTTCGCTTGCCCTCGATAACAAAGGATCCCTTGGGAACAAATTGTCCTGTGGGGGCACCCTTTTTTATTTGCGCCGGTGTTACCCAGTATGCGTCGCCACCAAATAATCCGTCTTTCCAAGCCCTGCTGAAAGATACCGTTGCCTGAGCAACCTCTAGCAGACTTCTATCAAGGTTATCTATCGAACTAGCGTTTTTGATGACAAAGAAAGGGGAACCATGTATTTCAGCATGAAATACTAGATCTTGATCTTCCAGATGCTTTCGAATAATCACAGAGTTAGAAGAAGCATCTCTACCTCCAATTGCAAGCAAGCCGTCGCTTGTGTTGAACCATCGATAACGCTCGTACCATTCCTTGTTTCCGACATGCTGGATGGCACCACTTTTAGCCTCAATTGAGTTTGCCTGTTTTTTGAGCTTGTTTATCTGGTCTTCTAACCGGGCTTTAGACTGTTCAATTGACAATAGTCCCCTTTCCATGTCTTTTGCCCGTTCGAATAACATTGAGGACATTCTAGCTGGATTTTGTTGTAATTCCACGTTTTCGCCGGCTACCTCCAGATATTTGATGCCCTTCTCCCTGAAAATATTCACTGACTTTTCTTCTACCAATTTACTGAGGGCGCTAGGGGCTAGAATCTCTGGGCTTTCGTATGGCATCGACATTAGTTCCTTAGCAACCTTTCTTATGGCATAGGCTTTTGAAACTACCTCCTCCTTAGCCTTATCTTGCTCAGCAATGTCGTGGAGTAAACTAGCCACCTTATTCTCTATATGTGTGGTCTTTAGCTTCTGTCCCAGGTTTATTATCTGATAGCTTAGCACCTGATCTACACCTTCCATATACTCAGAAACCTTTCTTGTAGGAGCATTAGTCGAGGTCTCAGTTACTATAGGGAGTGCTTCTGCAGGATTTCCATTTTCGTCCATGATTACTATTGGATGATGGCTTTCGGCTGTGCGTACTTCCTCAATTAAGGATTTGGTATTCGCATAAATTCGTTTGATTTCGTCAGCCGTCATATTCCGTACGATTTGCGCCTGAAGGTTGGATCTATGAACGATTTCCTCGACAAATTTCCTTGGAAGAGAAGTGATTCTCCCTACCCATTTGACAACTGGAAGGTCTGATGATTCAATGCGAGCTTTAGCAAAGTCGTCCAAAGTTGCATTGATTACATCGAAACCCCTACTTGGAGGAAATTTATAAACCATTCCAACCCTTAACGTTCTGTGTTTTACCTCCATGGACTTTAGAATAGCTAAAATAATCATGTTTTCGTCGCAGAGTATTATGTTGCCATCTGAAAACAATTCTACAGCTAATATTCTTGGCCCATTGGTTGGATGCCTGAAATGGAAGATTGCAATACGTTCGCTTCCTGGTTGATCGACTGCTACTATTTTTGATCTTTCCAATTGTGGTCTGATTATTTCTGCAAGATCGTTTTGTTCTACGGGCCTAAACTTTAGTTTTGTAATCCAAATGCCCTTCGATGAGATCATGAGCAGGATGTCAGGTTCATTTGTATGATGAAATTTGAAGAGAAAGGAGTTTTTCGTTACAGGACTGATATTGCTGATATAGTATCCTCGAAGAATCTTGGATTTAATCTCATTTATAAGAAAACTCAGCTCAACTCCTGAAAGCTCCATAGGACATGAAAATGTCGTCAGTAATATTAACCACAACGCTCAGATACTACTTGACCGCAAGAAATTAAACAGGGTGCATTAAAAAGACAACTATCTAATTGGAACAGTTCGATAGAGTTTTTTACACCAGGGCGCTTTTGGGTTTAGTTGGTGGAGTAATTGTTGGCTTGGCCGTAGGACCAGGTACCGACCAACCTACAGTCATAGGAATCGCTTTGATTATTGCAATAGTATTCTACATAATTTCTTACGCAGCAGCCAAAAAAGTAACATCCAACATCTCCAGAAAAGAGCGACGGAAAGTGGCAACTAGCGGGATATTTCCGTTTATCTTTTTGTTACTTATGTTTATGATCATTACGTTTACTATTTTGCACCAGAATGTTGCAAGTTAAATATCTCGGCAGCTGGTTTACCCTTATTGTTTTGGGATTATCGCACACCTGGCATTCCGGATGAACTTTTTGAAACTAATCAGGAGGTTCCTATAACTAAAGAAGAGATACGAGCTATTGCGGTAAGTAAATTGAGATTGAAAGAAGGTTTCGCCGCCATAGATATAGGATGTGGAAGCGGTAGCATAACCGTTGAGCTCTGTCTCCAGACAAGGAGTGACAAGATTTATGCTATTGATTTTAATGAAAAGGCCATTGTTCTGACTAAAAAAAACCTTAACAAATTTGGCGTCAAGGCAAGTACGATAATGGGTAGAGCAGAGGATGTATTGCCAACCCTCCCCATAGTTCAAGCAATCATGATTGGTGGCTCTTGGGGAAACATTCATCAAATTCTAAATTTGGCTGTAGACAAGCTAGCCAAAGGTGGAAGAATAGTGCTTGACACGATCTTGATCGAAACAATATATAAAGCTCATGACGCACTTAAAAATTCCGGATTGTGTTGTATTGATATAACACAAGCGACCATTTCCAAAGGCCGTCAAGTAACTACAGGTACAATGATGGTGGCGAGGAATCCTGTCACCATATTATCTGCAACGAAACCCTAATGCAAATATTTAATGACTTACTTATCATACTCTGATTTAAATAGTCGCAATATTGAGTTATCCAAATGGAGGTTGTTTGCGTCGGGTGTGGTCCAGGCGATCCTGATCTTCTAACAGTAAAGGCGAGCAAGTTTATTAAAGAATGCCGAAATAATATTTGCCCCAACTGCCCGTGAGGGCAAGCCAAGTATAGCTTTATCGATAGTACAGAAATATTTGAATTCATCCGTTGAAACTATGGATTTGATTTTTCCCATGGTTAAGGACACGGAGCAAACAAAACAGTATTGGAGAAAGAACGCTGATCAGATAGCCGGTGCAGCAAAAATGGGCAAGAAGGTAGTTTATCTAACCGTCGGTGACCCGTCACTATACAGTACCTGGATATATATCCAAAAAGAGATTAGCTCAAGATATCCTGAAATTCACATTAAAATTGTTCCTGGTATACCATCTATCTTCGCATTCGCAGCCGAGGCCAAGATTAGCCTTGTAGAAGGAGACGAAACACTGGGTATAATACCCGCATGTTATGACCTTGAGAAGGTAAGACGTACTGCGGCATCGTGTGATACACTTGTTTTTCTTAAAGATGGCAGATATTTTAGCAGCATCGTAGATATGCTTGGTGACGTAGGATTCTCCGATGAGTCGGTTATATCAATTGCTCAGGATGTTTCCGTCGGACAAGAAGTATTGAAGCGAAATAATCTAAAGGAATTACGCCAGAGCAGAGAGACAACGGAGAAATACTTTTCACTAATGATAGCAAAAAGAAAAGATGCCCGATAATAATACAGTCTATTTCGTAGGTTGCGGTCCCGGTGACCCGGATCTTATTACGCTTAAAGCAATGAATTTAATGCAACTAGCTGACGTTATTGTATATTCAGGCTCTCTCATCAACCCCAGGATTCTAGAATATGCAAAAAAGGAAGTGAGACTATATGATGCTTCACTTATCAGTAGGGAAGAAATAAGCAAAATATTAGCCGAGTCGACAAAGGGTGGCATGCTCTCAATTCGTTTGCATGATGGAGACCCGAGTATCTTCAGTACAATAAGAGAACAAATTGATAGGTTGGAAGGTGATGGCTTCCAATGCAAGGTGGTTCCGGGAATCACCTCCTTGCTCGCCGCGGCTGCCGAGATGAATCTGGAGCTAACATTACCCGGAATTACTCAGACCTTGATCGTAACCAGAGCAGAATTAAGAACACCTGTACCGAATAGAGAAAAAATCTCTGAGCTATCAAAACATGGTGGCACTCTAGTTTTTTATCTTAGCGTCCATCTAATAGAAAATATTGCAAAAGAGCTCCTCGAGGGCGAGGCTTACACTAAAGATACCCCTGCAGCAATAGTTTATAGAGCAGGTTGGGAGGATCAAAAAATAATCAAGGGAACATTGGATAATATTGCGAAGAAAGTAAAAGATGCCAAGGTAATTAAAACCGCGCTAATTATAGTAGGAGACGTCTTAGCACCAAGAAAATATGAATTTTCTAAAGTATATGACTCTGCTTTTACCCATGGCTTTAGAAAGGCAAGATAATCCAACGGTTCATTCTACATTGTCTCCGCATTATACTAATTTCCAAGTGTAGGAATAAGGAGGAAAACCTTCACGGGTCCAGATGAGCTCGGAAAATCCACAAGCCTAATTAGTGCTTAGAATGATTCTTCGTCCTTTCTCATATCGGCAATACCTGGAACTAGTGCAATCCAGGCATACCCTCGCGGAGAAAGGGAAATCTTTGATACACGATCCACTTACGGGGCTTCCACAAGCGGAACAAGGCTTGGTAGAAGTTCTAGCATGATAGATGAAACAGGAATACACGGTGCTTATCTACATGTTTAAAGCCCTGTAAAAGATTTGTAACAAGTGAAATTTTGAATGTACTTGGTACTCAATGTCGTTGCTTCCTATAGGCTGTGCCCAATTCCTTTAAAACTTGTTGATAACAATTCGAAGCCCTCGATAATTTTCTGTAGCTGCTAATGCCTCTTCGATATTAGATAAGGAATAGCGATGACTTATTACTGCTGAAAGATCTATTCGATTCTCAGAAACCAAACTGATTGCATGCTTAATGGAATCTGGTGTGGCACTGAAATTACCGATCAGCGAGATTTGGTTGTAATGGAGCCAGTTTGCATCCAAGTAGAAGGATGTGCCTTTCGGCATGCCGGCGAATAAACTAATATCTGCATTCTTACTGGCTATTCGTGTCGCCAGAGTCAAGGCACTTGAGTTGCTCGTGGCTACTATAACCACGTTAGCCCCTTCATGTTCAGTAAGGCTAGTGATATCGTTTGCGGTTGATTCCAAATTGTTATCGTTTGCAAAAAGAATAGCGTCAGCACCCATGGACTTAGCAGTTTTTAAACGTGATTCCACTTTTCCTATTACAATGGTCTTAGCTCCTATCAATTTCAAGAGCTGTAGATGAATTAGTCCTATAGGACCGTCACCTATTATACAAACGGACCGGGCTTCGTTCCGATTAAGCATGTCCAAGCGTGATAGCCCGTTAATACAGCACGAAAGTGGTTCAAGGAGCGAAACCTCTTCATCTCTCATCTCATTGGGAACAGGGACAATACCTCCGACCTGCAAGGACGTATCAGGTATTTGGATGTATTCTGCAAAACCACCATTGATACTGGATCCAATTTCTCTCAAACTGCTACAGAGATTAAACTGATTCCTAGAACAATAAATGCAGTGCAAACAAGGAATAAGTGGGGAAATAGCAACTCGAGTGCCCGCAGTTACCATTTCACCATCTGCCAATTTTAAATCTTCAGTTGTTTCAGCGCAAATTTCATGGCCTAGTATTATCGGAGGAGCAACTTTCTCATGTCCGTTCCTAAAAACTCTGACATCATATCCACATACCGCACACGCCTTGACCCGCAGAAGTAAGGCATTTTCCTTCTCACTCTTTTCGCGAAGTCTTACTTGCCGAGTAGCAATTTTGTTAGGTCCTAAAAAAACAGCCGCATTCATATTTTTTTGGTAAGTAGATGATAGCACGTGGATACTATTAGATGGTTAAAGATGGCTAATAATAAAAAGCATACGTGCATTTTGCAAACCTATTGATAGCTTGGACATCGCCTGATATTCGAGCCTATATGTTAAGGACGGAATATAACCAAGGAAAAGACTTGGTCAACTAACCTTTCACAATATTGTGATCCCCTATTACATCAAAGGGATTCTGTATGAGCTCCTTCTGCTGTACAGATTCCCAGGCTCCTGGAGCCGAAGTGCTTTCTCGGGCTTGCTTCTCATCCACAATTTGGTTGACGATTATTTCTTGTGGTCTACCGGGGGGCCAAGCCATTGCCACGTACTCGCCGATATTGCCTGCTTCATCAAGCTTGGCCTTAATTATGCGCTCTTCTTTGAATCCCTTCAAGATGAGCTTGGATTTAACAACTTCGAAAAGTTCCTTCTGTCCGTGGACTATCACATGAATATTAGCTGAATCCAGATTATCAGTCCTTGAAATTGTGTTTCCTATAAATGTGTTGGCCGAAGAAGAAAAATTGTAACTAAAGAAGGCATGTGCTAACTAACTCGTAGTTAACAAAAAGCCTATCTGTTCTTCCGGTACCGAATGAAAAGAATGGTCAAAGGGTTTAAAATAGCGACAATTCAATTGTTCGCATTTACCAGGTCCCAAGTACTGAATCTGAATTGGTGGAGGCGATGGCTTTCCAAAATCAGAGGCTAAAATAAAAGCAGATCCTCCCATAATTTATTTTGTCAAGTCCTGCAGATCAGCAAGTTCTCAAAGATATACTCTGTTGTTATCCAAAACGATCGCTCCTGAGGGTTAAGCAATCTTTTCAGAAGAATTTTTCTAGTAGGAGCACACATGATAGTATTCATTGCTCTATAATCCAGTTGCAATATTCGATTCCGGGGTAGGATCATTGTCTGTTGTTAGGGAATTACGAAAAGAAATTCCATGTGAAAATATTCTTTATTTTGCAGATAAGGCTCACTTTCCGTATGGAAATAAATCACACAGTGAGTTGAAGCAGATCATAAATGATACTATAAATTATCTGCAGCGATACAAACCAAAGCTAATCATAGTTGCGTCTAACACCCCATCGATTCAAGTCCTAAATGAATTAAATTCCGTTAGCTCTATTCCTCTTATAGGCGTGAAGCCACCTCTAGAGGAGGCTTCTAAGCAGACCAAGAAAAAACATATCGGCATAATGGGAACATCTAATACAATCAGGAGTAAGGAATTTGATATTCAGCTCAAGAGAAGAGTGCCGCAACACATATTTATTTCGAAATTCGATGCCTCGCCGGTAATTAAACTAATAGAAGGAGGAATCCATCTTAATAATGAAAGAAGGACATTTGATACGATTTCTACATTATTGGGAGAAAACGTTGACACGAATATTGATGTGATGGTCCTTGCAAGTACCCATCTCCCTTTTGTAAAGAGCTATTTGGCGTCCTTGTTACCATCAGTAAAATTTATAGACCCATCAAAGAGCGTGGCGAAGCAGGTTAAGAGGTTTTTGATCTCGAACCGAATGCTAAAAAAGACTGGTACAGGGAGATTGGAGATTCTTGTATCAGATAAAAAACAAGAGTTTGAAAAAACGATTCAGAACATGGGATTTACTCAACCAGTTAAGGAAGTTTTCCTTACGTTTTAGCAATTGGCCTTTTGAGCAAAAATCACAAGCAGTTTAAATAGCGGGATTGAATATTTATTAGGCGCACCTAACGGTTTTTGGAATGACGAGAAGAATAAGAGTCGGCATTGATGTGGGGGGTACATTTACCAAGGCCGTTGCAATAGATATATTTGAAAGCAAAATAATCTCCAGCGTAACTGTTCCCACAACGCACTCATCGAGCCAGGGAGTTTCTGATGGTATAATGGTGGCTCTCTCCAAGCTAATGGATAAATCTAAAATAGAAAATTCTGAAATTGAACTTATTTCGCATAGTACAACTCAAGCCGTGAACGCATTGCTTGAAGGGGATACAGCAAAGGTTGGAATCATTGGAATGGGTGTGGGGCTGGAAAAAAATAGCGTGATTAAACGCACAAACATCGGCAATATTCCATTAGCTCCCAATAAATATCTTGAAACTTGTTACCAATTTCTGGATACTTCGAAATATATTCCAACTGAGGATATTAAGCATGCGATATCTAGGCTCCGTGATGAAGGAGCAGAAGTGCTGACGGTGAGTGAAGCTTTTGGTGTTGATGATCCGAGCAATGAGCAATTTGTTATTGAACAATCGGAAATACCAAGCACGGCAGGACACGAGTTATCAGGTATATATGGTCTGGAAATAAGAACGCTAACAGCAGCTATCAACGCAGGGATCCTTCCAACAGCAATCAATACCGCCAAATTTGTAGAATCTGCAGTTAGAGACAAAAAATTAATCTCGCCCATTATGATTATGAAGGGCGATGGGGGGGTCACTGATATCAGAACCTTTAGAAAAAAGCCTATCTTTACAGTTCTTTCTGGGCCTGCTGCGAGCGTCGCTGGCGCTCTTATACATTTACGCATTTTGAACGGGATTTTTATTGAAGTCGGGGGTACATCAACGAACATTTGCATCATAAAAGATGGTAAACCGGAAATGCGATATGTCACTATAATGCAGCACCCAACCTGCATACGTTCACTTGACGTTCGGGTTGCTGGTGTTGCTGGAGGATCTCTTATCAGATGGTCTGGGAAGAAAATTACAGACGTAGGGCCGAGATCTGCTCATATCGCTGGTCTGCAATATTCATGTTTTGCTGATCCATCCGACTTAGAGGGAGGACAAATAATCACGTTTGCACCTAAAAAAGGGGATCCGTTGGACTACGTTGCAATAGAAGCGAGCGGAGGAAAAAGTTTCGCGATTACTAATACCTGCGCGGCTAATTCTCTGGGACTAGTGCCAGCGTCAGATTACGCCTATGGAAACCCTGAAGCAGCTCGTTTGGCGATGTCCATTTTGGGCAGGAGAATAGGTTGTTCAGAGGATGAGACTGCCAGAATTATACTGGATAAATCTACGAAAAAAATCCAAGATTTGGTGGAACCGATGATAAAAGAATACGGGCTAAAGAAGGACCAGCTTGTACTTGTAGGTGGAGGAGGTGGCGCGGGCGTTCTTATACCCTATATGGCTAAGAAACTTGAAATGCAATACAAGATCCCAGATTACGCTGAAATAATATCTTGTATTGGCGTTGCTGCCGCTCTAATATACGAGGAACGTGAGAAGACAATTGACAGGCCCACTGCAGAGGATATTTCCTCTTTAATGGAGGAAGTAAGAGACGCCGCTATTGGCCGAGGAGCAGTTCCGGAATCCCTAAGTCTAGAATCTACATATGTCACTGAACGCTCGCTATTAAGAGCCACAGCTTCAGGAAATATCAGTCTAGATATAGGCTCTTTGAAGACCAAAGAATTAAACCAGGAAGAAGCCAGGATTTTGGCCTGTGAATTGTTTGGGATAACAGAAGGTGTTTCCCGTATATTCGATATGCAGAATTATCATGTATTTGCTTGTGAAGTTAATAAGAAGAAACTATTTTTGAAATCAAAAAAACGGCCTATTCTTGTGTTTGACAAGTATGGGCGGGTGAGATTGTCCGTGGATAATGCTGCGGTATACAATGGAACTCCTGCAAAAGTTTTGGAAATGTTGCATTCTTTCCTTTTCCAATCGGAAAAGCGATTGGGCAAATCCAGTGATCTTGCCCCTCAAATTCATATCCTTGATGGCGCCAAGATTGTAGATTTTTCTAGTTTGACGGCTCGGGAACATGTATTGAAAGCTATCAAAAACGAACTAGAATCTACAACAACTAAAGAAGTTGCAGCGGTAATTCAGGTTCATTAATGAGAAACTTGTCCCAAAGCATTAGAGTCAAATATACTGCCAATGATTATAGAGATTAGCGAGATTTGTTGGATCATCAAAACTAAAATCTTCGAGCCAAATGTATACAGGAGATTCCAATGTAACTGAACATTTTCCAAACATTTGTTTTCGAACATTGGATTTAACAATAGCACACCCTCACGCGATCTCCTACCAGAATTGACTAAAATTATGATTACGCTCCACATGAACATCTTGACTGATGTCCCTACGAATGGTGTTTAGTCCACTAGTGGCCTCAATTTATGAAGTCAGGTAAAAAATTAAATGTTGGTAGTATGATAGATTAAAGAAGCCCAGAAAATAAGAGTGCATTACATGCTAATAAAATCACTTCAAAAGATAACGGAAATAAATAGAAACTTGAAGGAGATTAGTGATCTGGTAAAAAAAGATGATTTCAAGGCCAATCTGGCAACCCTGGATAATATTCGGCAGAGCCTACGAAAAGCCTCCGAAAGGATGCAAGGGACATTCAAAAAATTCACGTCAAACCTAGTTGCAGAACAAAACAGCTCAGTATTATCTTTTGGAACATTTTTTGGGTTAATGAAATATCTGAAGAATGGTACAGAAATACAATCTCGTCTTAAAATGATGCTTGGGTCCTTAAGGCTATTAGTATCAGCGCTAAAGCAAAATCAAGCAAGTTAAGATACACTATCCTGAATTATTAACATTTTTAAGAATGGCAATCGCCAATGGATTGATAAGTGCATTATTTGCGAAAAGAAGAATTGGCAATAATAGCAGGACCCTCCTCCCTCGAACTAGCTGGTAAAATTGGGGCACAACTCAAGTCAGATGTGCTCTCTGTAAGCACTCAGATTTTCTCTGACGGTGAATTTAAAATCAAAATGCCAAATGTTAAGGACAAATATTGTATAGTAGTTCAGTCCTTATACCCCCCAACGGATCGCAACCTTCTTCAAGCGCTTATGATTATGAAAAAATGCGATGACGAGAGAGCAGGCTATATATGCGGCGTTGCACCGTATATGGCCTATGCTCGACAAGATAGAGCTTTCCTGGAGAATGAATTTCCCAGCATGTCACTTGTTGCGAAGTTGTTTGAATCTGTCGGGACCAAACAAATTATCACATTGGATATACATAGTTCCAAGGCCCTGTCTTACTTTAATATTAAAGTAGAAAACGTGTCATCCATCCCTCTCTTTGCCAATTATGTAAAATCAAGTATGCATCTCCACAGGCCCTTGGCAGTATCACCGGATACGGGCGGAAAACAAAGGGTTGCAGAATTTTCCAGAATTTTAGGTATAGATTCCATAATTCTGGAGAAGTCACGTGATAAGTACTCAGGTGATGTATTAATTGAAGACAGCAAGGTAGATGATGTAGTTGCGGGGAGAGATATTATTATTTTAGATGATATCATCAGCACTGGAAGCAGTATCATTAAGGCGACCGAAATTCTCAGAAGAAAAAACTCAGGAAAGATTTACGCAATGTGTTCTCACGCTTTAGTCGAAGAAAATAATATTCATAAAATTAAAAATGCTGGTGTAGAAGATATAATCGCTACAAATTCTACCCCAAATCAATTTGCGAAAATTGATATAGCCGCTTCCCTTGCAGCCTGCATTCGTGAAGGAATTTCCTAAAAAATACCCTCGGACAGAGATGGCAAAAGTATAGCTAAGCATCGATACATTGACTGATAACAATAAAATCTTGTTGCGACGAATACCATCCCATAAGATTGGTACAGCTGAGAATTGTGTTTTTGGGTACATCTGCTGCCGTTCCGACTGCATTCCGAGGATTGTCTTCCATTGTTATAGTACGCGAACGGGGAATTGCTTATTTTTGACGCTGGCGAAGGAATGCAACAAAACTTCATCAAATCGCGGTTAGGCATTAACAAGAAGATTAAGATTTTCATAACACATATGCATACCGATCATTGCTTAGGAGCCTTGGGCCTCCTACAAACTTTGTCCCTCTTAGGAAGAGAAGCTCCTGTTGATATTTACGGCCCCCCTGACTTTGCCGAGTTTGTAAAAGCAAATATGGAAATCTTATCTGTTAGTTTTATTTTCGAGGCACGAATTAATTCTATCAAGTCAGAAGGAGTGGTTGTTCGAGAAAGAGACTATCTTGTCAATTGCTGTAAAGCGCAACATATCGAACCTTCATATGCGTATTGTCTAAATGAGTTCGAAAGGCCCGGAATTTTCAATATCGAAAAAGTCAAAAGTCTCAGTATTCCTGAGGGGCATTTATACAAGAGATTGCAATTGGGGGAGGATGTAACCTATGAGGGTAGGCATATTACATCGAACCAAGTCACTGGCCCTCGGAGACCAGGCCGAAAAGTAGGTATCTCGGGTGACACTAGACCAACTTCAAAACTTAAGAATTTTTTCCATAATTGTGACTTGTTGGTGTTCGATTCAACATACTCTCATGAGGAATGTCATAAAGCTGTAGAGCGATTTCACTCCACGGCATCAGAAGCTGCGATGCTCGCCCAACAAGCTGGTGTTAAAAAATTGTTGTTAACCCACTTTAGCGCGAGATACACAGACACAATGCAACTTGTTAGCGAAGCCAAGGCATTTCACAACAATGTGGAAGCTGCAGCTGATCTGAGGTTTATCGAAATTCCCTACATCGACAGTAAATCGGACAGTTCTTAGCTGAATTACCAGACGAACTAACTATTGAGGGTCAATAAGATAAGAGAATCATGAAAGTGGAGCATTTGAGACGAAAGAGCGACATGATACTGACTAAGGAATACCATAAAAAGTAGAGGACAAGACTCAACAGTCCGCAAGAAGAAATGCTATAGAGGTGGAGTTTCCTTTGTTCTAGTCCTGGCTGTAGTTTTCTCTGAAACGCTTGTAGATTGTACTTCGGCATGGGGTTTTTTGCTGACGGTTTCTCTCACAGTCTGCGCGGTCTCACGAGCGGAGATATTCACTTCCTCGGCGGCGCTGATAGTTTCTCTTATTACACCTCTTTCTTTCATATCCTTGGCAGCATCGCTAATCTCTTTTGCCGTATCACGTGCTGCGATAGTAGCTTCTTTAACTGCTTCAGAGAGTTCATCAATCGCACCACTTTGACGAATAGCTCTAACTGCTTCTCTCATTTTGTATGAGGATTCGCGAATATTCCTAGCTATATTTTTTATGGCTTCTGCAGTTTGCTCAGGAGTCATATTTTTTATGGAGGTTGCTTTTCCCGTATCAATAACAGTGGAATCTCTTTCTGTAGTCGACATGAAAGTAGATAGGAACTTATGCTATAAAAAGAACACCTCCTTAAGATAGATTCTAATAAACAGATCAACCGAAATTCAAGTCTTGCAGCTGACCACATGGCTATATGTTGGATTTGTTTGATCCTTAGGATACTTTAATTTTTATTCTCTGAGGGTATGGTAAAAGTTCGAAGCCTCCTTCCCAACTTCATCTACATTGTAAAGTATCCCCGATTTTTTAGATGCGTCTACAGTGAGTTTCATTTCATCGATAAGTGCCGTAATGGCCATGAGCATTTCCTTAATGGCAGATGCTAGCTCATTCATTGTTTTTTTGTTGTCAGCAGAAGTCAGAGTGTTGCGTGCAGCAACTACTGTCTCTGATATTTCTTCAAAGACTCCTGTCTTTTTTATTTCTACAACCAAGGTCTCTATTCTCTTGGATGTATTCTCAATGGCCTCGGCGGTTAGACGCATATTATCGATATTTTTTACCATCTCGGGTTCTCTAAAAGACTCCATCATTTCCTTAACTCCTTGTGTAGTTTGACAAATCTTTTCGAGAGAACCAAATACTTCAGGTGAGCCTAGTTTTCGAATAATTTCTACCGCATCTGATGTAGTGAGTCGTAATTCCTTGAGTTTATCTCCCATCGTAGTGTAATACAACCAGATCCTAATAAATTGCTGCGCTCAACATAATCTTTGACGATTTTTTCTATTAAAAGTGGCAATTGAGTGTTTTGCTGGTTTTGTCCTATAATGTTTATTTTGAGATTATCTGACAATTATATTATTCGTCATAATGACGACTTCATTAAGTCTACCATACAGGTTTAAAAAGTGCAAACCTTTTTCTGTAGTTCTATATATTCTCCCTTCTTCTTGATAAATAATCAGTCCATTTTCCTGTAATAAAGATAGATATTCTTTAAGATGTTGATACGATAGGTATGCTCTATAAAGGATTTTTTTCTGTGTTACTCCGTCCTTGCGTGTGGCAATATCCAGAATAAGAGATATTATTTCAAGTCTGCTTCTATGCTTCATATCTATGATATGCAATATACCGACCAGGAATAAAAGAATCGTCAATAACTATTATGGTAATAGATAATGATTGTTTGATCAATTCTTCAATACAAATAGTTTTTATAGGACATCTTTTAACTATCATATTCCCAAATCTAAATACAAGATGTTACCGGATGCTGGTAAACAATGGATATTCAAAATTTAATAATATTCCTAATATTATGAGATGACGTCGGTCCCTTCCAGTAACTATGCTACATTCGCAACTAAAATGCCAACATTAAATTTCCAAACCAGGGAATATGATCGTAATTACGGTAACAAGTAGCCCTCTTCCATCTCGCTAATTTGGGTTTCGGCTTGTTTTTCTAGCTGCGCTATAAGGAAACGCTGTAGGACAGAGTGGCAGGTGGGTTAAATGGTCCTTTTCTCTTTAGCCTGGCTTCTCGTCAATAATTAAGCTTTCAACCAACAAATTAAAATATTATTGAATATAATCTGTGGTACCAATTACTATACACGTGATAACGCTTGAAAGAGGATAAACATAACATTGCAATTTTTGACACTTTTAAGACAAGGAAAGATAAGTTTACTGGAGAGGCGAAAAGACAACGTGGTATAATCGCCCATCTGGCTCTAGAACAAAGTCCTGAATTTAGAACCAGGACGTCTATTGCACACGTTATAGCTAAGAAGAATGGCATCTTATGGCAGAATATATACTCCGGCATTTTCAGAGATCTCGACGAAGCCTTGATTCCTTCGGGTGTGATTAAAGAAGGTGGACGCCTTCCCTTACGGAGGGGCCCTAGAGCACTTCAACTTGAGGGAGTGCCCTTTTATGAGCTCACAGAGACAGGTCTGCTCGTTGCTTCCTCAATAGAAGAAATCGGTGACGATAGGGCAAAGATACTGGAAAAATATTTGGGATCGTTACCAGTCAAAGATATTATTGAGAGTTCGATAATAACTGGACTGTTGCTATTGATAAGGACAGCACCGGCCTTTGCCTTTAAAATAGTCAATGAATATATCTATGCTTATAGTAGCGGACTCATTGACAAAATAACACCTCTCGATATAGAGAAATTAAGGGGAGTAATTTCAAAGCAGGTCGGAATCGAAAAAGAACTTATCGAGGCCTATATTAAAATGGAAAACGGTCAGCAAGAAGTAGTAAAGAAGTTTTTTAGTGAAATTGGATAATGTTCCTTAGCTGTGTTAATTCTTACACTTGCCAATATCATGAATCTCAACACCTTCAGGCGCCGCTTTTTCTCCGGTATTAGCACTATGCTGATTGCTAGGCTTGAAACAGTGAATATGACCGTATTTAGGGAACGTGGTTTTTACTTAGGGGTAGCGAGATTATATGGGACGAAGTCATTGGTCAGGAAAACACAAGTTGAACCTATAGGACATAGTATCAAATTATTTTCAGCAGATTGCTTGCAAACCGAACTATCCTTACACTCCTCTGCTTGTTCGATATTTTGTTTAATTTTCGCTACCAATTGATCGGTATCTTCATCATCATTTTCCCCAGACGCAAGTCGGGTGTGCAATAAGAAGGTGGCCGCAATGAACAGCAGCAGAAGGGTTGCCCCCGTGTGAGACGTAACCACCTTCATACTTACATAAAAAATGCATAGTTTATTTGAAATCCTTTAAAATTATTATTAACAAGAAATAAGTACAATATGGACATGAAATTGCTGGGCACAATATTATATTTGTATATCATGGAAAATTGAATGTAAGAGATATTAGTTATTGACACTAATAAAACCTTAATTACCGACAACTAGTTCATGTTCGCCCTAGAAAATTCTGAGAACTGTAAAATTGATCAAAATACTCCGATTCCTTTTCTTTCCAGAAAAGATTCTTTTCAAGCTACATTCGACCATTGAATTGTAACACCAAGCATTAGGCCGGAAAGAATTTGCGAAACATTTTGAAGCTGGTCGGCCCTATGTTGCCTTTGCTATGTACCTTGATAATCTAAAAATCTTACCCATTCGGGGAACCACAGCTCGTGCTCAGGAATTCCTATGCCTCGAGCCAGAATTTCTGGCGAATTGTAATAAACAGCGTCTGCACCAATTTCCTTCGCAATTTTTTTATTGAGATTATTTATGTTTGTGACCTTCCCTACAAATTTGTTAGCTGTAAAATCTCTATTATGAGTATAGAGTCCTACTTGTCTTCCATCAATAGTAACAACGTAGCTTACAATTACATCGATATGTTTTGCTCCTGCGCGCCGTAAGTAATGGATTGTTTCTTTAGCGGTCCCCCCGGTCTGAATTGTACCCTGAATAGTAGCTACCTTCTTTTCCTTGACTAGGTCACCTATCACAAATTTCAGGGATTTGCCCGTTGAAAGTAACTTATTCTTGCTGACCTGCTCCGAGAAATCGATCATGTGATCGGAATCGTCATACCTATCTTTGATTATGCCCTCAGAGAGCTCAAAATTCCTGTATTGTTTCTGGAATTCTATATTGAAACCTAAGCCCATCGGACGAGCATAATCTGGTTCGGCAAATGCTGATTCTATATCTAAATCCTTTGATAGAAAATTTGCTTGTTCCTTACCTATATCTTTTCTAATTGAGTAGAGACTTCTACCGTTTAGTGTGGACGCGACATGGCTTTCTCTTATGAATTCAAATGGATCTATCATAGTAGTGGCATTTGGCAATTGCGTAACAACATCTAATCCGGTGTCGTCATTTAACCTTACTAACTGACCAGGCTTCACATCCCGAAAATCCATTTCTACGAATGATGTTCGTAATGAATTCTCGGATGCAATCATGTTTAATGTTCTTTCCTTGCACATTGCAGAGACCAGCGGTTTGAAGCCTGTACTATTCCTGTAGGCATAAATGTCATTTTCTACCTTTACTATGAGGTTTCCCCGTAAATGTCGGTCAAGGAATTGAACAGCACGCTCAGGATACCTTTTGTTTATCAGGAGCTTTGTAAAAATATGGCATACTTTAAAAAGCGAATCAGAATCTCTAGCTTGACCGATCTCTGGATGGAGATATAATTTCTCAGTGTCTACGAAAAAACCGTCCAAGGCAACGTGAATAATATTGAAACTATGGAATTGAGGGGATCGCTTCGACAAATAACCGATTGCACTGTTACCGCACAACTTCTCTTTAAGGGCAATCTTCATTATAGTATCGTCGTACGGCAAGGATCCTTCGCTTGAAGAGGTATTCTTCCCTACTACCATTTTCCAATATGCTTTTCCCCTATGTTGAAGCAGCCGCATTGAATGTGCAAGGACTCCAACTATAGAGCTGTTATCTCCTCTAGAGTCCAGGATATTAAGGGCAATGATTCCGGCCAAGCGCGATGACTCTGGACCTTGTGTGATTCTATCGAATAAAAATCTTGAAGTCAGACCAGACCAGACCAGACAATGTTTTCATACGCAACAAGCATTCATTCAAATGGGTTCTTCGACCATTCAACAAGAGCGCAGGAATACAGCTGTTACGGAGACTCCCGAAGGTAAATTATGCCTCAACATTTTAACTAGGTCACCACTAAAATATAACGATGCTTCTAGGCTTAATCGGAAAAGCGAATGTCGGTAAATCGACATTCTTCAATGCAGCTACAGACCTTGACATCCAGTGTGGTAACTACCCTTTCACGACTATTGCTCCGAATATGGGTATCACCTACGCTAGGGTTGAATGTGTATGCAGAGAATTTGGAGTTCAGGACAATCCTGTTCATTCTATTTGTACAGATGGAATACGATTTATTCCCGTCAAGATTATGGATATTGCTGGTCTCATCCCAGGGGCCTCACAAGGAAAGGGCTTAGGCAACAAGTTCTTGGATGAAGCGAGGCAAGCTGATGCCTTGGTTCATGTGGTGGACGCGGCTGGTTCTACCGACAGCGAGGGAAGACCTATTACACCTGGAACAGGTGATCCTCTATTTGATATCCAGTTTGTAGAAGAGGAACTAGACCAATGGCTTGCATCCATTCTAGTCAGGGACTGGAGTAAGATAGCACGAGAGGCGGAAAACCAAAGCTTAAAAATAGAGCAAGTAATCGCCACCCGGCTGTCAGGACTCTCTATCAAAGAAGCAGAAGTTTTTCAAACTACTGGTGAGTTAGGACTTTCTCGTAAGAAATCAATAGAATGGTCTGAGAATGATATCCTTAAATTTTGTAGAAAAGTCAGAAGTAGGTCAAAACCGGTTGTCGTCGCTGCGAACAAAGCCGACTTAGAGTCTGCAGGGGATAACTTATTGAAAATTAAGAATCTAAGGGATAATGTTGTTCCGTGCTCCTCAGAAATCGAGTTGTTACTCAGACGCGCGACTAAAAAGAAAATGATTCAATACTTGCCAGGTGACAGCCGTTTCAAAATCAATCAAGGCGCCTCAATAAATGAACGGCAAAGGCAGGCTCTTGAAAAAGCTGGTGCTTTTCTCTATAAATATGGTTCAACAGGCGTACAAGAAATTATCAACTTAACGTTATTTAATTTATTAAGGCTCATCGTTGTATATCCTGTTGAAGATGAGCTGAAGCTGATTGACAAGAAAGGAAATGTGCTTCCTGATGCCCATTTGCTACCTTTTAACTCAAATCCAAGGGACCTTGCAAACAAGATTCATGCAGAACTAGGCAAGGGATTCTTGTATGCCATTGATGCTCGCAGCAAAATGAGGCTAGGAGCTGATTACAAACTTAAAAACAATGACGTGGTAAAAATTATTTCTGCAACAAAAAGCGGGAGGTAATAGTTTCAAGACATGCTATGTCTTGGCATAGAGAGTACTGCTCATACTTTTGCCGCATCTGTTATAGAATATGCAGATATCAATGGTTCCAGCAATATGGATAGGTTAAAAAAATTAGGGAATTTCCATGCGCAGATACTCTCTGATAGTCGTGACATATATAGGCCCCCAGAAGGCTCGGGAATCCATCCCAGGGTGGCTTCAAGGCACCATGCAGAAGTTTCCGCTAAAGTTTTGAAAGATTGTATCAAGGAGTCAGGGCTGCATATCAGAGACATAGATATTATTGCTTATTCTGCCGGCCCAGGATTGGGCCCCTGCTTGAGAGTGGGAGCAGTTATTTCGAGAACTCTAGCAGCCTACAACAAGAAGCCGCTAATACCTGTAAATCATGCTTTAGGGCATATTGAGCTTGGCATTTTGCTTACAGGTGCCCACGATCCCCTGGTCTTGCTTATCTCTGGAGGCCATACGATGATTCTAGCTTTTTCACAGAAAAGATGGCGTATATTCGGTGAGACGCTTGACATTACCATAGGACAGTTGCTGGATCAGTTTGGAAGAGCGAGTGGCTTTGCATCCCCTTGTGGTGACAGAATAGAAGAATATGCCCGCAAGTCATCAGGAAGGTATATTCATCTTCCCTATGTGGTAAAGGGAAATGATGTTTCTTTTTCAGGGATCCTTAGCTCAGCAAAGAGGCTCTGCGAGAAGAATCCCGAGAACAAAGGGATGTTTGCCGATCTGTGTTACTCCTTGCAAGAGACATCTTTTGCAATGATTACTGAAACAATAGAGCGTGCGATCTCTTTTTCCGGAATGAAGGAAGTAATGGTAGTGGGAGGGGTAGCGTCTAACAAGAGGTTAAGTCAGATGCTCGGGAATGCCTGTGCAAGACAGGGTTCCAAACTTCTCTTAACTCCAACCAAATTTGCAGGAGATAACGGATCACAAATTGCGTGGACAGGAATCCTAGAGTTTGTATCAAATGGGAACGGAGTCGAGATAGAGAAATCTTTTGTAAATCAGTCATGGAGGATTGACAGTGTCGAAGTTAATTGGCGCACAACCTAGGACTTTGAAAGGTTCATACTGCCAATTTGTCTAGTTATAATCTTCGCCCACCTGCCCGGATTAAATACTCCGAACCTGTAAACCTGATCTCCAACACTAATCGTTACCTTTGCTATTATAAAACCACGAGATTCAACAAGAGAGACCTTGCTCAAATCTATATTCAACAGTAACTCCCCTGGTTCCTTCCAAAATGTTGTCATCTTACCTTCCGTCTCTTCAAAGAGGATTCTGTGGGTTGTCAATGTCAGTATTCCATTTTTTAGATGATCTTCTGCGCAATCTTCCTGAAGAATTACTTTTTCTCCTTCTCTGAGAACCTCGACGCACACATTTTTATTCTCTCAGATTCACGAATATAACACTATTGCAGATTCCCTCAGATATTGTACTAAGGAAAGGTGCAGAAGCTGATATCTATCTTACCAGTTGGTATGGAAATAGAGCCATTTCTAAAATCCGGAAGGTAAAGCCATATCGTCAAAATTCACTCGACTATGAAATCCGAAGGACACGTACTATTCGCGAAGCCACTATGCTATCTGTTACAAAGTCGATCGGAATCAAGACCCCATTTGTTTATTTCGTAGATATCGTCTCGGCTGAGATAATAATGGAATTCATAGAAGGCGAAAGCGTAAAGGAAACAATGAATCAAGACGTCGCCCTACAAATGGGCAAAATTGCTGGTTTGCTTCATGTTAATAATATTATCCATAACGATCTAACTACCTCTAATTTTCTTAAGGTTGGAGAGAATCAACTCGTATTGCTTGATTTCGGATTATCCTTCTTTTCTGAGAGGCTGGAGGACAAGGCTGTCGACCTGCGATTGGTTAAAGAAGTCCTTTATAGCGCGTATGTATCTATTTGTCATGCTTCATTTTCAAATTTTCTCATAGGCTACTCATCAGTAGTAGGTCAAAAAAAAATGCAGTCCACACTACGAAAAGTCGTTGAAATCGAACAGAGGGGCAGGTATTCTCGGTTCACGTAATATGAGAAAAATTGTATCTTGCATACCAGAAGGATAAAAAGTCCGGCAGTAATCTTTTAGGCAATGGGTTTATCATGATGTCACAAAGACAACAACTCACCTTAGTCAAAAAACGTGGGGACAAACGTAGATCGTTTGTTGCTATATAACACAGAAGCTCACCGTCAAGGCTTCCCAAGCCCACGTATTATATCATGACCGATCATATATTTTAGAGAGATTTAATCTCTGTTGATCATGAAATCTATATTATTTGCAAGCTCGAATGATAAAAAATATCGTGAGGTTAAATCACTTCTTTCTCACTTTGACATTGATGTGCAATTTGTCAAAAAATCATTGATTGAAATCCAGGCAGATTCACTGGAAATTATAGCATTGACCAAATCCAATTATGCGTTCCTAGAGATATCTACGCCCGTTATTGTTGAAGACGACGGCTTGTTCATTGAAGTGCTAAATGGCTTCCCTGGACAATACTCTTCCTTTATATTCGAAACCATTGGTAATGGCGGAATAATAAAGCTGTTGCAAAAGTCAAATTCTAGACACGCGTTTTTCAAGTCGGTTTTTGCCTTCAATAATGGCCGAAATTCGCTCACGTTTGGTGGGGAAACAAGAGGCACTATAGCGAGAAAACTGACAAAGGGAGGCTGGGGGTATGATCCGATTTTCATACCCCATAATTCAGATCTCACATTCGGTATTCTAGAGACTCGGGGTGAAAAGGACCTCTTCTCTCATCGGGCAAAGGCCTTGAAAAAATTTGGTGACTGGTTTTCTCGCCATACATCATAGCAAAGAATGACTCTTATCTTGCCCATGATTGACCGAATATGATAGACATATTTTCAGGGCCAAATGCCCCAATTACTACAAATTTTTTGTTTTCAATCGTGGCTTGCCCGCTTGTCGGGTTCGGTGAATTACATTCCTTACAGATTCCCTATTCTAAGTAAACCAACTTCCTGTCCGGAGAAATGTTTGATATATATTGTCCATTGGTTAGTCTGGAGTAATATTTCAGCCAGGCAACAATTAGAACATTAGGAAAAGAGACTCCCTGGCTCATAATGTATATAAAGGAATAGAAAAGTGTCAAGATGAAGGAATTGAATGAAAATAGAAAGTTGTGTATTTCCGGAAGGTCTTTTTTATGATATCGAAAATTTTGTTTGGGCAGATGTGAAGCCAACTAAAGCTGTCACGATCGGTAT
Organism: uncultured Nitrososphaerales archaeon; assembly: GCA_963737815.1. GTDB lineage: Archaea > Thermoproteota > Nitrososphaeria > Nitrososphaerales > Nitrososphaeraceae > TH5893. The sequence continues at coordinate 73,082 of CAVTUB010000005.1, read as the reverse complement.
TACTTCCGTACTGTCATCCATTTCAGGTAAGCTTTCTGCCATTAAGATTAAAGATGTAGGGACACAGGTGGAAGCAGGAAAAAGCCTCGCTACCATCGAAAGCAGTAGGTATTTCGGAGTAGTCCGGGCTCCATTTACAGGGAGAATTATCGAACTAAATAACCATATCAGTCTCAAACCAAAAATAGTAAATGACTTTCCTTATTCCGAAGGATGGTTTGCTAAAATGGAACCGTTGTATCCTGATAGGTATTTGGTCAACCTACAGCCAATCCAAGACTGTCGTGATAAGATGAAAACTGTAATACAGAACTTGCATACTCGATGCTTTGTAGCGTATCCTGACTATGAAATGTATGAAATCGGGGTGGAATGCGCTGCAACTCTCACAAAGCTAGACGAGCTGGTTTCGAGTATAGAAATTGGGGGAATTGTCCATTTGGTATCGGATGACAACACCGCTGATCTTGAAATGACAAGATGGTCCGAGGAAAGGGGTCAATCTATTTTAGAAACAAGGCCAGAAGGAAATTTATTGCACTTCATAATCAAGAAAACTAAATAATTTGCTAGCGACTAGTGACGATAGGAGAGTAATGATATCTAATTCTTTATAGAATTTGTGACCATTTTATACTTTACTTTCTATCTCCCTCAGTATCTTCTCTTGTAGTTCTCCTGATACCTCGAAGTTGTCTTCACGGCTATCCACCATGACTGAGTTAATATCAGGCTCACGCATTCTTCTAGTTCATATTTATTCTTCCTACCTATAAAAGCTGGAACACTTAGTAGCAAGGGAGGACTGAATATTAAGAGTAATACTCAACCTAACCCTCTGAAAGGTCCTAGTGTTAAAGAAAAGCACAAAAAACCCGGATTCAAATGAGGTATTTGAATTTGATTTTTACCAATATATGATGATCAATCGCTGTTCAAATGGTCCATCGCTACTTGCTACACATTCAATCAAAAAAGATACTCTTGAATATACCGATTGACGTAGCGGCTATGATTTTGCAGGACCACTATTCTTGATATCTCGCTCTCATCCATCCTAGAAAATCTGGGGAGCATATTCGCTAGGAATTCTGAAAACATTCTTACCTCACTCATCTCCAACATATTGCTCTCTTCCAAACGCTCTATTGACTTACCAATGTGCATGTAAGATTTCACCTCTACAAAGTGGGGATTTGCTTGAGAAACAAGTTGGGCAAAATCTTTAACAAAGTCTCCTTCAGCATTGTAGCCTTTGATCATAGTCATTCTAAGGACTGTTCTGGTACATGCACTCGCAAGAAATTCTAGGCTTTCACACCACCTTTCCCAAGCGTCTCTGTGACGTGGTCTATTAACTAAATGAAACATCTTCCTATTGGTTGCATTCATTGAGAGGTAAAGCTGAGTTGGTAACGCATTTTCATTGGCAAGTCTTCTAAGCATAGCTGGCTCTTGACCGTTTGTTACTAAGAAAATAGATTTGGTAGCCTTGAGGTTCTTCAGATACCTAATCAGTTGTGGCAGCTTCGGATACATGGTCGGTTCGCCCGACAAAGATATAGCATAATGGGCAGGCAACAATGATTCATCTAACTTTTTCTTGTCATTTTTGTTGTTGCCATAGAAACCAGAAACGAGTCGCTCTCTTTCTTTTAGCAAGTGGTGAACTATTACATCAGGTTCGTCAACGAGATGCGGAGGCATCTGTAGCGTATCATAAAACTCTGTGGGTCGCCAACAATAAATACATCTGTTTTCACAATTCATTGCTGCTGGCGTCATCTCCATGCATCTGTGAGTTGAAATACCGTAAAACTTGTGTTTGTAACAGTTTCCTTCATCTGCGAAAGATTTTTTTGTCCAATGACATAATTCGACAGCTGAGTGATTGTATACTCCATATTTTGCCTTTTGTAATTTCGATTTGATCAGAGGAGATATTCGTATCAAATTATCTTGTTCGCTTTGGGAAATATATTCATCGGAACAACTCATCTAAACAGTCATTGAAGGGAAGGGATTTAAAGTTTGCATTCAAAATTTCGATTGACAACTGACTTACTTTCTCTGGATTAGATCTCGGTCAATCATGAGATATTCAAATTCGTCTACGGCAATGAATATCCTTTATTTCTCTTTTTCATAAGAAGTAAATTTCCGAAATCTAGCACTGGTTGAAATATAAATTTTTGTAGCTGTTTTCTTAAGATGTTAGACAATGAGCGTAGATACTGCAGAAATCATTAAGACAGGACTGGATCTCGTAAATTGGAATAAAATTCCCTCTGATAGTGCGATTCACCTTAAAGGCAATAATATACGTAAGGTATTGATTACAGTAGATGTTTCCATTGCAGAACTGATTTTTGCGAATAAAATTAATTGCGATGCAGTCGTTGCGCATCATCCGATTGGAGTTTCTTATATCAAATTCCACCAGGTGTTCAATAGGCACGTAGATTATATGATACAAAACGGAGTCGCAAAATACGTGGCTAAGCGTGTAGTGAAAGAACTAAAACGTAGAGTTGAAATTAGATCTCACGCGAGTATCTATAAGCAAATCGTAGATGCTGCTAAAATTTTGGAAATGCCCCTGGTGAATATCCACCAACCTTGCGATGAATACATGCGTAGAGTTATTCAAGAAAAAGTTAGGAATTGTAAATCTAAACATAAGGTTTCGCATCTTTTAAATTTAATTAAAGAGATTCCAGAGTTTAAAAATGCCTTGAATCCACCTTTGGTGGTGTTAGGGAGCGCAAACAATAACGTGGGGCGAGTGGCATTAGTTGTTGCGGCGGGAACAAATGGAGGTTTTCCCGTTGCGAAGCTATATTACCAAAACAATATATCAACCGTTATCTATTTACATATTGATCCCTCAGATGCCGTCAAGCTGAATGCAGAAAAAATAGAAGGAAATCTCGTGATATTGGGACACGTGGCTGGTGACTCAATCGGCTTAAATGCTTTAGCCGCAGGACTCGAGGAGAAGGGGGTGGAGACGGTTAAAATTGGCATTGTATCTGCATCCAAAAGAAAACGATGATAAAAACTTGAGACAGCCTTCAATGATCTTAATCCAAATTCATCACCAGATGTGATTGAGAACTGTATAAATAGAGTTGCTGTCCATCATAAATTTGCGGCCTTCGTAGTATAGCCTGGTCAGTATAGGCGGCTGTGGAGGTGAGTACGGTAAGACTAATGTCTGTATACTAACTTGCCTGCAGAGACCGCTTGAGGAGGGTTCAAATCCCTCCGAAGGCCCCTCCCTTTTGCCATTAAATCGCGAACTGATTTCTACGGAGGATGATGTTTCTTCAACACATTTTTCAGAAATTTAACACTCATGACTTTACCTTTTTTCTTTTTGCTCCTTCGTGTCCAGAAGTTGGTCATCGTAAACTTTGGGATTTAAGAGAAGCCATCCATAGTGGTTCTGACCATGAACGTACCTTACCTCTCTAATATCAGGTCGTAGGTTTTTCCTTCTCAAAGACAGCAAGAGTTCTCCCTGGATAATCAATCCCAACTTCCTAGACGACAGGTCTGATGGTTTCCCCCTTGGTAGCAAAATACGAACACAAAATTCTCCACGGATATGCGTTTTCTGATAAATGGAAATAATATCCTCTACCATTTTGCGAATATTACCAATCTCTCGGACTTCAAAGGTTTCTAATACCGGAAAATTAGAATACCGTGACACATCCGAGTATGTCATCCAATCTCGGTATATTGCAAACATCTAGGATAAATTCCTTCCTCGTAATAACTACAATGTTCACTGTTTTTGAATTTAACAGACCCTGCACCTCTAAAAAGAACTATTAGAAAACTTAGAAATCGTTCCTAATATCACTAACATCACTTTTGATCCATGGCTAACATCTTCTTTTGTCTTGGCTCATTTTGAATAAGTACAGCAAGATAATTCGGTGATTCTCCATTTTGAAGACCAGAAAGTCGCACGAGAATTTTTCCATCTTCCACAGTCACAAAGTATAGTGAAATGATTAAAGCCTACGCGATTCTGTTCTACTTTTATCAGGGGACCCATTGAACTTGCTCTGAATCATCCCCTCCTCTTGCTTCCGCCCTTAATACAATACTTTAAACACTATGGTTAAGATATCCCCATTGGATCTTAGCGGTTCTGAGAACACGTCTAAGATCTTGATTGGCTTTACCTCCAAAGTTAGTTCCTCCTTAGCCTCTCTTTTTATCGCTTTTTCCACTTTTTGTTTCTCATATTTAAAACCACATGGTAGAGAAAGATAACCTTTGAACGGGTTATTCCTTCATATTACCAATAAAACATCCTCTCTATATAAAAGGAAATCCACTTTAGGAATAGGATTATGGTGCCGAGACATTACGGACTCCATCTGATAATCTATTGAAGACTTTCTATCAACTTCTCTAAATAGATATTCAGTCATCATTTCTTGATTCATGATTGATTGAGAAGTGCGAATGTCGCAATTCTCTGTTGTATTCTCTAGTTTGCACTTTCTCGTATTTGAACTAAAATCTGAATCCCACATCGAGCAATACTACTACCCAAAGATTAACTTCATAAAGACCAAATCTGACTCCGCGTGACATACCAGCGTACGATATAATAGATGTAAATGGTGCCGGAGGCGGGATTCGAGCCCGCGACCTTTCGATTATGAGTCGAACGCTCCAGCCAGGCTGAGCTACTCCGGCACCTAAAGCTCTGGCAGCGTTCAGCCAAAAGAAGCTTTTTTAGAACATAATATAATCTATTCAAACAATTTCTTAACATGATAGAAGTATTGCAATAACGTTGCCTATATTCACTTGACATATTTCGAAAAGTGGAGGTTGTGTATCGAACAGGGACTCGAATTCTGAATAGAGCAACATGTCTTTACTAGCGTCTTTCTTATCTACCATGGGCTCTGGATTAATGACGCAAAAACCTGCTTTCCCCCAATGGCCGTGTCGTGCATTGAAATACCAGCTTGAAATATTAAGATTTCTTACGAGACGATGCCTGCGCTCTTGCTTCTTGAAATTTTATTAATTGTAGTAACTATAAGCTTTTCTTCATGAACTGATTCTCGATCATTGGGTAAGAGCCGAAGTAGTCATGATTTCACCAACCCGATTTCTAGCAGATGGTCTGTGCCTAGCTATTACTTTGATTGGGATATCAATTTTTGTCCGCATCTCAGTTACATAGGTGTTATAGGAAGCTAGAACACCTGGCTTCATAAATGTGAGAACCATATCAATGGATCTTTTTCGTTAAGTAGAAATCCATTCTTTTAAATCAACTTTGCGGTACTGGAAAGCGAGAACTAAGAGTTTGCTCTTTATACCAACAATCAACCAAGAATATTCGCAGATTTGCTATCTAGAGTCTCCCACTAATGAGGTTATCTTGTTTTTTTGAGGACATACTAGTCTAACGGTGACTAGCAGCTCGGAAATATTCTGAGTATATTGTTTATAAAAGGATGATCTAGTGTGCTAGGTTGGTTTCTTCTGTGACTACGACTTTCATTTCTTCTTTTCTAGTTTGTTTTGGGACAGGATAATACAATCTAAGATCATCCTTACTATAGTCTTCGACCCATCTGAATTTCCTCTGTAGAGTAGTCGTGTATATCTTCTTCCAATCAAGGTCCACGTACATGAGCCAAGCCGCTATTACTCTAGGATCTATATAATTTCTCAGTGATGTTCCTAGGTTATAATCCCGGGTTTCCTTCTGTAGTTTGAGCTGCATCTCAATTCTCTCTAACCTATCTTCAATTCTTTTTTTCTGAATAGCTGTCTTCCATCGACCTTCACCTAGTTCATTTCTCAAATTCTTTATAGTGTCTTGTTTCTTTCTGACAGACTCACTAAACTTCTCCAGTGCCTTTACACTTGCAGGATTATTCTTATCGATGCCTTTTTTATGGTTACAAGTGATTGCAGCCTTCAAATTTGCAATTTTCACGGCATATACCTTCTCCGCCTCTGACGAATTTTTATTGATTCCATTGAAAGGAGGATTGGAGAGCGTTTCCCTGACTACATTAGTTGTGATATAGGTTCTGAATACTTTTGCTGTCAATCCAGGTAAATTCTTGTTATCTATGCTTCGTAAAAATGCATTTACTTTGCTTGATGTAATGCCGTCGAATATCTGGGAGTTATTTTCTTTTCCGTTGACGAGCATCTTTAGGTTATTGTACAAGCCTATGGTATCCTTACTTTCAACCTCTATCGTTTTTTGCCAAGGGACGCTATCCTTTCCTAGGAAATTGAACTCTATATATTTATGAGTGCTGTCCTCTTCTTTGAATGTGATATGCTCTGCTCTTAAAGTAGAAGCACCGACGGTGTCGGCTTCTTCAGGATCCTTTTCATCTCCGACTCTCATCGCAAGTTTGAATATCAGGTAACATACAGTAGAAATTTTTCTCTGTTTAAGATCCTTTGACTTAAGCATTCTACTAATAATTTCCTTCTGGACCCTGCTGATATGTTTCTCTAGTTTGGTGGCTTTATCGTATTTTTCTTTATCACTATTCTGCCTCAGAATTGAAGAATCGTGTAACCAGACATATTTCCTCTTTCCTGTTAATCTTTCCATCCAAGTCGCTAGCCAAGTTGAAGAATGATCGTGCACGATGCTTTTCCAGTTTCCCTCTGGAACCGAGGCATCTTCCCCTAGGTTAAGAATAACGTCATTAGGAGTAATTCGAGGTTTCCATTTACCCCTAAGAGGATGTTGACCTCGGCCCATAAAGAGACCAGGAGGTTCAACCAACCAATTTGCAACGTCTACCTCTATACCATCAACCAAACCTTTTCCATAAAAAGTCTTCAGCCTGTCGAGTTCCGTCTTTCTTGCTAGCCTGATTTTCTTTTTTTCGTCTTTGGGCAAATTTCTGATTCTATCCATCTCTAATTCTTTAATCCTTCTTTCTTGTTCCACAAGAACAAGAGCTTCGGAGAAATCAATATCAGTTATACTCGAGACATTTGCGAACTTCTCAGGAAGTACCTTTTTGAAATCACCTAGAAAGTTTGATTGGAAAATGGGATCTCTGACATAATGCGTATCTTTTTTCTTGGCCCAGGAATAAACCAACTCTTCCTGTTGTTGGTTTAGAGACAATTTCTCACCCGCGATCAATATTGTTATCCCGCGCGGCTGATATTCTGGTGGAAAGGCTACCCCTCTATGCTCAAGTGTAGACCATTTACGGCGAATGACCTCAGTTGTAGACTTCATCCACTTTGTACAAGGAAAACACGAGCAGCTCTATTCTTAAACTTTACCCGAGAAAACCATTAAAAGCAACTTTACATGAATCCTGACTATTTCATAGGGAGAACCACATTAGAAGATATCTACCTTTTCGAATTAATAAGTTTTCCATGATGATTATGTCGATGATAAAATTCCTCAAATGGTCGGCATTAAATAGATTGGACTCACCTTTGATATACTTGCCAATTCCGTTTTCAGACTTTGAAATATAGATTTTAGGAGGTTTTTGAAATTTCATTCTTTTCTAATCAACTTGGTCATAAATATACCTCTCAGGAACGTACTTGCCCCTTCCCCTTAAGCCTATTTGAGGATAATAAATGTTGGTTCTCAATGCACAGTCTGACTTCATTGTGAGGAATAATTATTGAGGTATGGAAGTTACACGAGAATTCTGCTATTGGACTTATTACTTGATGAGGTTTAGGATAGGATATTGGATTGGACCAAACCGTCGTAGCATGATAAGGGTAAAATGAAGAACATACGTGGCACTAAAATGACTGGCTCGCGGTTTCATTATGGTCGGAAATGTGATTTCATAAGCCCAATAAAATGGTGTGAATAGTCGTTACTGCGGATAATAACAGAAGTAGGATCTGATGCTCCCGCAACGCATACGATATGAATGAGATATTTGAATGATAACACCTTGTTAGTTGGATGAATAATATTCCATTTCACGAGACCCAGGTTTCATTACTTTTTTCGTTTGATTCTTATGACCTTTTTTTCAAAATTTGAAGCATATCTCTTAACTGTTCATGTCTAATGTCTGCGGCTTTAATACAGTCTATGTCTACGTTAAATTTTTCTAATTCAGTATAAATTTCTCTATCCTCTATTTTATCTACAAGCGTTTGTTGAACAAATGGTTTGCGTATTATTTCTACGTCCTGTCTTATTCACTGCATAGGTCCGATCAAAGTGGCAAGGGGCAGAAGAAATGCTGAAGCAAAGATTATTCTCTGACGTGGGTTGACAGAAAGAATTTCTTTCCAACTTCTATTCCATTAATCTTGGGCATCTTGCAGTCAAGAATTACTGCACTATATGGCTGAAGGTGTTCCACTGGATCTGAATTAAGAGTAACTTGTTGTAACTCTTCTTGATAATTCTTAAGAGAATCCTCCCCGTTATTTTCAAGTCTTAGTTCATGACCTCTATCTTCCGATGTCATATTGTACACTATTGAAGTATTGCAATGATCCTCACCGACTAATATTTTCACATGCTGAATATGGCTAGAAAAAAACACTATAAGAATATTATATCATCGTTATCCTCTCACGGATATATGCGTCTACATTTTCGTATTTTGGAGCAGATATAATTGTTTAAATCTGTGCTTCCATAAAATTCAGTCAGTTCACCTTAATGTAAGTCGAAATCGACTCATTAATTCCTCGATATGCATACTACAAATGTTATAAATGTGCGATTTGAATATATGTGATATGCCAAGAGCGTTTGTGCTTGTGAATGCTGAGCTAGGATATGAAACAACATTGGCTGATGAAATGAAAGGCATTTCGGGTGTAAATGAAGCCTACACGATATATGGTGTTTACGACCTACTGCTCAAAGTGGAAGCCCAAACCATGGACAAACTTAAGGAATTTATAAGCACAAAAATACGAAGAATGAGAGGGGTCAAATCAACTCTTACAATGCTAATAATGGAAGATTAGGATTCAGATTGTAGCTTGTCATTGCCTTAAGGCGGGCTATGTTTTTTTATACTTGAACTCGTCGAGCTTGATTAGTTCGTGATAAGAGCCAAATTGATTAGGATCTGTCTTATCGAGCAGGGACTCAGATTCTGTGTCCTCCTCGCTGTCATAAACTTTCAATAGTCCATAAGTCGTGGATCGCTGTGCTGGTACCCTTCCTGCTGATCTTATTGTTGCCCTAATCTCTTTCGGTTTCAGTATCTGTCCATACGAAGCGCCTGCTGCGGTCGAGATGCTTTCGTTAATAAGGGTTCCACCGAAGTCATTTACTCCCGCTCCTAGTAGTATATGAGACATCCTCAGTCCTTCCTTGACCCAGGAGACTTGGATGTTGCTAATGTATCCATTTAAAATGATTCGGGCTACTGCATGCATCTTGAGTACTTCGCTTCCGTCGGCCCCAGGATGTACATGGGCGACCGTATTACGATTATACATGGGCGCTTCCGTATGAACGAAGCTCAGAGGAACAAATTCTGTAAAGCCCCCTGTTTCCTTCTGAATTGATCGTAGCAGTGCCAAGTGTTTCGCCTTGTCTCTTGATGATTCTACATGTCCGTACATAATTGTGCTAGTTGTGGGAACTCCGATTGAGTGGGCGTATTTAATTATAGTAATCCAATCCTTTACAGTAATTCGTCCAGGAGATATGACATTTCTTATATTTTGATCTAGGATCTCAGCCGCCGTCCCTGGATGACTACCTACGCCTGCGTCTTTTAGCATCTTCATGTATTCCCGAACTGGAATATCCGACCTTTTGGAGCCATACAGAATCTCTTCCGGAGAAAAAGCATGTATGTGTATTTCAGGAAGCTCCTTCTTTATGGCCTCACAAATATCGATATAAAGACGACCATCCATCTTAGGAGGAAGCCCTGCCTGGATACAGACTTCAGTTGCTCCTAATTTCCAAGCCTGTTTCGCTCTATTTACAATCTCCTCAATTGGAAGAATATATCCTTCTTCCTCCCGGAAATCCCGGCTGAAAGCGCAAAACCCGCATCGTTTGATGCATACATTAGTAAAATTAACATTTCTATTAACCACGTACGTCACATGATTCCCAACTGCCCTCCTCCTGAGCTCATCTGCGACCATTAGCACCATACCCATTTCCATCCCCTTGCAATCAAATAATTCTGCCGCTGCATCTTCTGAAAGATCCTTTTCATCTAGAACATCGTCTAATGCGGAGGACACTATCGGATCCGCATTTTTTAAAAGAGAATCAAAAGTCAATTTACTAAATCCTCTCTAACAAGACCCGAAGAGTCGCTAAATGGTTTTATATAATCTCTTAGCTTCTCAGAAATATATTCAGTATGAAGTATAAATTCGGGATAGACAGGGAGCCTAGCCCGCAGGCAAAATCCTTTCCCCAGCGTAACAGACCGCACGGATTTTATTGATGGCCACGGGAATTCAGGGTTAACATAATCAATAGTTACTGGGGAAATACCACCCCAGTCGTTAATTCCTGCGTCTAGGAACCTTCCAAAGATGTCCGGATTTAGATTGGGTGGGACTTGAATATTCATATCCTGCAGGATAATTCTAGCTATACCCACAATTTTCAGAAAGTGGTTCAGCCCAATAGGTGTAGATGTCCTCCATTCCGGTACCCGGCTTTGGTGCAAAATTCTGTAATATTACTTCTTGGATATGACCATACTTCTTGTTTATTTCCTTTATCAAATACAAGGAATCAATAATTTCCCGGTCGCTCTCTCCTATACCTAGAAGCAGTCCTGTGGTGAACGGTATTTTCAGTTGTCCCGCCTCTTCTAAAGTCCGTATTCTTACTTTTGGATTTTTGCTTGGTGCATTATGATGCGGCATATTTCTTTCACTCAGCCGCTGGCTTGAAGATTCGAGCATCATGCCTAAACTGACATTATTATCTTTCAATAGAGACATTTCTTTTTTTGTTAGGCTTCCTGCATTTGTGTGGGGAAGCAAACCAGTCTTCCTTAAGACCTTCTCGCTTATCTCTGCTATGTATTCAACAATCGAGGTGTGCCCCAGAGCTTTCAGCCATTCTCTGGCCTGCTCATACTTTTGTTCGGGCCTCTCTCCAGTAACTAGCAATGCCTCTGTGCATTTGAATTTTTTACCCAGCTCAGCCAATGCAATTACTTCTGGTGACGTCATCATCCTAGCTGCTCGGTTGTACGGATCTTTTTTGTAAGTGCAATAAGTGCATGAATCCCTGCAGAGATTTGTCAGTTCTATGAAGACCTTCCTTGAATACGTGATAATTTCAGAATTACTATTTTTATTCCTTATATGTCTAGCAGTAGAAATGATTAAATTATCTTCGTTTGAATTCATTAGCTCGCATACTTCTGCCCTAGAAATTGTTTTTCCTTCTACGCTCCTAGCGAGAATTTCTTGGACAGATATGCTGGATGCCAGATTATCAGAATGCATTTTTTTCTTATTCTTGGCATAGTAAGATCCATTCATGATTAATAAACGATTTCAGCCCACTTCATAATTAATGCTGGGCTAACCATTGTTTTCATTGAAGGGGTTTTGCATAGTCTTTCATATTATAATGCCTCCCTCTCCAGTTCACTTCCCCATCCTTTCTTGCATCAATGAGGCACGAAGCAAAGCAAGCCGATATCACCAAAGCCGCCAACGGGCAACATAGAGCGTAGAAAGGGCTCTGAAAGACACCGAGATTTGACTGGATTCCATTGCTAGCAAAGATCAGGAGTATCGTCAGAATATTGGTCGTTGTTAAAAATAATGCAAGTAAATGAAAGATATTGGCTTGACCGTACACGAACGATAATTCAGTATGAAAAACAGCCAACCAAATCGAAAAGGGCAACAATACGAAGGGTTCAAGCAATAGGAAAACAACTGCCACACTCATGAGGATTGTTGCAGTTTTGTTTCGTGAATATAGTGGAATCACGAGTCTTCGCATGCCATGCCATAATGTGTCAAGATCTCTGGCCCACAACGCTGTGATGAATGATTCGCCCCTTACCATCCTAATCAGGAATTTCTTGTTCTTCAATTCTGCACCCAGAGCGCCATCTTCCACTAGCTCTTGCCTCACGATTTTATGGGTCCCTATGGCTTCATAAGAGGATCGAGTAATCAGATAGAAACTCCCAAAGAAATATCCAATTTTCGTCCGGGGATTGTTGACACGCAGGCAAGAGAATCGAGTATGGAGGAAAATAGATAACATAGGCAAAATTATCTTGGTCCACATTTCTTTGCAGAGCAATTTAGGAATGACGGTGACTGCATCGGCATTATATCTCCGCAGATTTTGTTCCGCGAGCTTCATCGCCAACGGGTTATGGTCTGTATCAGCATCAGTGAACAAGAGAAGCTGACCCTTGCACCGAAGATATCCCCGATAACACGCCCAATTTTTACCCACCCAGCCACCAGGTTTGACCCCCGCTTGCAATGCTGTAATGCGTTCTTTGTATCTTGTTGAGTATTTCTGCATGATCTCCCAGGTTCCATCTTCAGAGGAATCGTCAACAAGAACTATTTCAAAGTTAGGATAATTCTGCTTTACCAACCCATCCAGGCACTTGGTAATATATCCTTCTTCATTTCTCGCAGGTACAATAACACTGATAAGTGGAAATGCTCTGTTGGAAGGTTCTTCAAAGTTTCTCAACGTAGGTGACTCTTTAAAGGACTTAAGCATATAGATTAAGAAATACAACCATGTGCCAAAAATTCCAATCGTAATGATAAGTACTGTGATAAAAAATATGGTCGTAATCATAAACTCGAAGTCCAAATGGAACACCGTCACATTATCAAGAGCTCCAGCCGATATTGTAGTCTAACTGAAGGTGTGAAGATTCGTTCAAGATCCATTCTATTGACTACACATACTCCGATTTTCATTTAATCTTCAACGGTAATGATGCCCATTGGTTTAATATTCCAATCTGTTATTGGGCCCGGAAAATATGGATCTAGATATGCAGTGTAGTCATTTTGGTTCCTGATCTCTTTTCTCTCGTCCGTATGGACATGCAATAATAAAACGTTTAGAGCACCATGTGTGGAGGTTAGAAAAGGCGCAAAGACCCTGTCTTTTTATCCAATATTGTTGTTAAAGTTAGCAATACACTACTTAATTTTTCAATTTGAAAATCCGTGACAATTCAAAAGCGTAGAGGACCATGATTCCTGGATATGATATGTGTGAGGGCTTTGGATTAAATTTAGCATTATCTCATATGATCACAGCAGAAGATGACAATACAGAGTTTATCAGTACCCTTCAGCTCGTTCAAATCATGTATTAAGCGTCATCCTATCCTGTGATGGGGATTCGCATGTCAAGTTACCAACTATAATCTGAAAGTATTAAAAGCGGATTCCAATATCTAAAGACGATGAATAATAGATCAATTGTACGCATGGAATTGGGTTTAGCGACTGCCTTTGGACTTCTCTTGATCGCTATAGCTCCTCCGACAGTAGGCTTTGCACAAGATAATATGTCAGAGACAGCGGGGATGGCAAATGAGACAGCAGGCAATATGACAGCAATGACTAGTGAAGGCGCATCTAATATGACAGGGATGGCAAATGAGACAGCAGGCAATATGACTGACGGAGGTAACCAGTCTGGAAACCCTCTAAGCGAGATTCCGATAATTGGAGATTTGCTTACTGGAGGTAAATAGACAGTTCCTGACCCTACGCTCACTAATTTTATCTTGTAAATATTGACAAGATACCTAGGCAATTTTTTTATTGTTATGCTAATACATGTATTTTTTTTTCGAATGCGTTTATGGTTGGAAATTGACCTATCTACTTGCAATGATTCTGTCTTAAGAGAAGCGCAATTAAGACCTCGAATAGACTTTCCAAAGTCGGAATGCGCGATTGATGGGAGAAATTGGTCTTAATATTGCAGGAACCACTGGTTCAGCATTGAAACTTGCTTCGCAGCTTGAGGACAAGTCGGCGCGAATGAGTATTAGCCGATTCAATGTCGAGTGCTTCGTGGTACATTGATGTAGGAAAGAAGCGAAATCCAGATTGCAGCAATTAGATATAAATTCAACTAGCTTAATATCCTCTGATATAAAATGTCCGCCAACGAGAAAACTGATCAAAACATTACGGGTAAGCCTATCACAATAGATGATTTTTCTCGGGTATCTCTTAAGGTAGGGAAGATTGTTGAGGCGGAAGCGATGAGAGGTATGAAGAAGGTGCTAAGAGTAACGGTGAATCTTGGATCTGAGAAAAGAGAAATAGCCATCGGGGTAGCCGCTTATTACAAACCCGAGGAACTTGTAGGCAAAAGAGTTGTTGTCTGTACCAATCTACAACAGCGTAAGATAGGGGAGGTGATATCAAATGGCATGATACTTGCTGCCGATGGCCATGAAGGCAAGCCTGTATTGCTTTCAGTTGACTCCATGGAAGTTTTAAATGGCGCCGCTGTGCACTAGATTTGTGTGTAGACGACTTTCTCATTAAGAGATGCTACTGATTTTGGATTAATTGAAGGTCATTCAAAATTGAACCTTTCTTGCCTTTGCTCACCTCGACGGCCTGTAAAGATCTTATTCTTTTATGAAAGGACTGAAAATATTTGATCTGTTCAAAGTGTATTTGAAGTATATTGATCAAATGCCTATCGCTAGCTTCAAAATTCCTTGCCAACTAACATTGCGGTAAAAGAAACCTCCAGAATATTATCTATCTACGATTGTTTCGGTAAAAGTACTTCGAAACAATTATTGCTCACTACTTGGCGACATGTGATATGATAGTTGCGAAATCAGATGTGTACTCCTTTCCGTTGTCCGGTAGGATAAGTCAAAATGCTGAAATCCAAGACCTCTTTTTAAAGATCCTCCGCATACGCCGTGTAAACATGCGAGCGGGTACCACTGCGTTTTCTGCACCTTTGATTGTAGGAGGAGGGGACATTTCAAACCAAGTGGCACAGTCAATGAAGGGATCTTAATGACAGAGCAAACCAAAATGCTAATTATGCTTGAAGTTTTTGAGAAAGCGTTGGTCAAAAGGTCAGTTTTTTATTCTAACTTTCCGTGATAGGCTAGAGTGATATGAATAGATTTCTTCCTTCATACTCTATCGTCTTGTAGTTGATCCCTTCCACAGGTAATTTTGACAAAAGTAGATCGTTTACCCTTACAAGATACTTTAATTCCTCTGCTAACGAGGATAACGCAGAAATCTCTTCCTCTTCAAGTTCTGCAATGTATGCTGTCGCAAGTACGTCTGTCGTATTGTAGCCGCGCTCTTTTCTAAGCTGTTGCAAATTCCTAGCCAGATCCCTCATCAATCCTTTTGTTATTAGTTCTCTGTCCCGCTTAGATTCTATGAAGACGATCATGTCCCCCTTTTCAGACATAGTATATCCTTCGGCCGCTCCATAGGATACCACGATATCGTCCAAATTCAATTCTATTGCTGACCCATTCTCATATACATGCAAAAATCTTCCTGAAGATTCTAAGGTTCTTAATAGTTGATACTTATCGACTCTTTCAAAAGAATGTAATACCTTTTCTAAGTCTGCCCTTGCTTTAAGTCCTATATTTCTCTTTGACAAGCTGATTTTTGGAACTATAGGAGCCTCGCTTTCCAATAGGCTTAACATCTTGTGTAAATTAGTGTCGTTCGCAAATTGTATAATGGTACAATCTTGAACATTTATCTGGCTCTTCAACATCTCTAATATTGAATCAAGATCAAAAAAATCCTCTCTCGCAGAACAAATCCAAACTTTCTTTATGGGCCATCTCCTCTTCAGCTTTGCTTTCATTCTGGCAGCATTCGAAAGTGAAACGATTTCTCTTGATTTATTAAATGATGTCTCAGTCTGTTTGTCAATTAATTTATCATTATAAACAGGCCAATCCTCTAGCAAAATACTTTTCTTGTCAGGAAAACACGCTAGGTAGAGAAAGTCTGATATGTACGGTGATAGAGGATGAAGCATTATGTCAACCTGCTTTAGCACGTGACCCAGGTACTGAGTAAATTGCTAACCTACGAGGCAATGTTTCCAGACTGTCATCCCAGATTTCATTTCTAGTTACTGGGACATACGTCTGACTCAAAGTATTGATTATGAATTCTTCTATTGATTTAGCACCATCATGGAACCTGCATTTTCCAAACGCACTACCCACTTCCTTGATAACGAGTTGAAGCTTTGACAATACCCATGAATCAGGGATGCGCAGCAAGTTACTTTGTATAGCCCATTGAAGATTATTTTTTTCTATATTGAATTTGTCAAAATTGCTGTTGTCCCTGAAATAGATATGCAAATAGTATAGGGTACTCATGATTTGGTAAGTTCGAGTCGCCATCTCTGTGAGGCTAAAATTCAAAGACTCTATCGGGGAAGATTTCCACATAAAATAAAATCGGATTAAGTCAACAGCATTTTCATTGAGTAGCGTGCGGGCGTCTATGACATTTCCTATACTCTTACTCATCTTATTGCCCTTTTCGTCCAAGACATGGCCTTGAAACAAAAATGATTTGAATGGTGCTACGGATGTTCCTGTCAAGATTACATTTTGCATAAGCAAGGTATATGCCCATCCTCTTGTCTGATCGATCCCTTCAGTCATAAACGCAGCAGGAATGAGCTTGAAGTATTCCTCATCGTCGAGCGACGCATACGGAGCAGCACCGCTATTATGCCATGTGTCAAGAACGAATGGCTCTCGTTCCATTCTACTGCCGCATTTCTCACATTTTATCTCAACTCTATCAATTTGTGGACGATGCAACTCAAAATTTTGGCCATCAGGAAGGGATTGCGCTTTGTCTACAATTTCTTTCCTTGAAAATAGTCCAACTTTGTGGCTGCATTGCGTACACGCCCAAATAGGAAGAGGTGCGCCCCATATTCGCTCTCTTGAAATACACCATGGCACCTTCTCCTTTATAATTTCCAGATATCTGTTTTTTGGAGCATCATAAAAGTATTCGACCTTCAGAGCGAGCACTTAGTGGTTTATCTTCCAGCCCGTCAATCATATAAAAATACTCTCTTCTAGCTAACCATACAACCTTATGATGCGAACGCCAACACGTGGGGTATTGATGCTTTATTCTTCCAAGCTTAACATAAGCGCCGGCTTGTTTCATTGCTTCGATGACTTTATCATCAGCATCTCTTACAAATAATCCTCTAAATATGCCTGCTTCTTGGGTAAAATTAACCCTGTCATCTATTGGTACAAAGGTCGGAATTTTTCTTCGTTCAGCAATCTGAAAATCCTCCTGACCATTAGCAGGAGAGAGATGCACTATGCCACTACCACTAGCCACATCCACAAATTCTTCCGCTACAACCATGTGGATTTTGGCTTTCCTAGCGAGATCATCAAGGCCTGGAATCATGGATAAAAGTGGATGAAGATATCGTATGCCTTCAAGATCTCTACCTTTCATAGCTTCAACTATCGAAAATTCAACAATTTGCAGATCCTTCATCAAAGAATCCATGCGATCCTGCGCAACAATCCATTCCTCTTGCTTAATTCTTAAGCGCACGTAATTGTGGTTAGGATTTACAGCGACCATTTCGTCCGTAACTACTGTGAATGGCATAGTGGTCCAGATTACTAGATAGCTATTATCCTGCGACAACTTCACTTTATAGTAAAAAGAGGGGTCCTCAACTGTTTCATATCCTTGATTAACTTCAGCATTACTTAGAGAGGTTTGGCATGACGGACAATACGCCACGACACGGTACCATTCTCTAAGGACCCGGTCTTCCCAAGCCCTCTTAAGGTACTTCCATTCCCTTTCTATATATCTATCATGAAACGTCCAGTAGGACTTGTCATAGTTGAACGACATCCCAAGTAGTTTGTCTACGAGAATCCATTTTTCATTGTAAAGTTTTATCAATTTCTTACATGTAGCAACAAATTTCTCTATGCCAACTTTCCTTATGTTATCTATTTTATTGCCGGTCAACCCTAATTCTTTCTCTGCCTGTAGTTCCACAGGCAATCCTTGGGAATCCCAACCAGCCCTGAATATAACATTTCTCTTTTGAAGTACATTATATCGATACCACAAGTCTTTAATTATACGGCCTCGCAGATGGCCCACATGTGGTTCACCATTCATTGTGGGCGGACCCTCAATATACCCAACCAAGTCGCCTTTTCCTTTAGTCTCATCTTCCACGAGAGCCCGTAGATCTAAAGTTTCGAGGTACTTTCTAGTTTCATCTTCAATTGCTTTGGCGACAAATTTGCCATTAAGTTCCATCTATATGCAAGGCAATCCCAGAGCATTGTTTATATTTTTGCCAGTGCAATAGGAATATATTCGAAACAATTGGCATGATATTGATTTGAAAGAATTAGATTCTTTAGGTGCTGGAACTAATCCTCCCGAAGCAATTAATGTCGTGGTGGAAATCCCAAAAGGTAACAGCGTCAAATATGAGTTTGACTCCGGAACGGGATTCTTGTTCGTCGATAGGAAATTATATACCGCAATGTTTTATCCATGCAATTATGGCTTTATCCCACAGACATTAGAAATGGACGGTGACCCGGTCGATGCACTTATTCTGGGAGAAGATCCTATATTGCCGCTCTCAGTAGTAAGGTCTCGCCCGATTGGAGTTCTAATAACAGAGGATGAAGAAGGTCAAGATTCTAAGGTCATTGCAACACCCATACCAAAAATAGATCCCACATTTTCAGAAATTGAAGACGTTAAAGATATTCCTAGATATATTCAGGACCAAATAAAACATTTCTTTGAACATTATAAAGAGTTAGAACAGGGAAAATTTGTCAGAGTAAAGGGTTGGGAAGGAAAAATAGCAGCCATGAACAAGATATCAGAAGCTATAGAAAGATTTGAAGCAAAAAGAGGCAAAAATTGAATAGATTATGTTGTGTTAATCCTATTCGCTATTTGAAGTAAGTTTATCGCCAATTCCTAACCCCCGTTGTTTATCCCTTGCAAAGTCATCCTAACATGTCCCGTTCTAAAATGGGATTTTAGGTCACGCCTGTTCATTCCTACAATTCTAGAGGTTAAAAGGTTAGCTGCGGTATCTTCTAAATGGCATGTTTTTTTCGCAATCACCAATAGTTGGCAGGATCGTTGACATTCTAATGCTAGTATTGAAGCGAACATGTATATTCGTGATCATAAGGCCTTATATTGATCACTCCACCTCATATACGCTCTAATCATCTCCATACTGACACTGGGCTTTCTTACCTTGAATATTTCTTTCAAGTCCGCCATTGTAATCGCTCTTGGGTTCGACGTAGTCTCCAATGCTTTACCGCTCTCAAATAACTCATCGACGACTCTCAGCTGAGCAGCCTGACAGATGTCCTTGATATCGCTTGCGCTATATCCTTCAGTCTGCTTTAGCTAACTCTTCGCATTTGAAAATCCTATCCTTTTTTAAAGGTGAGGTGTACTGATTAAACAAATTCGTACGTGATGCGCTATCGGGTAACGTAACATATATTCGCTTTTGAAATCTCCTTAGAAATCCAGCTTCCAAGGTCCAAGGTTTATTGGTAGCTCCTATGACATAGAGAAGTGAATCTTTAGATTTTCCATTAATCCCATCCATTTCAGTGAGAAATTGATTCTTTACCCTTACCTCTCCCCCTACTTCGCTGTTTCGTGCGCCCAAAAGTGAATCTATTTCATCTATGAAAAGAAGGACCGGAACCTTTTCAGTATCGTAAAGCCTTCGGGACATAACAAAAAGTTTTGATACATTTTTTTCTGCTTCCCCTAGCCACTTGCTCATCATGGAAGAGGCATCAACGTTAATAAAATAACCATCGATTTCAGCTGCAGCGGCAGCTGCCAATAATGTTTTGCCACATCCTGGCGGCCCATAAAGTAACATGCCTCTTGGCCAGCCTAGGGGAAAGAGGTCTGGCCTCTTGGTTGGGTAAACTATTGATTCTTTTATTGCACGTTTAGCATCATCCAAACCAACAACTTCTTCCCAAGACACATCAGGTTTTTCCTTTAGCAAAAGGTCGTCAAAGTCTGACTTGGATGACTCAGTGGCATTGTTGACATTATTCTCCCTGTTGGATGGCTCGTCAAGATTTTGTATTTTTTCCTTTAGTGTCGTGGTCTTCTCCTTAGGAGTTTGAGTGCGAGCGTTAATTGCCTTCAAGTTTGGACTATGAGCACCCTCCGTCACCTCATCACCGAAACCGGGAGCCATTTGCAATGCTTTGATCCTATTTTGGTAGGTGCTTGCTCTTTCCATATATATTCTATTTAATTTATATTCCGGGTACACCTGGACTAATTTTACGAGGGCCTCGATTGCCCTTTGATATGATTGAATGGCCATTCCGCGGGATCCCTCCGAATCTAGCCGGATCGCCTCAGCGGCATACTTACTAGCACTATTTTCTAATTCCTGCGGGGCTAAGCTCATTATAATTACCGATAATTTAGAGTCAGATTAAGGTTTGAATTACTATGATGTAAATCTATATTGTTTAAGAAACAAAATTATTTGCACAAACCCTCCCTACGTGCCTAGCATTTAGAAGTAGTCGGTTTCAATGGACAGTTAAGCTATACCAGGATCCTTGAATGCACTAGGCTATTTCTACAGCGTCAAACTCTTTCAACACGTATGGTATCTCATCTATGATATCAGTCGCAACTATGTGTAACCCTAATCTCCTGTATGCCAAGGAAGCCGCTGCGCCATTGAAATATACGCCCAGAAGACATGCATCAAACGGGTTCATCTTGCTCAGGAAACCTGCGGTTAGGCCAGACAGTATATCGCCTGTCCCTCCAACTGTCATCGCGGGAGTAGACCTGTTAATAAGAGCATATTTATTATTGCTGTCACAGATCACATTTACCGGTCCCTTAAGGACAATAGTAATTTGGTATTTTTGTGTCATCTTTTGGACATTCATAAGTTTAAGCTCCTCATCTTTTCCCACATCCTCGCCGAAGATTCTTTTGTACTCTCCTGGGTGAGGGGTGATGATTGTATCAGTACCAGATATATCATCTAAAATGGCCGGAATAAGTGCAGCGGCATCAAGCAGTAATTTTGTACCGTTGATTCTGAGTCGCTTTACAAGCGTTTTCAACGCTTCTGGTCTGGCTATGGTCATACCCATCCCTACGGCAGCTGAATCAGGTCTTTTTGGTAACATTGAAGTTAGTCGATTCGCAGCGCCTAGAGTCAATTTATCATCTGGAAGCGGCAGCACGATTGCATTCGGGGATAGCGCCCGGGTAGACAAAATATTTGACCTTGGTACAGCCGTATACACAAGGTCTGTTCCGCATCGCATAGCAGCAGTCGATGCAAGTATTGGTGCTCCATGATATATTTTATTCCCACCTACGATGAGAACTATCCCGTTATCGCCCTTCTTAGAATCCGCAAGCCGTGGAACGATGAGACTTTTTATGAGGGTAGTAGTTACCTTGATTTCTTGTGACAATTACAGTTAGCTAGAATTTGGCCTCTACAATTAATCCTTACGTACCTTTTCTGTTAAAGTGTAAAGTTCGAACCGCATTAGAACTTACAAAAAAATAATAATTACCACGAAGAACGAAGTAACTAGGTCCCCCAAAATGCTATAGTCGCTTGAATCTGCGTCTCAACCTATTGCCACATATTAAACACTCTCTTAAATTAGGGCTATAACCCTTTCCACAAGTTCCACAAAATGAAATCCATTTCCGTACGTGCTTGATACCCTTGGTCCCAAGAGGCTTAATTGAAATGCCGAGAAGTTTTGCCGTGTTTTCAACTGCATAGTCGTCGGATATCAATGTTTTATCTAATTGGAAAGCAACTGCAAGCACAGATATGTCAGCCACAGAAAGCTTTGAAGAATCTCCTGATTTTTTTGTTGTACTATTTACTAGATCGACAAATTTTTGATCTGGATCTACTATTCTTAAGTTGTCGGTTTCTACGAGCGTTTCCAATAGCGAGTATGAGCCCTTCAAATGATGTACCTCTTGAAATACCAGAGTTGTAGTGTAACATTTTGTAAAAGACAAGAAAGGGAGTCCTATGTAAAAGGCATTTGCATCTAGAACGTATTCATATAAATCCGAGCTTTTCAAGTTGCCGGGCTCCCTTTCTTTTCATTCTCAGGAAACGTGCATCTATAGGAAAACGAGAAATGGTTATTTTTTGTCCAGCTGATATTCTCTGAGTTTCCTGCCCATCGATCGTCAGGTAACAGTCATGTGAACTTTCTATTTGAACATCTTCCACAGGAAGTACGACAAATGGTAATCTATTAACTGATGCTAACGGACTGATCATCAAGCTTTGTAGACTTTCATGTAGCACAGGACCACCGATTGAAAATGAATGTCCTGTTGACCCTGTAGGAGTTGAAATAATGATTCCATCCATTTTCTCTTGTACTTCATCTCCCATAATTCTGATCGATAATAACGGTGTCCTGGTTAGGCTTACTCTGGCAAATAAAATGTCATTTAGTGCTGGAGGCGTCTTCGTCCCTTCTATTGAGGCCTGTATACGCATCCTAGAATCATAGTAATGATTACCTAAGAGTAGTGATTCGACGATAGAATCTACAGATCCACTTTTTAATTCGGACAAGATTCCTTTGTGTCCTCCGATGTTTATACTCAATACAGGTATACAAAAAGGGGGAATTCTAAATGCTTTGAGAGTTGTTCCGTCTCCGCCAATCGCAAATATAAGATCAAGTTCGAGCGTTCCAATGGCTTCGGGACTGATAGACATCATCTTCTCATCATATAAAGGCTCGATTGCATAGACCTTGATTCTTTTTCCGATTAATAACTCACCAATACTTTTTGCAGTCTGATACGCTTCGATGCTGTTAATCTTGGTGATTATGGCGACATTTCGAATACCATTAGCCATAGTTATAGTGGAACCTATCTAACATTAGTATTGAGTGTCCCCATCTAATATATTAGGTATGAAGTTTCTCCAAATACGATATCGACTACCGAGTTCATGCAAAACGTAAAATATTGATGCAGAGCGAGTTTGGTTTTGGCAGATCTGACGAGGATCAGAATGTCGCCTATCTTGAGGACATAGAATCGCTTTATAAGAGAAATCCGGTTGCGACGACTGTTATAAAATGATTAGAAGCCAAGAGGAGAATATGATATAATTATTTACAAGATGCCGATACACTTGCTATGCTTAATTGTATTAGGAATGCTCGTAATTTGGTAGCTAAAGCCGGCTACTTTTTAGTTTAATCGTTAAAAATAGTAAAAGTAATTGACGCTTTTTGTTCTCAAATCAGTATACTTGGCGAGCGCTTAAATAGCGTTGGTTTTTAAGAATAATAATTTCAGGGCCGATAGCTCAGCTTGGTGGAGCGTTCGACTGATAATCGAAAGGTCGAGGGTTCAACTCCCTTTCGGCCCATCACGATTTTAACGGTCCATTCAAATCCAGACAGTCAGAGTATACTGATAAAAGAGATTACGCGTTACATAGTGGGCATAGAATAATCCTGTATGGCGTTCCATCAAGCCTTCACTATAGTACAATATCCTGACCGATTCCACGCTACAAGAATTTGCTGGATATTTCTAACCAAGACAGGCAAAGGGATAAAGCCCTTTTTATTCAAAGTAATGAATAGACGCGTACGGGAACGAGAAAGCGTCGGAACAGGTTTATTATTTCCACTTGTTCATTTAACCCATGTCGTGATTGCCCGCTTTTTTTCCTTGGAACCCGATCACCAACCCATCTTGTGATTGTGACTTTGCTTTAAGGGCTCAGATTTTATCTATTAGGTGAAAACAGCAACTTAGATTTCAACCATATTCATCACAAACAATATAAGGAAATTTAAAGGAGTCGACAGGATTATCATCGATTAAATGCCCAGTTATAAGTTATGGGTACAGGTAATTTCCGCAGGGCAGCATGGGCGAATTATTCTTTTTGTAAATATTCTAAGGGAACGTGGATACAGAAATGAACTATTCCTTGGTCTATCTAGATCCGGGGTGCCTAATTAAGTCCAATCTTGCTATTGTCTTCGAGTGTAAAGTTGTGAATAAGTACATAAATGAAGTCTAGAAATCATGCCTACTAATTCGATCAATTCTACACCTAATTTCGAGAGGAACTTCGTCTTTGTATGGTATCTCATTATAACATTAATAGATTTTTTCCTAAGTCATTTCACATAGGCGTGGAAAAATCTAGATTCGGTTGGCATGTCTAACTTTTTTTTCTAACGTTTTTATGTTACATTATTGCTTTTCGTTTCTGTCAAATAGCAATAAATCCTACGCCAGAATGAAACATGATGTGGGACTGGCTTTTCAGTGATGTGCTCATATATCTATTTAAGTGACTAAACCAATTTAGTGTCTAATGTCATCTGGGAATTCATCGTCAGCGCCAGAGGAAATCCGATGCGATCTGTGCGGAATTGCGTTCATGACTGCACAAGATAAGGAAGAACATATGAAGTTAGAGCATAAAGAACATCAACGACCCACCGGCGTTGGCTAATTAAACTCAAGTATGATATGAATAAATCCCGGTCACAATTGACAGGAGCAGCATACTAAGTTCGTTAACCTTAACTTTATTTTTTTTGTACGAGCATTGTCTGACACACGAACGGTACTACATATTTATGAATTTAGGTCGTTATTGCCTGTTTCCCCTATGTTCACCTAACCTGTCGTTTGTGTGCTGAATTGTTCTGTCTATAATGCATTTCTTATATCACAGAATGTAGATGACTTAATGTTCAAGAATCTGCATGCTTGGAGAAGACCCACCATCAGTCGATTATACTATGTTTTCCGAATTTTGTAATTAAATTTTGAAGGAATTATTTTACAACAAGCCTCCAATCTTTCTATTGAGATACGAATGCCAGGGATTATCTTATCTGATAGTTCAATTGCCATCTATGGCAATACGTCTTCATTGCCTGCATTAACTAGAGTTTCATCTACAATGAATTCAGGTTTTCTGATTTTCTTTTTTTGAAATATTTTTTCTAATCCAATTCTATATAGAACATGATTTCTTTTAATGATTAGGGATATACATTAAGATGCTTCTCGCACTTGTAGACCTGTAAAATAAAACTGTGTAGAATAAAGTACATTGAAGTCCTTCTGCTTTTACCTGTTTGAAATTGACCATTAGTAGTAAGTGGAGCTTCTTTAGCTCTAGATTTATTGTTAAATGAAGAAATAGTTCTCTCCACCCAACATCTGCGCTAACGTAGGAATGATCTCTTTTAAAGCCTTATTGAATGAGTCATGCTTCTGGACCACTCGTCTTTAAATCAATAGCAATCTTGATTTGTTATAGAACATTGTATTTATCGGAAAACAAATTTATGAAATATATTTAAATTAGTACAATGTAGTCATAATATAGGTATCGAAATTTGCATTCTTAATTTTTCAAAATAGAGAGATTTACCCGATCATGGGGGGATGGGTGTGTTGTAGAAATTGCGTTGCGGTTGTTATTCCTTTAAATTTATAGGTTTGAACTTTGGTGCAAATATGAACAGGCTGTAGTTAAAGAATATCAAGTCAGCTCGATTCAGATATATTTACCTTAGCGATACTGCGTTAGTATGGCGAATGAACTGATTATTATCTCTTTTAATGAGTCCTGTTCTTCAGTTGCTTCTTGACCTGGTCGATTCTGAAATCTATAAGTTTGATCTGGTAAGAGCTATGCTTGTCGTAGACGTTCTGCTTCGTTATGCAAATCTCGTTAACCATGTTCTGAGAATGGTTTTACCGAAAGCAACCGGTGCAATTTGTCGTACAATGAACTTACTACCTTTACTGAAAAAATGATTGTAAGAAGACTCGAAATTAATGCCCCCGCTACCAAAAACGTTATAGAAAAGGCTCCTTGGTTCCAACGAAGGAACACCATTGTTAGCAAAAGCGAGCTACATAAGACAATGATGAAAAAAAGCAATACTATTATGGCAATAATACTATGCAATATCAGAAGTCTACCATTCATCTCAATTTCTGTATTTCCGGAAGGCACAATAAATGGGTATCCTGTAGGCAGATTTCTTAAAAATCAAAAAAGGAGACTGGAGAGAAGCATAGAAGAGTTGAGCAATCTTGTAATCCTTAAACTTTAGAGAATTGATTACGAACTCCTATGTGGGAATTTAGTATTCATCCTCTTTCTGCTTATGGAAGAAGTTTCGATGCAGACTCGTTACGAAAGTGCATTTTTCTTTTTTATGCCAGTAAGGTGAATAAATAAAAACTCTCCCAGGTTTCATGCCATTGGTGCAAAACTGTATTTCAGCTAAAAAAGGAGTTAATTGACCGTTTATTATTGAATGGCATCCTTACTAGACCAATATGAAATAATCGTTAACATCATTTATACTGAAGCATCGACCCCATTTTGGACGCCTATTCTCACCAAAGAGTTAGCAACATGAAACTTGTGATGTAATTTAACGCAGTTCTGCTGCTTTCCTACAAAGCATAAATTATTATCCATACTAGTAACTCTCTATCAAACATGTCAGGCATCGGACCAACCAAGACCGTTGCAATAGATGTTGATTCTGTCCTGGCAGACACCTTGATCGTCTGGACAGATGAATATAACAAGAAAATGGGTACGCGAATATCGAAGTCTGAAATTACTTCGTGGGATATTGCAAAGATACTTCCAATCTCGCCTACAAATATTTCAGATTTATTTAATGATATTTGGAAGAACCGGTGGCAAGATATTCCTCCAACGGGAAAACGATTAGGAGAACTAACGAGGAGTATTCATCGGAAAGGCTATAGGATATCGATATTAACAAAAAGAGAAAGATTAACTGTTCCATATGTTGCCCAATGGTTGGATTTCCACGACGTATTTTCCGACGACTTATCGTTCGTCTATGATGACATTCCCAAATCAGAGTATTCATTCGACATTATAATTGATGACGCACCAAGCAATTTGATTGATCTGGTAGCCCCTAAAATAGGCATACTTTTTGATCAGCCATGGAACAAATATTTTCAGTGGCCTATAAGGGTGGCATCATTAATGGAAGCGGAGTTACTATTATAATAAATTGGCACGGATAGGTATGAACTAAAAATGAACCCTAGGAATATATTTTGGGCCTGATGTACCTGGCCAGGCGTGCTAACGAAATCACAAATGGAATTTTTCAGTCAGACACAAACTCTATAGTTCATTTCCTTGAGGGTGTCGTTCCTTGCCAAAATAAACAAAGCATAGCTATTCATCTGGCTCCTATACTTCTATCCATATCCCTGATAATTCAATGGGCCGTTTCCTTTTGGTTTAATGTTGAAGGTGAAGTATCATAAATTTTTAAAATAAGTGTCAGGCTGTCTAGAAAACTCAACTTGGGACTTCAAAATTTGCAAGGGAGGGATAAAGGAGATCTTTTATCAGCACCTTTAGGTCGTCAATATTATCACTCGTCTTTGCGGAGAGACAAACAGTGTATGCATTGGGCTGGTCTCGTCTCAACTCTTGTAATCTTACATCTAGGTCATCGGCCGAGACTAAGTCAATCTTGTTGATTACAAAGATAACCCTGCTCATATGAACATTCAGTTCACTTAGTATACGGATTGAGCTTGCTAACTTCCTTTTCATATCTGGTGCAGGCTCGCTTGCATCTAAGATCAACAAGACGAGAGCAGAATACACTAATTCGTTGAGAGTGGATTTGAACGCATCAATCATGTAAGGGGGAAGTTTGCTGACAAACCCTACAGTATCAGACACTAATACCTTGTTACTTCCCAAAGCAATGGCCCTAGTAAAGGTAGACAGCGTCGTAAAAAGGCCTTGTCCGACGGTTTTTGATTCGCCGGTCAGTATATTAAAAAGGCTGGTCTTTCCAGCGGAGGTATAGCCAGCAATTGAGATGGTTTTCAATCGAGATTTAGATCGTTGAGTTCTATGAATTTCCCTTCGTGATTCTTCCTTGAGTAACTTTGCCTTTAGAACTGCTCGCTCTTCTTCGGATATCGAGATAATACACGTCAGCATCGTACTTGCCCATACCAAAAAATCCTGGTTGTTCGCCAGCTTTGGCTAACCTTACTTTCTCCCTAGCTCTTATCATTTCATAACGGAGCTGAGCAAGCTTGATCTGAATTTTGGATTCTGCTGTGCTTGCTCTTCTTTCAAAGATGTCCAAAATTAATAGTTCTCTATCAACTACTTCGATGCCACACAGGCTTGCAAGATTATATTGTTGAGTAGGCTTTATTACTTCGTCAATTATTATTGCGTCGCACTGTATGCTTTTGGCAAAATCCTTTAATTCTTCTGCTTTTCCCCTGCCGACCCCAAATTTGGACTTTGTTAAATGTTTTTGGGTTACTATCTTTTGAATTTCATAGCCAGCTGCGTCTGCTAAGGAAGCCGCCTCCTTTATTACGTGTTTAACAGGATAGGTCACTAGTATCGCGTGCCGATCGCATTGCATCTACGCAAGAATCTCCTACCCGTCGACTGAATAACTAATAGGACCCTCAATTATTTGCTTCTCTTCCTTCCTGGTTTTTGGTTCCGTGACGAATATCAACGACGTCCTACGCGGAAATGATTATGCACGAATACATATTGCATTCCGCTATAACAAACCAATGCTAATTATGAGTGGCTATCGACGGGTTGATGGTTTAAGAAAGGATAATACGTCATTATATGTTGAAGCACAGTCCAGAAGATACCTATATTAATAATTACATTAGATAGTCTCTGTCATAGGCTTTTATGTCGAAGAAAATACGTGTAGCCATTGCAGGAGTCGGTAATTGCGCCTCCGCTCTCATTCAAGGCACCCATTACTATGTTGGAAATAAGGATGATTCGATAGGTCTAACTGCCTATGATCTCGGTGGCTTTGAACCAGGAGACATTGAATTTGTGGCTCGCCTTTGATGTTGTGAATTCTAAAGTTAATAGGGACCTTTCTGAGGCAGTCTTCTCGCCTCCTAACAATACTCCAAAAATTTCTGAGATTGAGAGACTTGGTGTTACAGTTAAGAAGGCTGAAGTTTTAGATGGTGTTGGGAGGCATCTCAGTGAAAAGGTTAAGGTTTCAGACGAACCGGCAGTAAATGTAGCGGAGGTCCTGACGGATTGTAAAGCCGACATCCTCCTGAATTATTTGCCTGTTGGAAGTAGACGTGCGACCCAATTTTATGCCGAAAAATGTCTCGAGGCAGGTGTAGGATTCATAAATGCAATTCCTGTGTTCATAGCCTCTTCAACAAAATGGCAGCAGGCATTTCAAAGTAAAAACCTCGCATGCGCAGGAGATGATGTAATGAGTCAGCTAGGTGCGACTGTTGTGCATAAGACTTTGGTGAAACTTTTTGTTGACAGAGGTATAAAGGTGGATCAAACTTACCAGCTCAACATAGGGGGAGACATGGACTTTTACAACATGTTAGATGAGGAGAGACTAGAAGATAAGAGAGTAAGTAAGACAAGTGCAGTAAAAGCGATGGCACCCTATGATGTACCCATGAGAATAGGACCTTCCGACTATGTAGAATTTTTGCGTAATGACAAGGTCTGTTATGTGTACATAAAAGGTAGGTCATTTGGAAACATACCAATAGAACTCGATCTTAAGCTACATGTGGTGGATGCGTATAATAGCGCAGGTATTATGATTGATGCAATCAGAGGATTGAAACTAGCTATTGATAGGGGGGTAGCAGGTCCGATAGAAAGCATTTCTGCCTATTGTTTTAAACACCCTCCAGTACAAATGGCGTATTCAAGGGCCAAAGAGAATTTCATGGAATTTGTAGATGGAAAAAGACAAAGATAGTCGATTCGGTTCCTAGCTGGGCAGGTGATCAAACCAAATCCTACTAAACTTGTTTGGATAAATTTTTACTCTTTTGTAACTGTATAGGACACTTGATATCATGAATGGATAGCTGAGCTTGACAAATATCGCTGGTCAAGTTCAGAAGTGATTATCAGTTCATGTTTGCAAAAGACAATGCTAATTGGCTGAGAGAAAGCCAAACAATGACACGCCTCGAGAATTTTTCTAATTCTTTTACCAAACTGTTGGGTTACATCCAAAAGTTAAATTCTAGCTTCGAATTAGTTTAAATGCACCGTCGTGGCGGCATGGACTTTAATCCTCATTCCGCTTCGATATCGCGGTCGGTTTGCCCGTCAAATGCCATGCACATTATAGCTTGTTCCTTTCACAAATTAATTTGTTTTGTTAAATTCAATATGACAATCATCTGCGTCAACGAGTACCTTAATTCCTGACTTTATGCGTGAAACTGATTCAGTTTGTTTTCCTGCGATAGATACCGCAGGAATCTCCGAAATAGCGCACGCAGACGCTGTAATTATGTCGATGCTGTGGGTACATATGATTGCCGAAGGAGCGGATCCGTGCATTTTTAATGAGTATAACACATATGCACCAACGCTGCTACCTACCGCATTTGGAAAAATCAAGACTTTTGACTTTAGAGACTTACCATAAAGTTCATGATCTGGATCTTTAATAATTCCAGTCTTAGGATCTAACATTGTTAGAAAATTAATTGGCTGCCTAGTAACTACCGATTGCCCCCGAGCTAGCCCTCCTACAATTTTTCTACAGACAATATATGAGTCGATAAAATCTCAACCCTTTCTCATGCCGAATAATCTTTCACAATTGTTTTCAGATCCTTGAGACAGACACTAACCTTATTCGAATAATTCAAGTAGTATGAAGCTTTGATGCTGTTCGTTATGACAGAATCGGTATCCTTCTTGCTGATCAAAGGGGTAAGGCAACTACAAGAATCACAGATAAACTTGCAACCGGCCTTAACTAGCTTATTGGCAATACCTATTTTCGAAGCATTACAGTGTACAGCTCTTGCGCAAAATATCATACAACGTCTCTTGAATCGTCTGCCATCCAAAAGACTTGTAAGATAAGAGAGATCTTTCATCCCAAGCTGTGGACTACCGAGCACAATAGCATCTCCGTCCTCGGCTGTATTTAGATCATCTTTAACTGAGTTAGCGTCTTGAGATTCATATGTAATTACTTCCTTTCTCTCATTTTGGGCAACTGTGAACATACCGCACGAGCCCGAGGTACCCAATGCTGCCGAAAGTGATTTTGCTCTCCTGAGATCTGGTTGAGAGATTCCGTCAAAATTAACACAATTTTCTTTGGTCACCTTACCTGCAAAATAACCAAGTAAACCCCAATCTATCTCCGTCTGGGGAGAAAAAGAAGGCCTGACAGATATCTTAGCATTTCTTCCTTCCTCAATCCTTAGGTCTGACAATGGTGCCTTTCCTGTGACAGAACTTGCCAGCGCACTTAGCGCACTCTCCTTATTAGTGAAGAGATCTAACATCGAATTTGAAAAAATCGCTGCGTTACTTTCAGCAAAACTTACAGGTGATCGCTTTGGAACTGAAAATAGTTCATACGGGATGCAGGTAAACGAAGAGACTACACCCATTCTCTCAAAAGAATTCACTATTCTCATTTGTTTACTTAAGAAGTTTTGAGGAAGATCTGTGACCATCGTTCTGTCAAAGCCCATAGGATTTATAGTAGTTTTTACCTTAACTCTAGCTTCCTTGCTAAATTTTTCTAGGAAGCTTACTCCAGCATCACCTATAGTATTGTAATTGACTCCGGAGAGGTGAGCCCATTTTATGTTAGTTAGTTTTTTCGCTTCCGTAGCTTCTCCAATTGCCACCAAAATCCTATATGCCGCAGAAAGGGTCGAGCCATAGTCACCTTTAAGTCCCTTTTCTTCCTCCTTTGTGAGTTGCATTCGTTATAGCACAGCATCGGTCATAACGGTATAAGTATTTATAATAAATAAGATTAAGTTACCTGCTCGTAAGTTAGTAATTACTGGACAAATATTGAGAAGTCTTGCCCGTACCTATTTATCCGATAAACTAGTCATAAAGCAATCTGCTGGAATCTAAGCAAGATACTTATCAGATTTAAAAATATAAATAAATAAATAAATAAATAAAGTTACTTTCCGCTATAACATTATGGAATGTGCAGTTTATGATACCTACGTGAAAAGAAAAGACGGTAAGACTATGCATTTTGACGTGGTTGTCGAAGCAAATACCCCCCACGAAAAGGCAATTGAGTACGGAAAGCAATATCTGGCTAGTGTAGGTCAAGAAGGACAGAAGATGACACAGGAAGAATGTCAATTTTGTCACTTGCAGGATGCGCCCCCATTGGTAAAAAATGACATCGAATCGACAGGATATTTTATACAAAAGATGGAAGGATGTAGCTAGGAAAGTAGTAATTTGTTTACTATTTCCGTTGGAAATCGTTTCAAGGTAGCCTTGTATGTATCGGTATTGGGACATAAAAGGTCAGATTCGTTTTTGTGGTAAAAGCTATTGTAGATTGGTGAAGAAGGCAAAGATGGAGTTTGCATATAAACTAGAAATGAAGCGTATCCTTACATATTAATAGCACAACCGTCTGTTTAAACCAGGGGATGAGGTGACATCATGCTGCTCCAGTCTGAGTTACAAGCAATGAAGATCTCGCGACGAACCGACCCGTTATATTCTATTGTTCTAATGCTTAACATATTTTGTGCACGAAGATCTTTTGGGCGAGCAACACTATTAGCAGTTCACACAGAGGATTCCTAAATAATATTAAATATGAGTATTGTAGCAAAGATGGAAGAAATTGGAAATAGAATACCATTACCCTCTTTATAGACCGCCATCTGAGGCTAATTCCTTAATATTCCAGGTTACTCTAGGTTGCTCTTTTAACAAATGTTCATTCTGTAATATGTATAGAACAAAAGAGTATCTGGAACGATCGTGGGATGAGGTAAAAACCGAGATTGACCTTGCTGCGATCGCTTTCCCCCAAACTAGAAGAGTATTTCTCGCAGATGGGGATGCCCTGAACCTCCCTACAGACAAGCTCATTCGAATAATAGAATATCTTTATTTTAAAATCGCTAATTTGGAACGGGTAGCATGCTATGCGATGCCTAAAAATCTACTTCAAAAAAATGCCGAAGACTTAGACAGGCTTAGATCTGCTGGACTTGGAATGCTATACTTGGGGATAGAGACTGGAAACGATGTCCTCTTAAAGAAAGTTACTAAGGGGGCAACGAGCAAAGGAATTCTCCAAGCTTGTCAAAAGGCTAAGTCCCACAAATACATCCTGTCCTGCATGGTGATTCTCGGACTAGGTGGGAGTTATTACACAAAGCAGCATATCTATGACACTGCAAAACTTGTAAGCCTTGTATCTCCAGATTACTTGGCAGCCCTGAATTTGCAACTAGAAGAAGGTGTTTATGAGGAGTTTATGTCTAAATTTGGTGAACATTTTAGCCCCTTGCAGGATTTGGAAATTCTCGATGAATTAGAAAGGCTCATCTCAAATATTAATTCTCAAAAAGCAATAATATTTCGTGCAAATCATGCCTCAAACGTCTACTCTCTGGGAGGGACCTTGCCTGACGACAGAAAAAAGTTGTTGTGCCTTATTGAAGAATTGAAAAGCCGACCAGAGATTCTCAAGCCAAAAATTCTGCGTCGATTCTAAGCCCACCGCATAGTCATTTAAGTTTCCATGAAAGCAATCCCAAACCTGATAAATGTAATTGATGACAATACAGAA
This sequence comes from uncultured Nitrososphaerales archaeon, assembly GCA_963737815.1. Lineage (GTDB taxonomy): Archaea > Thermoproteota > Nitrososphaeria > Nitrososphaerales > Nitrososphaeraceae > TH5893. Next base: position 39,288 of record CAVTUB010000005.1, on the reverse strand, counting down.
TGCTTAGAATTAAGAAGCTGGAATCATTTCAATATCCATCAGTGAAGACCAAGGACCAAAGGTTTGAAGGTAAATAGCAAAGGATTATACTACAACGGAAAGATTATCTAGTTCCTCATTATTGTAAGATGCACTTGCATATAGTGTATGCATTTAATTTACCCGCGGGCCAAGGATGGGGAATTGACCTACCACACAGTAACATCGCCTGTTATTTGCATCATCTCTACACGAATTTTCGTGTTTACTGACTCAATTATTTACAGTTGCTTGTATATCTGGTTCGTGAGCCTCGTACAAAGCTAAACTGAACCGAAATGTGGCCCCGCGACTTCCATCATTTTCACTTGCATTATTTTCGGCCCATATTTTGCCTCCATGCGCTTCAATAATACTCTTCGAAATGAATAATCCTAAACCTGTCCCTTCAAAGGACTTTGAAGCGAACTTAGAGAAAAGTCTAGGAAAAACCTCAGGATCAATACCGACCCCGCCGTCTCTTATGCTAACTACTGCCTCCTTTTTCTGATCATCTTTTTCTATCATGATCAAGATAGTTTTAACTTGTTTTTCTCTCCATGGTTCTTTGTCCCCTTCTTTCTCCTCCTGTCTCGTAAACTTGATCGCATTGCTTAGTAGGTTCGAAATCACTTGAACTAATCTGCCTTTATCGGCTTCAACAAATATATCGTCTTTATTCGGCACAACGACTAAACTAATATCCACCTTGTTATTTTCGGACACTAAATCTGAGCCTGCTTTTTGAATCTGATTCCGGTACTCTTCCACGATTTGTGAAACGCTTTGATTTAGATTAAACCGTTCTTTTTTTAGTTTCAGTGACTGGCTTTCTATTCTGGTAACATCTAGTATGTCCTCGGCTAGTCTCTGCAACCTTTTTGCGTTTCTAATTATGATGTCTAATAAATCCTGTCCTTGCCATTCTGTTCCTTTTGTGACTCTTGATCGAAGTATTTCAGACAGTCCTAGTATAGGTTGGATAGGAGTCCTTAATTCATGAGCGGCGACGTTTATGAATTCTTTCTGCATCTTTTCCTGAATTTTAAGTTGTTCATTGGCAAGGGCAAGACGCTCATTGGATTCTTTCAGTTCCCCGGTTCTTCGCCTTACTTCAGTATCCAAACTACTGCTCCATTTGATAAGAAACACTATAAGCACAAGAACAGCTGCGCTAGTACCTGCAAGCAGCGAGAACATCTTTAGCCTCTCTGTAAAAAGAACTTGATTGAGTTGCGAATAAATTTGAGCACTAGGTGTAACGAGCTGGATTGAAAAGACAGAGTTATCATCAATAGAAATGGCTGACTGGGTCGTTAAACGTTCTCCCTTTCCGTAATCATATACGCCATATCCAGAATTACCCGACAATAAGTCGCGTGTCAAATTATTTAGCGTCGCATCATTATTGATAAATTCTTGTGTCGTTTTATCGAAAAAATTCAGTCCAACCAAATTATTGCGAGCGCCATTTGCCAACATGACACCGTTCTTGTCGTACGCCACCAAGAATGGGGTGTTAATAGCCTTTACATTTCCATAGTGTGCAAAAAATTTGACAGTCGGGATCGATGTTACCACCATTCCGAGATATTCTTTAGAGTCCCTGTTAATTATTGGATAAGTAATAAAAATTGTATAAATCCCTTGCCTTTCAAACCCATTGGAGAAAACTGGTTTCAATGTATTTTTGGTCTCGTTTACCCATTCTCGTAGAGAAAGATCATTGCCAACAAATGTCTCTGACCCCCCTTGGGTTATACTTAGGGTCACGATGTCTTTTTTGTCCAGAACAAATAATCTATCGACTATTGTGTTGAATTGCTGATATTTCTCTTCCATGAGTTTTTTTGTAGCCTCGCTGTAAAGTTCCGCTTGCTGAAAGTAGGCGGAACTTGCTAAACCATCCAGCATTAACAATACAAGACGTATGTCTGATTCGATGTTCTGTGAAATACCCCGTACAGATTCGAGCTCGCCGATCTTTCTGTTGTTCAAATATGCTATTTCTAACATTATTTTCAGTAACTCCTTGAACATAAAAAAATAGCCCATAGGAAAGAATAACTATTGAGATTATTGAGATGACTCCTATTTGCTTCACCTTTCCGAGAAAAAGCCTTTTCATCTATCCCTTATGGACCTATTACATGGTCAGTTCTTAATCTAGTTTTTGTCAAGGACACTTTTCTATTTAATAATCACAAATCTTCAGTAGAATTCGTCGGTATGTTGCTAAGTGCCACTTTCTTTTTGTTTAACAGGTAAATCGTACTTGAACCATGTTAGCTCAATATGTCGTCCGTGGCAAGGAAATTGTCCTCCTTCTGAGGAGGTTTACGGAGCTCTCGTGACCTGGAGATGCAGAAGATATTAAGCAACCGGGCAGACTCCTTACAAATACAAGACAATGAGAAAGGAAGGGAAATAGTGGGTTCAAAAAATTAAGCACATATGATTTCTTTATGGTTGCACTTACGCTTATTGTGCATCTAATGGCTGACAGATAACATCTGCGTGAAAAGCAGTCGTTGTGTCTAGTGGATCGTGGGATTGGAGAGAAGAGTTACAGTTACATTTTCTCCAGATTCCCCTGAAAAATAAAAATGGGTGCAAAAAGCTACAAGTTGCAGAATCTTATTGTTGGCCCGGAGCATTGAATCACTTTAAAGATTGAATTTATCTTTCGGGAAAATTCTCCTCTATATGAGCCCATCATTGGTGAAGACGATACGCCCCTGAGAATCAATTTTCCAATTCCCTCAGGTTCTTTTATCGCTATTTTCTACCGTTACAAATGCTTAATCCGCGTGGACAGAGGAACTAACTCGATGCTAGCATCAGTGCTCGGTCTTGGAGGCCGGTTGTTGTTGGTTATTCCACGTCGATTACGAAATGCGAACTCCAAACTACCGAGCTATAAGACGAGAAGTCACGTCTATCTAACAGATTCTGAACAATGCAATGCACCCCACTAGTAAGGTTTTAAAGTGTTCATAGGGACTTAGAAAATGTGTCTTCAGGACATCGGATAAGGGTAGTTTTTTCACAAAAAACCGTTCCGAAATTAGATTGCCCTTACTTGGTTTGCGGTTTTCCCGGCAGCGGCTTTGTCGGAAAACTCGCAGTTGACCACTTAATCCAAGAATTAAGTGCAAAACACCTTGCTGATATATATTCAACTTCGTTCCCTCCTCAAATCTTAATAAGAACTGATGGGACAGCTGATCTGATAAAAAATAGCATCTTCTATTTTGAAGACACCGGTCCTTGTCCCATTTCCTTACTGTTGTTGACCGGCGATACGCAGCCTGTGAACCCTGATTCAGAATATCTTCTGGCCGAGGAAATTTTGGATATAGCGAGCTAAATTTAACCCCAAACAGGTCTTCACATTGGCCGCATATATTACCGGTGTTTTTATCGATAAACCGAGGATATTCGGGACAGCAACCCACATAGATATTGTGAAGAGATTCGAGGAAAAGGGAGTCCTTGCTATGGATGGGGGCAGCATTACAGGAATGAATGGCATTATGATTGGAATCGCAAAGTTGCGCGGAATGAAAGGCGTTTGTCTATTAGGGGAAACGTCTGGGTATGTAGTGGACGCAAAGTCCTCTAAATCTCTTCTAGAAATCTTACTTTCAATTATTGGTATTAAGATTGATATGACAAACTTAGAAAAGCGAGCTAAAGACACCGAAGCACTTATACAAACTATTGAGAAACAAATAGCGGGAAGGACGTTCGAAGGCAATCAGGGCTCGTCCCAAAATAAACCTTACAACACAGGTTATATAAGTTAAAATTTGGATATTAGATAGTCAAACTTGAACCGTTGACGAGCGTGCCGCTGGGAGTAGGACGAAATGTCCATTATAGCTTCTTTAATTTCCCATATCTCCCAACATTCAAACTAGTTTCTCCACGGAATTCTTGTGTGTAGCCATTCTCAACAGATATACGGTCACCCTCTTTTACCATACTTAATTGCTCATCCCATAAAGAAAGTTTAATACTTCCCGTTTCATCAGAAATTACCGCGTCGGCAACTTGGGCCATGCCGCCGGATTTCAGATTAACACTTCTTGCTTCTGTGATATTTTCCACATTTCCCTCTATATTTACTCCGCGCATTCCTGGCTTTAAATCGCTAATCTTCATTCTTCTGATTAATTTGTCGCGTTGGAATAATAATCTTCTGCAATTTCAAGACCCACATTTTGTAGTCTGTAAAGCGTGGAAAACCAGGAGTAGCTAGCCTATCTTGATATGTAGAATTTCACATGACTTGCTTTCGGGAAACTGCCTGATGAAAAGGCGGATAATTTGCGTAGAGGTCGCAAGGGGCTATTCGGTGCCAGCGCAAGGATGAAATAAGGAATCGAACAAGGGACCAGCGAGGAGGGATAGCGAAGCCTGGTCAAACGCGCAGGACTCAAGATTAAAAACGAATTGTTCAACAGATCATTTTTACTGTGCGATCCCGTCCTTTAGGGGTTCGTGGGTTCGAATCCCACTCCCTCCACTCAACACCGTGAAATATTCAATGTCGGGTGGGTAATTGAAGTTTTCATTCCAGGCATCAAGCCAAACTACTGCGCTTGGGTTTGGTACTTTTTAGAAATGGGCGAGAAATTCTTATCCCCTTGGTTGTAATTATGTTATAGAACTCAGGCAAGGAATATACAAAACCTATATGAGCACAATCTGTGTTTTCATCCAGAGAACAGTGAAGCTGATCATCTTTAAGAAAAACTTCTGCAATCCTGTTTCTCTTATTATCTTTAACTGTTATTCTATTTTGGTCAACATCGATTTTTTCCATAAACGGAGCATGCCTGGCTAACGCTTCGTATTTGCTCATTGTTTCTTCCATCAGGCTAGTAAGGTATCCTGAAAAACTGGTAATTCCCCTAAGTTCCAATTCCCTTCTGGTCCTTACATAGGTTTCAAAGAACCTGTTGTAAACATTATCACTTACTGTGATAGATTTGAAGCCTGCTTTGGGCATCTAATGACTTACTGTGGCTCGACGATATAAGACTTCCTCGATTGAATTTCAGGTCTTTCTAATGATGCAAGACTTGCCAAGTCTGATCAATTTAAATTTTTGGGACATAATTAAATTTATTCTCCCAGAATTATATGCCTTCGGACAACAAATGACTGCTGCCTCTTCTGGTCCCCCTTAGATACGAAGTCAACCCCGACTCCAATTAATCGATATTTGCGTGTCGTCCGCTGACCTTTATTTTTCCTTCATGTGAATTTCTATTGTCTAAGGGTATAGAACAATCTGTTATGATTAACATAATAATATCGCTTTGTGACCTTGAGTCCCTAATTACAACCATCGGTTTACTCAGATATTCTCATTTCTAGAAAAACTACCTTAAAAAAATAGAGAGACCGTTCTGCATATGGCTCATCATCAATGTCATTAGATAAAAAAGTTAGTGAGCAGGGTATTACCACTAGTGTTAAAGATAACCTGCGTTGTGCGGAATGCAAGAGCGAAATGGTCATATTTGATATGATTTCCAATGAGATGGTATGTAGTGCATGTGGTTGCGTCGCCAGCGACCAATATTATAATAACGAACACAGCGCGACTTATTCTACTCAGTCAGAATTTCTAGACAGATCAAGAACAGGAATGCCTGAATCTCTGGCTATTCACCATAAAGGTCTGTCTACATTAATAGGAGTAGGAGACACTGACGCGAGAGGGAAAACACTGGAACCGGCACAAAAAATAAAAATCCAAAGGCTCCGAACCTGGAATAATAGGTCTCAACTAAATGATTCCATATCTAGGAATCTCGAAAAAGCTTTGAAATTTTTGAATAACTTTGGCGACAAGTTGTATTTGAGCCAAGCTGTTTTAGAAAGTGCGGCTTATATCTACAGGAAAGCGGCGATTAAGAAGCTTGCGAAAGGGAGATCAACTCTAGGTCTTGTTGGTGCGGCTCTGTACTGCAGCTTGCCGAGAGACTGCGACCCCAAAAACTATAGCAGATATTGCAAGTGTCTGTAATTTATCTAGTAAAGATATCATGTCACATTATAAATTGATACTTAGAGAACTCTCGTTACAAATGCCCGTTCTTCATGGTCCGGATTACGTTACACTTATATCAAACAGGCTGAATCTAAGCGAAAGGACTAAACGTGAAGGATTAAGGATATTTTCCGAAGTACAACAGAGCAGAATTTCTATAGGAAAGAATCCGAGAGCTTTAGCTGGTGCTGTAATTTATTTGGCATCGCAAACCTGCAATGAATTTCTTAGGCAGGTAGAAATTTGTCAAGTCGCAGATATATCAACAGTCTCCCTGAGAAAACGTTGCAAGGAAATTAAATCAACAATTCTGATTTAATCTAGATCTTCTTTACTAAATGGGACAGCCCTATGGCATCCTGGATAGACAAGAGTTCCTCGTCCGATAGAAAGACATATGCGGCCTGAAAATTAGGATATGGTTCTTGACAAGAGAACAAGGTCATTACAGAGCCGTCATGATCAATCTTAAACCCTTGACACGGTTCGTGCCCTCGAACGATAGCTTTGGTATTTGAAAGCTTTAGCCATCTCTTAGTGATTGCAATTCCAAAATGTTTACCTATGCCTCTCCTAGAATATTCCCAGTTCTGGTCACTCTTTATACCTTGCCATGGATCATTCCATAATATCTCCTCCATAATGGTATCGTGAAGGTAGGTTTGTTGTGCAGTACTAATCAACTCTTTAAACCTGAGGTTCATATCACTCGTAGGCACGCCGCCATGCACCAGAAAAAGGGAATCTTCAATTAATGTGGCCAGTGTAAGTAGACTGAAAAAAGACAGAATTTTTTCGTTATAAATTAGTTTTCCTTTGTCATAACCGTATTGGCTAATTACTTGAAGCGGCAGATCATGGGATGGGAACGGAAATTCAACGGGTGCTTCGTGATTTCCACGCATCAAAATAACTGAGTCTGGATATTTTTTTTTAAGAATTGCCACAATATATAATACGCCGATTGAATTAACTCCCCTGTCCACGTAGTCACCTAAGAATATCAGCTTATTATTCGGGTTTCCTAGAAAGGTTTCAAAATGTATGCCCTGAAGAATACGGCATAGAGATGTTAAGTCACCATGGATGTCTCCAATAATTACCAGTTTCTTGGGTATACAAAGTTCAACAAATGATTCCTTAATCTCTCCTCGCACAAGTCGTCCAGTTTTTCTCTCCCTTTGCAGAACCTCTATAACTCTATCTAGAGATTGAATAAGATCAGGGTACTTCACTCCCTCAGAAGCATAGAGCAAATCTTCAACACTCAAGACGTAGTACTTGGATACTATAATTATCGTTAAATATGTTTAATGACTCCGTCCTTTTGGATTGCGTGAAGTTGGAGACTTTACCTGTTGCCTAAATCCAAACCGCTTTAATATAAAACTGATCAATTGATTGGTTTAGGACTTTGTAGGTAAGAAAAAAAATACCTAAGTATGATAGTAGATTTTCTTCGCATTCATTAATTAATCACTGATTTATTTTTTCATTGCTAAATAATAATTCTATCTAATATAGTTTCATTCACATTAAATGAAATGTCCGGTATAGCTACCGATCAATGAAGAATAGGAGTCGCTACGAGGTAATAGCTGCTATTCTCAAATCGGCAGGAAGAGATGAAACCCGTACAAAGATCATGTATAAAGCCATGCTAAGTAATGACCAGTGTAAAATTTATCTTGACTCTCTTTTGCATAGCGGCCTGATTCAGGGCTCAAATTCAGGAAATAAGATGGTTTACCGGATTACCCAAAAAGGAAACAAATTCCTATCTTTCTATGACCAAATGAAACTTCTATTGCCCGTTGCCGTAGAAGAAAGCTTTGAAGAAGGATACTACCATCTCAGTAGGTAGACCGGCTAGACCAGAGGCAAGAGCTTTGCGATTGGATAGCCAGATAAGTTCTTAACTTCCATTGCTAGAACGGGGGATAAAGGGTAAAGTGTCCTTAAAAACAAGCTCCCCCTAACCACAATTATCTTGAGAAAAATATCGCATACCTCCATTGCCCACTGACTAGACTCATTTTTCCTGGCTACAAAAATGGTTAGATCAATGTTTTTCCTCGTGAAGCGTAAATGCTCCTTCTTCGCACTAGAATCAAGAGTTTGCACTCGACCTAATGGCATGATGTTGAGTATAGGTCTATCAGGGTCGCTTTGTCGCTCTTTACTTGTATTATCATATAAATGCTCAAGTAGATAGCCATCATGATTTTTGTTAGGCTCGGTTGACGAGGGTTCAGCCAGGCCTTGGGCTTGAGGTCCTAGCCAGAAGAATTTATGAGAGCCAGTTTGTAGAAGTGATTGGTACGTTTTTAGATATATACTAGCGCTAGGGGCATCGACACTGACTGGAGGCTCAAAGAAAACTACACTATCAAAATTCAGGAAAGTCACGACGATTTTGAGCAGGAATGCCATTGGTACTGCTACGTTAATTTTTGAATCCACTTCTAAGATAATGATTCCCCTTCTCGGAAAGCCTCCACCCAAGTTTGTGTCAAGGTCCTTGTATCCAGTTTTGATAGATTCATGCTCACGTAACAAGGAGAGTACATTGTTCTTTTTCTTGTCCAAAGGGAGGGGGGTTATGATATCGGGATTTGTTGCGAAATTTCTGGGGTTGTATGTTTGAAAGCTTCTAAAATCACAATTGTTGAGCGTGAATGTATACGAATGCTTGCTTATCTTTATACCCCTAAGTTTAAGAAGGGAAATTTCTCTTATCCTAACATCTTCGTAAACTATCTGGTCTAATTTGACCGCTCCATCAACCACGAAGTCTAAGGAGGTATCATTTGGGTCTTCATTTACGAAAATTATTTTGGCTCCAGCTCTTTCTCGCCAAGTTTGCAGGACTCTTTCATTATTTAACCGTGCCTCTCTGTCCATAAACGAGGCCACTGCATCCCAACTATCTATGATTATCAATGGTGCTTTAACATCCATCAATTCGTTGGTGATCCTTTCGAACAGAGATTCTGGCTCGTCTAGTCGAGCATCCTCAAAGTTCATTGGAACATCCATTTCTCCCATCTCTGGAACTGGTCCTCGTTCTTTTTGGGTTTCCTTGAATTTCGCAATCCAGGGATACGATAATAGTAGTTGTTTAGGGGACACCCTTGTGCAAATGTAGAAAAAATTGTCTTTAATATCTAGAGCTTTCAAAATTGTAAGAGAAAGTGTTGTTTTTCCGGTACCTGCAGACCCTTTGATGATTAGGGAGTAAGTGTCTTTTTTTACAAATTGCATCAGCTCATCCGGTATATTGATTGATTTCACAATCCCTTTCTGATTTGAATATTTTCGCATTTACTCAATCAATTAGCATTGCTGTGGCGGTAATAAGACATTTGGATACATAATGAGGGAAAATTGTCACGTTATATTATAACATCGGAGTAATAATAATAGTTATTCTTCTAACGGATTTCGGCTAGTATTTAGGATAGCTGGGGTTCTAACTCATGCGTCTTCATTTCTGGATTGCTCTCAAATCTTTAAATTTTCATTTACACCGATTGCATCGATCAATCCCTCTGCATACCCGACACTCAGAATAGCGAGCTCCGGTCTTCCAGTTCTCAGGAATCTTATCGCATCTTCGATATAGTATTCAGCATTGTCAATTATCTCACCTATTCTTTTCCTATCTACAGGAGTAAAATCATTCTCTAAAGCCGCTCTTTTTTGATGATGGCTTCCTTGGCCTTGGGGACATACTTCTTTACCATGTTTGCTGATTTGTTTTCAAGGTACGTTGTATTGTCAGAAGGTTTATCGAAATTTATGGTAAGAGTGGTCAATGCATCAACTTCGGCAAAATGAAGAAATCCCGTCACAATTATAGAGTGTGGTCCAACCCCATAATCCCGTCCGATCAACGATCTAATCTTTCCGGATACCATACTTTGATGGTCTGTGCCAATCCTAGATACTATTATGGCGAATGTATCTTGGTGACAAGCTTTATTCTTAAGGTACCTTTCGGATTCTAATAATGATTCAAGTGCATCTGCTGGATCGAGAAAGAAAACTTTCCCATCCCTGTCGTTATATTCTGTCAGAATTAAAGTATGATTACCTAAAAGCAAATTATCAAAGAGTGTATTATACACACTTATTACAGACTGAGGTTCGGACATTATAGTTACGGTTCTACCAAATTTGTAGATATGAAGACCAGCCTCACCCACCAGAGAACTGATCCCTGAGGCACCGTGTATTACGTTGACTTTAATAGAGTTTTTCACAGCTCGCACGAAGAGCTCCGTGTGGGTCGTAGCGATTAGTGGATCTCCATATGTTATAAGGGCAACATCTTTGGTTTTTGCTTTGTCAATAAGTTCTCGACCATCTTCCAAGAACCACCTTTGGACTAGGACAATATTTGATTTTCCATCTTTGTCTATTAGACGATCAAGGTTATGTAATTCAGTGTCAGATATCAAGCTTGTGTATCGTTCCACATATACAATATCGCAGCTCCTAAGAACCTCCAAAGAGTGGAGACCAATGCCCGTTACACCGTGAATTCCTAACCCTATGATCCAAAACATACCAATACTATTTTATCAAAACATTATATTTCTTTGAGAGCATATTACAAATGGATCCGAATGAGCTTTAATTCAGCCACGGTCCTTGCGACTCCGAGCCGTGCAAGGTCTAGTACTAGTGTTCACGGGGGTCAAAGATAATAGATTTTTTCTCTTTCCGTTCTGGTCTTGTGATAAAATGTGTAGTGTGTTTAAGCCTTTCAACTGTTAGAATCTTTATCGATCCTGTTGCTACGTAGGTGATGAAGTCTGGAAGTATGGAACAGGGATCTGTTGAATACATCGATGCTAGATATAAACTCGGATATACTTATTCGTTCATTAAATGTATGTGAGGAGTGAGGATCTCCCGGGCCATAGGTTACTACAGGGACTTTAAATGCGTTTCCCAATATGTTCATATCACCAGTGCCAGTTTTTCTCACCAAAATTGGACGTTTCTTGCATACATCAAGAATTGAAAGTGAAAGGGCACGCACCAGAGGAGACGTATGATCGGCTTCAAATGGTTCAGTCATATCTTCTATCCTGTGGGTCGCCTTGACACCTTTCTTTAGCGCGATCTCCTTCATGACAGATTCTACTAAATCGTGTACCCTTTTAGTAGAATCCGTAGTAGGTATTCTAATATCCACAGTTATCTTACACTTTTGAGGGGTAACATTATGACTAGATCCTCCTGAGATTTCAGTAAGACTACAAGTAACTCTACTTGATTTATCTTTTCCTGAGCCCATTAGACCTATCTCCAACTGTATGGCCTGCCAAAAGTCATATATCTCTTCAATAGAATTCTTTGCAAGCCAGGGAGCACTAGCATGAGCACTAGATCCAACGTCGCATGTAAGTCTGAACGCAAACCTGCCTTTGTAAGCTATTGTTATATTGTTTATGCCACTGGGTTCGCCAAAAATTGCATAGTCTACAATTGACTTGCTTTTTACAAGTTCCTTGATCCCAGTTGCATTTCCTTCCTCGTCAACTACCCCAGCGAAGATGATGGTTCCCCTTTGTTTGGGAAATTCTGAAGCTGCAAGTAACATGGCTATAAGCGCACCCTTCGCGTCGGAAGCACCGCGACCGTATAGATAGTCGTTTGCTATCCTGACAGGTATGCGACCCGGTACAGTATCCATGTGTCCACAGAGTAAAATAACAGGCCGTCCTGTCCCCTTGGTTGCTATTACGTTACCAACATTATCAATGGTAGCGTGTTCGAAGCCAAGTTCATTGATAGATTTGTCTTTTAATAGATTAGCTAATGCAGCTTCAGATCTCGAAGTGGTGTACTCTTCCAAGGTTCTTTTCAATAATTCAATTGCATAGGTAGGCGAGACCAATTTTATTTAGTCTTGGTTCTTAGTGTCTCTTATTTCGCTTGTCTGGATGCATATTCTACAATCAGGCCCGGGATATCTATACCAGTTACTTTTACGGTATTCTTAAATTCAGTAGTATTGTTCACTTCATGTACGACCAGCCCATCTTCCTTACTTTCCATAAGATCGACTCCTACAACTTTTCCACTAACTGCCTTACAAGCATTAATGCACACGTCTTCCAGCTCTTTCGTAATCGGACAATTCTCGGCACGTCCTCCTAGTGCCATGTTTGTTTTCCACTCCCCATTACCGGAATAACGGTAAATTGCCGCTGCCTACCGAATCACCCACAACAATGGCTCTTATATCCCTTGGTGGGCGATTTACAAACTCTTCGAAGTAATAAACATGATAAAGAGGGAACATGTGTTGCCTATCTTCAATTACTGCACGTGCTGCGTCTTTGTCTCTTAGAAGAGCAATCAACCTACCCCAACTTCCGATCGTCGGCTTAATTACTGCAGGATATCCCAGTTTATCCAAGCCTTCTAGAGCTGCCTTTTCAGAAAATGCTGTAATCGACTTTGGCGTCCTGATATCGCCTTTATTTAGAACCATGTGACAGAATAGTTTGTTTCCGCAAGTGACGGCAGTTTCGAGAGGGTTGATAATAGACGCACCCAAGCCTTCTAACGCAGCCGTTGAGTGCAGGCTCTTAAAGTAACTCACAGTCCTCTGTATTACAGTCTTGTCTGTGTACATGGCATCCTTTCGATTCAACTCAATAAAAATATCCTTGCAATCAACAAGATGACAATCTTCCACTCCCTTTCTCTTGGCTGCTTCATAGAGAGACTTTTCTTCCCATCTCATGGAATCATAAAGAATGATAAGAGATTTAGATGAAGGTGTAGAAGACACCTCGATTTTATTGGCCCCAGTCTTCACCGACCGTCTGGGCAGGTTTTATCTTGAAATCTTGATCTGATTTTACCAATTCATAACTGGCTCCGCAATCAGGACATGTTACAATTTCACCTTCTACTGAATCGGCTGGCACCTTAATTTCTGCTTCACATTCTGTACATTTAACCATCTTTTGTTACTCCTTCCTATCTATATCAGGCGAAGCATCATTAAGTATCTTTCTTTCAAGCCGGTCATCCAGATACAATTCCAAAATGTCGCCCATCCGAAGATCCTTCATTCCGCGAGCAAGGGTCTTTGCTTCATGTTCATCAGTTTCTAGTCCTAATAGCGACAATAAATATGCCGCGCCATTTTTTCCAGCTAATTCTCCGAATACGATCTTGCGTCGATTTCCCACCAATTTTGGCTCAAGGATTTCATAAGCTGATGGGTTTTTTAGGATCGCCGCAAGATGGGTCCCCGCCTTGTGCTTGTATGCGCTATCGCCCACAATTGGTTTAGATTCCGGTATTCCCAAGTTCGTATATTGCGAAACAGTTCTTGAAAGATCTTTCAACATATGTAGACGAAGACGATTATTTGATTTGTAGATGAGAGTTAAGGCAACTGCTGTCTCCGCTAGGGTAGGTATACCGGTTCGTTCTCCAAAGCCATCTATGGTAGTATGGATCTGATTTGCCCCGGCTTCGCACCCCGCTAATCCATTGGCAAGAGCCAAGCCTACATCATTATGACAATGAACGTCTAAGGAGGACCTAGATGAATCTATGTTGTCATACACCATTTTAACTAGATTGTACATGCCTCTCGGGCGCATGATGCCCACAGTGTCAGGAATGCTAATCCTTTCAATGCCTCGTAAATTCATTTCCTTGCACATCTCAATTAAAAATTTTGGTTCTGTTCTACTTGCATCCTCCATAGTGAATCTAGCCTTTAACCCATGAGCTTTGATGTAATCTGCAACCTCCAGAGCCCTGATTTTAGCTTCCTCTCTAGTAATCTTCAATTTTGCAGCTAAATGGATATCCGATATTCCCATGTAAGTTGCAACCCAGGTAGCACCACAACCGATAGCAATGTCCACATCCGATTTTGTCGCGCGAACATGCGCAAGAATATCGGCCCTAAGCCCTTGTTTTAATATAGTCTTGGTCGAAACAAAGTGGTCTTCTGAAATGACAGGGCTAATCTCAATTTGATCTACACCAAACGAATCGAGCATCCAGGCTATCTGGATTCTTTGTTTTGTGGAAAAAGATACCCCCGGATGCTGCTCTCCCTCACGCAGCGTCGAATCAAGAATCGTAATTGTTCTTTTGTCTTTATCCGAGTCGTTATACAGGTGTGCATAATGATTAACATCCTCTGATATAAGCGACATAACTTCTGTTCTTTAGCTCATTTCAGACGGGTTATAAACCTTTTCGCAAATATTTTACGGATAAGTTAAGGTTACTAATAATGATCATCTGACTATCGTACATATAGGTACGGTCTGTCTAGTTTCAAGAACTACTGTCTCATGGTCTTTAATACAATTACCGTATTGGTATCTGAAACTCCTTCTATCTTACGAACTTCATCTATGCATCTATTGATTTCGATCACTGATGAAGCGCTGATAATAGCGGCGATATCGTATTGGCCAGTTATTTCATATATTATTTCTACCGCCTTGAGATTCATCAGATCTTTACAAACTGCTGACGAATCTGCTGTAGATGCTACAGATATTAGAGTTATGGCGCTTGTTCTGTTTGTATTGTTCAGCTCAATGGTGAATCGCTTAATCGTCTCGCTATCTAGAAGATTTTTTACCCTTCTCCTAACTGCCGATTCGGATAACCCGATCTCTGTCGCAATGTCTACGAATGGTTTTCGTGAATCAGCTTGTAAAATACCTAAGATTTTCTCGTCAATCGAATTCAAACCACTAGACATTTCGTCTTTTCCCCTCTGCTAACAAGAGATTATCAATTATTTCCAATGCTGTTGACACAGTTCGTTTTTCCATTACCAGCGGGGGAAGCAATCTGAGGATATTTTTGCCAGAGTATAGCATTAATAAACCATTTCTGATCCCATCAAGTAATACGTTTTTCACATCGAAACGTAATTCCATTGCAAGCATCATCCCTATCCCCCTGACCTCCCTCACTATTTTGTGCTTATCTTTCAAAATCAACAGACCCTCCTTGAAGTAGTTGCCCAAGGCCGCAGCGTTTTCAACCAATTTATCCTCTGTTAAAGCTTCTATGGTCGCAGAACCCGCCGCGCATGCGAGTGGATTTCCCCCAAAAGTTGAAGAGTGTTCTCCCACTCTCATGGCTTCAACGATTTCTGATTTGCACAATGTCAAACCTATCGGGACACCTCCAGCTATTCCTTTCGCTAGACACATTATATCGGGCACAGTCTTCCAATGTTCCCCTGCCCACATCTTGCCAGTCCTTCCAAAACCGCTCTGTATTTCATCGAAAATCAAGATGATTTTATGCTTTGTACATAGTTCCCTCATATTTTGAAGTAGCCTGTCTGGCGGAAGAATAATTCCTGTCTCACCCTGAATAGGTTCTACAATAACTGTTCCGATACTATCGTCTATCGCATCCTCGATGTTTGGATTAGTGTATGGTAGAAACTTGACACCCTCCAAAAGAGGCATGAATGGCTTACGATACTTTTCACTATATGTTACAGAAAGCGCTCCGAATGTTTTCCCATGATATCCACCATTCATAGAAATAATTCCTGGTTTACCGGTATACCTGCGCGAGAATTTCAAAGCGGCCTCAACTGCCTCCGCACCACTGTTGCTAAAGAATATTTTGTTTAGTCCCTGCGGTGCAATAGCTGCTATTTTCGTGAGAAAATCTTCTCGGGTGTCGTTATATAGAGACATATGACAAACAATGAGTTTTTCTGCCTGATTCTTAATTGCCTCTACTACCCTTGGATTACAGTGACCCACAAGAGCGACGCCGTAACCCCCCATGCAATCAATATACTCTTTACCTGACGTGTCCCATACATACGCCCCTTTTCCACGTTCTATCCTTACAGGGAATTTCTGATAAAGGTTGGAAAGGTTTCTATCTTCTTGGCTCATGTTTTGCTGATCACGGTACAACTATCATGTGTTAATGCTGAAGAAATCGGATCAGTAACTTGACCGGATCCGATTATGGCTTCATTGACTCCCATTTGGAGAGCTTCAGTGCATGCGAAGATTTTTTTTTCCATTCCAAACCCAATTTTAGGGATGATTGCCTTTGCCTCCTCAAGAGTCATGTGAGTCACTAAACTGCCATCTAAAATTAAGCCTTTCACGTTTGTCAAAAAAATTACTTTTTCGGCTCTGGTTCCTGCTGCTACATATGCCGCGGCTCTATCTCCGTCCACGTTCAAGAAATCAAACTCTTCGCTAAGGGCTATCGGCGAAACAATAGGGAGGAATCCGTTTGAGGATATTACATTCAGTAAAGTTGGATCAACCGCGTTTATCTTTCCGGTGTAGCCGCCTTCTATTGTCATTTTCCTTCCTTTGTCATTGAGTATCATCAACTTCTTCTTGCGATCAGCTTTCAACAAGCCAGCGTCTACACCTGAAATTCCCACTGCCCTTATTCCCTCTTGCAAAAACATTCTTACAATTGCCTTATTTATTTTTCCTGACATAACCATGGTATAAATTTCAGCTGTCTCTCTGTCAGTATACCTGCTCTTAACTCCCCCGGGAGAGACAACAAATTTCTGTTCCTTTCCTAGTTTGACTGCAATGTTAGTAACTTCCTTTCCTCCCCCGTGGACCAAGATCAATTTCTCTTTACTGTATAAATTCTTAATATCTGGAATAGCACTAGGATTAAGGTCATTGACTACGCTTCCACCTATTTTGATAATTATCATACCGGAGTCAGTGGCGTGTAGTTCAAGCCGTCCTTTTCGTCGTACTGATACATCACGTTCATATTTTGTATGGCTGATCCAGCGACTCCTTTCATTAAGTTATCTGAAGCAGAGAGCGCGACAATTCTCCGGTTATCATCATCAATGTCAAAACCAATGTCGCAGAAATTTGACCCCACCACAAATTTCGGATCTGGAAACTTGTAAAAGCCTTTTTTATCTCGTATGAATCGTATGAACGGCTCGCTTTTGTATGAGCTTCTATATATTTTCCATAAATCGATTTCTGAAACGATCCGGTTCATAAAGGTATGATTAGTGGTGAGTATGCCCCTCACAATATTGACTGCATGAGGACTCATGCTTATCTTGATTTCCTTTTTTGCAACTATTCCGAGTTCCTGTTCAATTTCACCGGTGTGTCGGTGTTTTGCTGGTTTGTAAGGTCTTATGACACCATACCTCATTGCATGATGAGTTCCTGCGTTTGACTGGGCACCCGCACCCGACGATCCAATCTTACTGTCAACGACTATGTGATCAGGCTCTATGATATTATTTTCAATTAAAGGCTTTATCGCGAGCAGGGAAGTAACAGCCATACAACCAGGACAGGAGACCAATTGAGATTTCTTGATGTCATCTCTGTGCAACTCGGGAACCCCGTACACAGACTTGGACAGGAGGTCAGGAAAGGGATGCTCCCAACCATACCATTTGACGTAATCCTTCGGGTTCCTCAATCGAAAGTCGGCCGATAAGTCTATTATCCTCATCCCTCGTTCATACAACTCTTTAACAACCTTATTCGCCTTGCCATGAGGAACTGAAGTAAAAACCAAATCGCAGGAATTTACTAACTTTTCTATATCCATCGGAGAAAAAGTCAGGTCTATGAAACCCTTCAGGCTCGGATGGACCCTATGGACGTATTCACCTGCTCTTTGTCTGGATGTCACAGTTGTTATTTCAATCTTAGGATGAGAAACAAGTAGGCGCAGTAGCTCACCGCCAACATAGCCTGATGCGCCAACGACTCCGACCTTCATCATCTAGTTCCTTGTTCATTGTTAATGCTACACTTTATGAATTTTATCCTAACGAGAACTTGTCCCAAAATATTAGTATTTATGCAATGCTTGAGATTCTTTCCGATTGACGTGCTTAATTTTTTGCAACTTGCACTGCATACTCCAATATGGCGTCAGCAATGTCAACATCTGAAACGTTATATGCGCCCCTAAACTCTACAGTGTTATTTATTTCGTGCACTAGCGGACCTCGTTTTGCGTCTTCCATCAGATCCACTCCGAGCACACCACCTCCGACAGCTTTTGCCGCTCTAATGACAATATCTTCTATCTCATTTGTGAGAGTGGCTCGTTCCGCTCTTCCGCCTCTCGCCACATTAGTTCTCCATTCATTCTCGGCGGAATATCGATAAATTGCAGTGACTACTTTATCACCCACCACTATACAGCGCAGATCACGGGGAGGCCGGTCGACCATTTCTTGAATATAGTAAATACGGGAAAGCGCAGCCCCATCATCTTCTCTAACTTCCACTATAATATTTGCGGTTTCTTCATTTCTTATTGGAAAAACTCCCCGCCCCCAAGACCCAACAATCGGTTTGAGTACAACAGGATATCCAGTATAATTCATTATATGCTTGGCCCCATCTGCGCTAAAGGCAAAAGAGGTTTTTGGTGTCGGTATCTGGTGTTTTGCAAGGTGTAAAGATGTAATCAACTTGTTCCCACATATTTCACCTACTCTGAAATCGTTGATTACTTTGAACCCCAAAAATTCAAGGCAAGCAGTAAGATATAATCCTCTAAAGTGGCTTATACTTCTCTGTAATACAACATCTCCAAATTGCAAATCGATTTTCTTGCTTGAAGTACTAATCGTTATGTTTTTTGCATCAATTGTTCGAGCCCCTAGACCCTTTTTTATTGCCTTTTCATACAGTGCCTTTTCTTCAAATCGAAGCTTGTCATAAATTATGCAGATATCTACCATCTACTGGCCCCAATCTTCACCTACTGATTCGGCGGGTTTGATTTCTAGTTTTTCTGCAGTCCTAGAAACAATCTCAAAATCGGCACCACAATCTGGGCAAGTTACAATTTCGCCTACTACGGCATCATCCGGCGCTTTTATTTCCGCACCGCAATCTTTACATTCTATATTCAAGTCTATTCTCCTCCATCATTTATCAGACACTACCTTATTTGCTATGGCATTTGCCATTATTGATTGTAATCCCCATAATTCAACAAAACCTTTGGCAAGACGCTGATCAAAGGAGGAAGAAATGCGATAGGATGACACATCACTTTTGTAAAGAGAGTAAACAGATTCCCTACCAGTTACTCTTAGAGATCCGTTGTGCATTTTTAGTTTCACTTTTCCCGTCACCCTTTTTTGTGTTTCATCTATAAATCTATCTAAATCACCCCTGAGCGGATCATGCCATAGACCTGAATATACAAGCCAACTCCAGTGTTCCTCAACAAATCCCTTGAACCGTAGTTCATGATTGGTCAATACCATTTTTTCAAGATCCTTGTGTGACTCGATTATGGCAAGCGCTGCGGGAACCTCATAAACTTCCCTCGACTTTATGCCTATTACTCTGTCTTCGATATGGTCAATTACGCCGACCCCAAAAGAACCGACAAACTTGGTAAGATATTCAATCAAGTCATTTATGTTCATTCTATTTCCATCAACCGCTACGGGGATACCATTTTCGAATTCTATTTCTATATGACCGCTACGTTGATTATTGAAGTCCACAAATCTGAAGGCGTCGATGGGTGGTTCAGAAAATGCGTTTTCCAGATCCCCGCCCTCAATCGAACGGCCCCAAATATTCTGATCTATGCTATACTTTTTTGCCTCTTCGCTGACTGAAATATTTTGCTCCTTTGCGAATTTTATTTCAAGATCGCGTGTCAGATTCATGTCTCTTATTGGAGCAATTATCTTCAGTTCGGGATTCTGGGCTCGGATAGAAAGATCAAATCGTATCTGGTCATTGCCTTTGCCCGTGCATCCATGTGAAACAATCGTGGCGTCTTCCTTGTCTGCGACTTCTACGATCTTCGCTGCGATTAGAGGCCGAGCCAATGCAGTACCCAGGGGATATTTGTTTTGGTACATACCATTAGCTTTGATTGAGGGAACGATGAAATTTGTTGCAAACTCTCTTTTTGCGTCGATATAAATATGCTTTGAGGCGCCAATGGACAGGGCTTTTCCTTCAATTTCCCCAAAATCATCGTTCTGTCCGCAATCAATTGTGACGGTAATAACATCTAAATCATGTAAAACTTGCAAATATCTGATACACACAGTTGTATCCAGACCCCCCGAATATGCAAGAATAGCTTTCTGTTTAGCCATAGTACAGGCGCTTCCTTTTATAGCACTAGATTTATATTTTGTGGTTGGCAATGGTTTTAAAAATTCGCGGTATTTAACTCCAGTAATTTTCCTGAAATTAAACGCTAAATAAAAAAGTAAAGAAATTTGTAAATAAAAAGGGGGGAGAAGCTCTCAGACTATTCCCGAGATATTCTATGGGATAGATCTGCTGTAAAGCTTGCCTTCCAGAGCGAGTTTGTACATTTCGGCTACGTATGGGTTCTTTGCTGGTGTTTCTGCTCCGAGCTCTACTAGACGTGCATATACTCTCACTACATAAGCAAGAGCACCCATGAAAGCTACAACAACTCCCATGTTAAACATCCAATGATTAGGCACTGCAAATATTTCTTCTACGAACCAAAAGTGCCACATTTCGTTGACACCAATTGTAAACATGGTTGCTAGATATCCAATGATGGTTATCTTCAATCCTGTATTCATAGAATTATTTGGTCCTCTTAAAATTGGCACTCGTCTGTCATACATTGCTACAAATCCCCAACCTAATGGAAGGGCGACAAAGTGGCTGTATAACCACCAGTGAGCTGGTGTAAATGCACTGTCTCTAATTGCTGTTTGGTGCAAAGATCCATCAACGAAGTTGTCTACCTCAACTGATGCTCGCTATTGAACCCAACATAATGACCATAATGTATATCTTCTTTAGTCTCTGAATTTCTACTTCTTTCGGTATTAGTGCTGGTATCTGGGCCATCGTTAGATCAAAATTCGATTTGCGTTATATAAACCTGGATATCTTAATTCGGGATAAAATCCTGCAAAAACATAGATCTATTTTTGGATAAGCTGTGGGATTTGGAATCTTGTGTGTCGAATTAATTACAACTTAGGTAACTTGTATGATATACCTTTTTGATTATCATTTGTGATGTTCATCGCTCACCAACTATAAGCAATAAATTGGCAAAAGCATGACAAATCGAAAATACTCCCGAGTATTGGTAATGTGCCTTCGCAGTATAAACTTAGTAATATGGTATTGTGTTGAAGTAATATGTTAATGCAATAGGTGCGTTTGTTATTGAGGATTTGGCGACAGCGTGAAAACGGCAATTAAGAGTATCACGCGGTAATGATGTGAGATGGTGGCTTTAGTTAGAAAAAAAGAGATGTTATCTTTTTTCTCTTTTGCAGGAATACCCAGGATTGTGTTCTGTTAACTCGTGGTTCCCATTTTGGCGAAGGAACAGTGTAGTAACCTCAAATAAGAATCATGCAGAAAACTTATCATTTGTCATATGTCGCTATATAACGAAACTCAAGGATGAGGCTTTCTTCCGGAATAGCAGCAATGCAAGCGTGGGGGACTAATCAAAGTATTCTTTAGTCTCGCATGGTCGCGCTAAGAGGTCAGCAATCCCAAAATGACGCTTTAAGAAATTACTTCCATAGGCAATTGAAGGCTTTTCAAATATTCCAAATCCACTGCTAGAATTGTAAAAAGTGCATGGTGGAGGCCAGGTAAAACTAGGTGTATCAATTCTCAATTCTGGAGATAGAAATACGAATGCTCATTGAGATAGAGATGCCACCGATAGAATAAAGTGCTCCCTCATACTGTAATCTTTCAATCTCTGGTCGAATAGTCATGTATCGCCGGTACACGTTAGACGAAGTAAAGCACAAAATAGTGGGTCTTTTAAAGGGTGATAGGGCTGGATTGTCAGGTATTGAAATTGCCGAAAAGACAGGCATTAACAGGATGACGATTACTAAATACCTTAATATCTTGTTGACGCTAGGATTGGTAAGTAAAAAGAAAGCAGGCCCTGTGAATATATGGTATTTGGAATCAGGCATTATAGATCTGGAATTTCCTTTCAATTCCCTTGAAGTTCAACAAAACTTCATCACTGCTATTTTTGAAAACGATTATGAGAAATCGCAAAGAATAATTTTAAGTGCTCTTAATTCGACATTAGATAAAATAAGGATTTTGATCGATATCGTTCTTCCAACTTTCAACACAATGAATGAACTTTACAATCGGGGTCGCATTGGAGACACCGAACGCATTTCTCATCTGACGATTCTATTGGAGATAGTAGATTTGATAAAGTTTAATTCACAGCTAGAAACCACTAGGCACAATGCACATGTGATCTCGGTGGCTAGCTCTGAGGATAAAATTTTTTTGGCGAAAGTCGGAGCACTCGCATTGCGGATTTTGGGTTGGAATTCTTCTTACTTAGGAAATGTTGAACGGCATATAGATCCTTTTTTCGATATGGATTTCCAAAGATTCCTAGGAAAAATTTGGAATGAAAAAAAAGGGTTGATCGTGGTGTGCATTTTTTCGTCTCAGGAGAGTTCCTTGCGTTTTTTGTCCCTTGCCGCGAATACGCTGAAAAAAAAACTCAAGGGAGAACTTTTCGTAGTACTATTGACTTCTCTTGAACTAACTGATAAGAGTGAGCACATAGGTGCTGATGTCGCGTTCATCGACTTAGAATCCTTAATTAACTGGTGTGAAAAAAAGTTTAGAAGCTATACGGGACAATAAACTTCAACTAGGCTCAAATCACAGGAGGTAACGACTCTGAATTGTGTTGCCGTACAATCGTTTAAAGCTTAAATCGTGTTCATAATGATATGTTCTCCCATAGAGTCTATGTATTAACAAGATATCCATCTCTCGCTCTTACATAATCCTTTTATTAGGACTGCACTCCACAGTTCTTACTTGGTAAATTTCTGTCCTGAATGCGGTGGCGATTTGAAATTTGATCCTGTTAGCAAGGATTTAATTTGCAAGAGCTGCGGGTTGTTTGCTTCAAGAGAGAAACTCGAGGAAATTCGTGATAAAAGAAGTGAACAATTGAAAGACGGAAGGAAAAGCTTGCATGACGACTATCTTGATTGGTGGCAGACTTCAAAGAAAGATAAACAGAACAGGTAAATCTTCAATATCAGCAATAAAAAATGATTATTGGTTTTTAATACTCTTCTGGGGGATCAAACGAGATAATTTGTTCCTCTTTGATTGTTTTTAATGTGGTCATCAATTCTATCTCCACGATTCTTGGATATTTCCTTACTTTGTTTACCAGAATATCCCTCATCTCATCTAGATTCCGGGCACGTATCTTCAATAGTAGATCAAACCTGCTAAGCATTTCATGCATCTCTAAGATTTCGTCTATGGTGGATAGGTATCTGGCGACTTCTTCCGCGTATCCAGGTTCAACGTTTACGCCGATGAATGCAACATGATTGTAACCGAGTCGATTGTTGTCAATAGAAATTGTAAATTTATTGATAACTCCTGTCGCAACTAGCTGCTTAATTCTAACATGCACAGTAGCGTCTGATATGCCAATTTGTTTGGCTATTTCGACAAATGGCACAGATGAGTCTTTACTCAAAATGCGAAGGATCTTCAAACTAATTTCATCTAAAATTGTGTAGTCGACCTTCCAGTGCCTTATGTGCCCCTGGCATAATTAAACACTTAAGTCATATTTTTAAAACTAGTTCATTCACTGCACATAGATATCTTCACCCCATCATGATAGGAAGGAAAAGGAATGTCAAACCATTCCCTTTTTTGGCGAGCCATAATATGTCATGAGCTTTTGGCTGCGTGTATAGGTTTAGGTTTGGGTCAATCAACCATCTGATGACTGAGTCAGCACCAAAATTGCGAGGGCGATTTGCTACGTGATCCTTTTCTTGATCTGCTATTGTTCCACTTTATGTTTCTATCTTGAAAAGTTCCGAGCCGATGCGCATTATAGTAAAAACACTAATAAAAGTCTCTTTCTTTATCCTACTGCGCCACACTTCTATGTTACAAAAACCTTGCCTCAAGTGTCAGAGCGGCATGAGCGTGTACAGTAGACCATATTCGGGCGAAACTCTGTGCAAAAAATGCTTCCTTTCCGCCATAGAAGAAAAAACATGTAAAACCATGAGCAAGTTCTCAATGCTTAAGCATGATGACAGGGTGGCAGTAGCTGTCTCTGGTGGCAAAGATAGTCTATCATTATTATACGTTCTGAAAAATATTTTTGAAATGAGTCGTCGACCCTCTCCTATTGCCATTACGGTCGACGAGGGGATAAAAAACTACCGTGATGAGTCATTGGAAATCGTAAAGAAGTTTTGTGCCAATCTCAAGATAGAAAATAAAATTGTTAGTTATCAGGAGCTGTTTGGACTTGATATGGACAAGGCAGTTTTGAAAAGACCCTCGACTAAAATAACTTCCTGTTCTATATGTGGAACTTTCAGGAGGAGAGCTATTGACCTTGCGGCAGAAAGTGTGGATGCGAATGTTGTAGCAACAGCGCATAATTTGGATGATCAACTGCAAACCTTCATGATTAACATGATAGCTGGCGATGTGCAACGGATAGGTTGGACTCATCCGCAGTCTATAACAACCCAATTCCATACTTTAAAGAAGATAAAACCATTCTGCGAGATCTATGAACAGGAGATTGTTTTCTATGCTTTGCAGCGAGGGATCCCCTTTCAGACTGAAAATTGTCCCTATATGAATGAGAGCATCAGGACACAGATACGTGAATTTATTAATGGCCTTGAAATGGAACGACCAGGAATTAAATACAACATCTACAACTCTGTGTTAAAAATTTCTAACAATTTGAGAACTCTTCCAAACCATTCTGAATCTAAGACATGCTCAAAATGTGGACGATTATCAACATCTGAGAATTGCTCTGTATGTAAGACTCTCTCAGTTCTCGGGACAAATGAGTTGACTCGTGGCAAGACTGTATGAATTCTCATTGGACAACTCAGTCTTGACACGGACCTGATAGCTCTTGTATTGACATAAGTTGATTTGGCTAGTGTTCGCATATTCAAGTCGCTTATCATTGGCCAGTTGAGAAACATTGGTCGTTTAGATGTGAGTTATCTAAGGCCTCAATACTGCTGGTTTTTTTTTGGTTTTAGACAACTGCTGTTTCCTTGCAGCGTCCAAGTTATCCTCCCTTACCTCTTCAACATTTTCATCGGCATTGCAGTTTTCAACGCTCGCATCTCGGGAGTCAAAAACAACCAATAATAAGAAATTCGACACCTAATGCATATAAATTTTTAGTTCAGCAGGGTATTTTTGATCTCCTCAATGAAACTGGGGTAGTAATCTTCTCACGAATACAAACTACACTTTCATTAAGTAACGGGGGTATTCCACAAACCCATTACACGCTTTAAGCATCACGAAGAGTATAGAGAACAACGCGATGATTATTCTAAATAAATAAATGCTAACAAAGGATTCCGATAACCCATAGGTGCCTTCTACTTGCGGTATAATATTCTAAAATAACACTTGCGGTCTGGAGTATTTTAGTGATTTGTAAAACTGAAGGCTTTTTGTTCGGTATTTAATTTTCGAATAAAGAGAGGTCCTGACTTTACATAGTTCTTAAATACTATTTTTCTCCTTTCAATGTAGCGATTTGAAGGAAGAGGATCTCAAAATGGTTTGGTATTGTGACGACTGCGGATCGAGCTTTTTCTTCAACTCTGATGCCTTGGATCATGGAAAGCTGAATCGACACTTCCGAATAACAAAATATGATCTTCGTTCAGGCAGACTCGCAAATGAATCTTCAGGATAAAATGCAATAATCCAGTTTTGAAGTACCGAGGGACACCATTCTCTAGCCTTAATTGAAAAAGAATATCAAATACGCTGGCCAGATAACTCAGCATTATGAGTTCGTTGACACTTGGAGCATCTTGCGTTTGCGTATCTAATATCGTTGCTTCAGAGCTAGCGGAAATAGTACACGGTTAACATAAGTGTGTTGTAAATTCTAGAAAACGTAATATGAACACTTTCAAAAAATCCATTCAATGATTGTTGAATTTGTGCCTCAAATGACGACCAAATCATCATGGAAACAACAAATACAGCGACGCCTATTATTCCGGCTATTTTTAATTTCTCAGCCGGGGTAATATTGTCTCCAGCTCGTCCCATTTGTTATTTCTCCTCCGTATATTCTTTCTCTCAAGATACCAGTATGCGGAACTACCAGTAATCCAGTTGGAAAGTATAGGAAAACATTATTGTTTTGATTAGTTGTTTCATTGTTTCCCAGGGCCGACAATAGTCCTTCGCTAAGGAGACAACTAAAAGAGAATTAAAAGGTTTCTTGTAGTTGTGAAACCACTTCAGTAAGAACATTGCGAATTATCCTCTGTGACGACTTGGTAAGAACAAAATTCTTAATTAAGACATCATTTGGCTAAACTTGGCGGGTACAGTGCAGACAAGGTAAGACATCATCTTAGCAATTGGTGACACAGTCGTATGAGAGGGCGTTAATTTATTTTATCTAATTTTACGCCGAAATTTATAGCCCGGAAAGATCTCATATTTAACTTGAACCGGATTCGTAGTTGAGCTGTCCTCACACGCTTACCATGAGTTCTATCAAATCGCTTTGTTTCTGATCTTTTAGTATATTCGTTCATTCACCTCTATTGATCTGGGTTACTACCATTTTAGCGAATGTAAATCAAGCTAGCAAATCTGCCTAAATTTGTGCACTTTGGATTATGGGCAAAGGATTACTTGAAATAGAGAAAGAATATCCTACACATTTTGTATGGTAAGTGACACTGAGGGAGAACAGTTGGTAAGAATAGCAAGAGAGGCGGTGGATGTCTATCTTGGAGAAGCAATTGTCCTTTCTACAGATGATAGATTTGCATCATCAGACAGAATGGGCGTGTTTGTTACTCTTAATTATTTGAATCGCATGGGAGAAGAAAAGTTGCGAGGGTGTATTGGAATCCCTCTTCCAGAGAAACAATTATTCCAATCGGTCGTCGAGGCAGCAATAGCGAGCAGCGACTTCTGATCCGAGATTCCCACCATTATCCAAAACAGAGCTTCCGACAATAATTTTCGAATTAAGTTTTCTGACTCCCCCACAACTTATTCAAGTAAAGAATCCAATGGAATATTATGATCATATTAAGGTAGGCAGAGACGGTTTAATATTAAAATGGGAGAGGGGATCGGGCATATTGTTGCCGCAGGTTGCTCGTGAGTTAAACTGGGACATTGATGAGTATCTGTCAAATATTTGTCATAAGGCAGGAACCAAGCCAGATTCTTGGACTAGACCTGGAACAAAATTATACAAGTTTCAAGCCCATGTTTATAGAGAGGCCGAACCGGGAGGTAATGTAATAAAGTTACAATAAGAATGGCATCCTGACCTATAGCATTACATTTTAAACAGACATTTCATGTGTCACAAAATGCCATAATCCCGATGGAATAATTTAGTATCAGATTTGGAAAGTCACCAAAATATTATACTCACATTCAGATAAAAATTTCCCATTAGTCTTGTACTTTAAAAAAAAAACTAATGTATAATTTCATAATAAAATTCAATCCTACTAAGTCCAAATCCTTTTACCCGTTTGATCTTGCCTTGCTTCGTTAGGTGCAATATCGCATAATGCGCTTCGTACTTACTCCCCAGGTCTTTTTCGATGTCTTTTGCCGTTATCTTTCCGCTTCGAGTCTTTATTATCGAGTATACTGACTCCATCACCTTCTGTTTAGGAGACCTATTGATCTGGATACTGTTACTTGACATCTATTTTGTTACGTAAGAATTGGGACTAAAAATAATTTAGTTTATTATATTTTACCCCTTAAATAGATAAAAGTACCCTGCTCTCGAGAGTAAAAAGTAACTAACCATCTTAGGTTTAACAGGGTGTCTAATTGACTATAAAATTATGGTTCTGAACTAGTTCGAGCCATTCGATACTAAGTTGACAATAATTCTGACCTTGAAAATGACTAAATTGACTATCAACCAAGAAATTCATTCAGGTAAAATTGAATTTTTAGAGCTAGATCTTACAGAACAAGCAAAAAGATCCCTACGTAAAACATTAAGAAAATGTTACACTGAAGGCGTGCTCTTGAGAAATAATTATAACCAATTAAATCGACTCTTGCTGACACAATATTCCTAAATCTCCCTACAAGCATATAAGATATCGCTTTATTCGCTCAGCCTATTTTGGGGGTTATGGATTCACTTCATCGACGATAGCAGAAGTTAGTCAAAGGTGCCATTATATTGTCTGGACTATCAGTTGAATAACATTTTATACTATTGAGGCCATTCAAATGGCTGGCAAAATGAATAGGACAGCAGTGATTAAGAATTTGATTGCTTTACTTACGTTAAGCTTGTTTGCATTTTATTGCTGCAGTGTTAATAATACTGCTGCTCAAAAAAGTGATGGCAACGAAGATCAGTTGTTTGCTACCTCTTTTCAGGATGTCGTCGACAAGGCAGTTTTAGTTACTCACGACCATGATATACAAATACAAAAATGGAAAAGGGGAGAACATAATAATAATACTATGGCGTCAATTACGGATTCTTATCTGCCGAAATTTCAAGAACTCATTACTATAACCAAGAATTTGCATACGCCCCTAAAATTTGAGAATGTGACAAAACTTTATCTTAAGAGTCTTGAGTCAGAACTACAAAGCAACGTTCTTTTTAAAAACAGTTTGGTATCAGCCAATATAACAGAAAGCCAGCTTTCCGCCAAATTATATTCAGATGCCCTGCGCTACGAACTGGAATCCTTCAGCGCCTTCAAATCTGCTGCGAATAAGTAAACAATAAATGAAAATTTCACAGTTCCTCATACACAGAACACCAAATGCAGGTTTGCTTTTAGGCATCTAAAAAATGCAATGCAATAATGAGATTAGTAAATTGGGCTCAATGAGATAAATTTACAACTTTGCATATTGTTGGTACCATCTGAAATCATTGATATATGCTAATGCTGATTATAGATCTGTGAAGAGTAGCTACAAGATGTGCTGGACTATTGAGGGTCAATCTCCTAACAATCACGTCCTGTAAATTATAAAAGTTCTTCGATTACGAACTTGCAGTCAGGATTAATTGAGTATAGATCCAATGTTCTCATGGCAGGAAAGATTGTTATTATGCATGGTAGATGCATATTCAAATATATGGTTACTGATACAGAGCTTATCTTTCAGCAGATTAATGAGCTTGATGCTATGATAGAAGTCATAAACCAAAGGATTTTAGAATTAACAGAGAAAGTAAAAGAACGATATCTTGTGTCTAGTTCAACGATGGCGGTTAACCAAAATTACTTGCTTAGTGGCATTCAACGAAGTCCAAGCCCGAAGAACTATATCATAACAACTAAAGGTATTGAGGTTGTAGGAGAGCAGGAAATCACTCCTGTTTCAGTATTCTTGGACGGGGTAATCCAGTTTGCAACGGAGCCTAATAGAAAGATTGAAGTCCTAAAAGAGTTGATCAAGCACTTGCAAAAGATGAATGATATGACTCCCACTAATCCATGAACCAGTCTAAATTTCTAGGTGTGGATTGTCAGGAGGAAGTATACTAATCTGTTCGATTCGAAAAAGTATAGGTAAACTAATCCCTTCAATTCCAGTCCGGACACTACAATTAAGTGGCTAAATTTATGGAATTTGAGTAGTGAGGAACGGAAGAAGTTTGTTTATCAATAACCGTAAGTTTCCAATTTCAATCTTTTACAAAGCAAACTAGAAGTCCCTAAAAAATGAGAAATGCGGCTATGCTAGTCATTTTTTATTTTCAGTAAATGGTAACCGTAGGTTAAAATTCTCAACACCCACAGTTGATTGCTAAACAATGATATTCTTAAATCACGGGATTTCAAAATGATATCCTATGAAATGTGCATGTTGTGGGGGAGAGATGATAAAATATGACATCATTAGAAAAGCGATAAAGCTCAAATGCGAAGAGTGTGGTTTAACTGAAACTCAGACTATTGATTCTCAAATTAGTCCAAACTAGTTTCTTATTCAGAACGGGGTGTGCAACACGAAGGCTATTAGATATAGGCACCTAAATCCAACTTTAAAAGATGTTTTATTCAACATTTGGATTAAAGTGATCCGGAAAACATAAGATAGTAAAAGCCAAGATCTCGAACCTAGTGTAGGTCGTAATCTGAAGATGCGTTGAGCCTTCCTGAATAAGGGATGCTATGTGAACAGCAAGTAGTCGACCCTTCCGATGAACAACTTGGCAAGGGATTTCTGCCTAGATACCAAGTCCTGTATAGAAATGACAATACCTTTTTTTCTTTCCGTTATTCGTAATAATTTCAGATAAGTAACACAGGTTACAATATGAAGTTGGAATGTCGACGGCAATTGAAAGTATAATTTACTACCGACATCTAAACAGATACTGTCTTTAACATTTCTTAAATATTGAATAATTATGGATAAAATCAAATATGAGAAAGGAAATCCTTTACATTTCTTCAATTGTTCTGCTATTTGCAACCCTCTCAAATGTGGCTCATCCTGAGCTTAGCAACACTGGTGCCCTTGCGGAACAATATTTGGAGCCCAAACAAGAGATGATTACACTAGAAGAACAACAGCCATTGGAAGAACAACAGCCATTGGAAGAACAACAGCCATTGGAAGAACAACAGCCATTGGAAGAACAACAGCCATTGGAAGAACAACAGCCATTGGAAGAACAACAGCCATTGGAAGAACAACAGCCATTGGAAGAACAACAGCCATTGGAAGAACAACAGCCATTGGAAGAACAACAGCCATTGGAAGAACAACAGCCATTGGAAGAACAACAGCCATTGGAAGAACAACAGCCATTGGAAGAACAACAGCCATTGGAAGAACAACAGCCATTGGAAGAACAACAGCCATTGGAAGAACAACAGCCATTGGAAGAACAACAGCCATTGGAAGAACAACAGCCATTGGAAGAACAACAGCCATTGGAAGAACAACAGCCATTGGAAGAACAACAGCCATTGGAAGAACAACAGCCATTGGAAGAACAACAGCCATTGGAGGGATTGAATGAAATGATCACTCGCAATCCGTTAGAATCTATAGTACAGGCTCCAAAAGAAGAGCACAAATCTACACCCTTTATTCTTCCATTTGATTCAGGTCGTATCATGGGAAATGGCCCGTGAGATCAAATGGGTAGAGGTTTGGACTATGATGTGACTTCTTAAAGGGCGAGCAATCTCGTCCTATCCAGATCACAAAAAACTCTATCTTTTTTAGCGAAATTTAACTGCAGATTAGAGCAACAGATCTTTCCATCGCTTCGAAAACTAATTGAGTTTACAAGAATAGACGTCCTTTGACTCTCTAAATGTCCGTGTGAGGCACTATGCCATAAAAATACTCGACATGTGTGTAGTGATTTCAGAAAAGATCATTACTCGTAAGGAATATCTCCTTACGTTTCACCAAATGTGTTCTAGATCTTGATATAAAATAAACAAGATGGTCATGGCTATTTAACTAATAAGGATTAAATGGTTAGTGATGGAGAAATATGAGAATGTAAATGGTCTTATGGTCCAACAGTAAGCCATTATCTTTTAATACTTCGAGAATAGGAAGATATGTCAAAGATTCGACTATTTACATTTTTGGTTATTTGCTGAAAGGAGTGATTATTACCTTAGTAAAGAAATCCATGTTTGAACTAGCTGTTACTGTTGCTTGGAACGCACAGTTGACTTATTGCTATATCATATTTGGTCTTAAAAAGGCAATCAAATTCGCGAATCCCCGACAAATAATCAATGGAGCTCAAATGGATCTAACGATGGCTAAAGTCATCAAGGTCAAATCTGAAATTCAGACCAAAGCCCTTGAGTTATTCGTACCATCTGGCATCTTGGGTATCAGTACAGCAATACGGTTAAGAAATCTCACATGCATTAAGGCTATCTTGGTAATGTCTGCAATAAAGCAATACCTTCCGCGTATAGTGAACGCTGGAGACCAAGGACGGGCTCATACTTTTGTGCAAGAGAATGTCTTACCTGAAATAGAAAATAGTGACATCAAAAAGTCAAGTTTCCATACATCAGAACGATTGGTAGAAGGACAAACAAAGAGGAACAGGAATAGGATAAATTTCTCCGAAATGCTAATAGAAGATAAAGAGATAGTCGAAGACGGACTTCTGACATGAGTTTTAGAAAATTAAGCTATGGGTATTTCCTTTTGGCCAGAAACCGAAGCCCCTAGGTATAATACATATCCTAGCTGTTATAAATTAGTAATCGAGCTGTCACCGTTTTGCGAGGTGATTATCAAACATTAATGCTAAATTTCCTTTTATTACGTGTGCTTTTTTCGGTTATGTTCTTCGAGCTCTGCCAACGAGTTAAATACTACATTACCTCCACATTTTTCACATCGATATTGAGTACCGGTCGATGAAGACATATGTCTTTTGTATTAACTTACCCATAATTTAAAGACTACTCGCATAATCATGAGATCAAGAAAATGGCTTCTATCGGATACATTAAAGAAAACACATGAATCATATTCAAGCCAATTAAATTATTTTTTTTAAAATGATGGCCTAACTTAATATGGAAAGCGCTATAAGTCATACTACTTTTTAGCTACACATATGAAAGAATTAACAGTTCAGGTAGCGTTCTTGATCTTGATCTTTATATCATCATTTTCGTACACAATTTTCGGTTCTGACGGCTTGGCACAGGAAAAACAGGTAGAACAATCTACCCCGGGTTCAGATACCAATGCTTTTCTTTCACTCAATGAGATATTCAATAACGTGGAGAACTCGGTAATACAGATAACTACCTCAGTACCTCCTGTTAACATCCTAAATCCCTCTCAGACGGAAAATAGTACTGCATTAGGTTCAGGATTTATCTACGACAACAAAGGACACGTAGTTACAAACAATCATGTCGTCGCAAACGCGAAAATTGTCGATGTAACTTTTATCGACGGGAGCAGATTTACTGCCAACGTGACGGGCAGGGACTTTTATAGCGATCTAGCAGTTCTGAAAATAATCGAAAATTTCACTGCGGGGGAATTGCCTCCTCCTCTTGCATTAGGAAATTCGTCGGCGTTAAATGTAGGAGATCAAGTTGTTGCAATAGGAAATCCATTTGGACTGGAAGGCTCAATGACGACAGGCATAGTCAGCCAGACAGGTAGGTTACTGCCCCTTGAAGAAATAGGGTTTTCAATTCCGAATGCAATCCAAACTGATGCTTTGATAAATCCTGGAAATTCAGGTGGGCCCTTATTGAATATGAAAGCACAGGCGATTGGGGTTAATACAGCAGGTATTTTTCCAGGGAATATTGGATTTGCTATCCCGTCGGATGCGGTTTCCCGTATTATTCCCGTATTAATTGCAACCGGAAATTATACTCATCCTTGGCTAGGAATGACTGGCGAAACTCTAAATTCTGATATGGCAGAAAGAGAGGGGTTAGATAGGAACTTTACAGGCATAGTAGTCGATACAATGGTGAAAGATGGGCCTGTAGATAGGGCGGGTATAAATGGATCCATAATGAACCAATATGGGGAAAAGCAGGGTGGAGATATAATTATCGGAGTTGATGAAAGCAGGATTAGTCAGATGGAGGATCTGATCTCATATCTTGAAACCCAAAAAACCGTCGGTCAGAATTTGACATTGATTGTGTATAGAGACGGAAATACAATAGATAAAGAAGTAACAATAGGACAAAGACCTTCACCTATTCCTTACCTAACTAAAACTCCTCAACCAGAGCCATAGATTTTCATATTTATTTATTTAGTGCATTAGAACGAGGTTTGACTGATAGCTAGTTGTAGGATGTAGTCGAAGCAGGCGAGCACAAGATGTCTAAACGGATGACTGTGATAATTATTGGTCAAAATTTCGGACATCAGTTCGGCTTTGGCAGTGACATGAATTTCTAATTTTGCTTATCAGCAATATAAATTTCCTTGTTCCTAGCGGCTGTATTGTCTTCTTTGTTAAGGAACCAGATCTTTTGACATATTGCGCAAGTTATGGATTTCCCGTAAGAAGAGAATTCAAGTTTGTAGTGGCTGCATCTTATCTGATATTGGTATTTCAGCGCTTCCATTTCCTTTATTGCGCTAATATGCCTAACAGAATTTTCTGTCAACATACAATATATTGTAAACTGTTATTTAATTTTGTTTAAAAATCACAAGGACCATGTTGATCGTAAAAAAGCGTCTATAATGTCAACCATATAGGATTAAATTGAATAAATCAGCCAAGAGAGGTATCAATGCGTAGATGCCAGCACTGTGGAAGAGTTAGATTTTACTCGCTAAATTTTATCTTTTCAGAATCCATCTGTAATGAATGTTACATGTTGTTAAAGGAAAAGACCAACCATAAAGGTAAAAACAAAAGATCATCAGTTTTCTCATCTGATGGTTAATATTTTTGCTTATTCGGCCACTTTTTTTCTAGAAAAGTGTAGTTATGATTGTCGTTGTCCACACGC
Organism: uncultured Nitrososphaerales archaeon; assembly: GCA_963737815.1. Lineage (GTDB taxonomy): Archaea > Thermoproteota > Nitrososphaeria > Nitrososphaerales > Nitrososphaeraceae > TH5893. The sequence continues at coordinate 4,618 of CAVTUB010000005.1, read as the reverse complement.
TATGCAAAATTTAGAACTTGGTCTTAGTTTAGTTCCGCATTCGATACAGAATCTAACTTCCTCACCATTATCTTTTGACCCAGTCGACTTCAATTGGGACTTTGTACCGGAATCGGTACCCGAAATCCCATGATACATGTCTGTAACAGCTCCGCTAGGTTCGAACCTATCGCTGACGTCAGGCACGTAGTCACTTGTACTGGTCTTTCTATCTTTGTCTTCAAGATAAGATAATAAGCGCGGTATTTGGTATTTATTATCATTAGGACTGTCAATTTGTTCACCCAGCCATAACGCAAACTTTTTCAAAGTCATCTCAGGAGTCGAAAAAGTAAGTGAATGAGTAGACATGTAATCTTCAGTAGCTTTTCTTCCGTTGAATACTCTCATCTCTAGGAAAATTATCCCATGTGGCTTTTAATTATTGCGAATTACCACATTTGTTGCAAAATTTTGCTTGACTTGGAATCGCTGACCCACAAGCGATACAGTTTTTTGTTGATTGTTTGTTAGATTCAGCGTCTGATTTATCTAGTATCTTTACATCTATGCCCGCAGGTCTAAGTCTAGGTTCTTGGTATTCTGTCTCTTGCGGGGTAGGAAGAGTGTATTCCTGCGAACTTGATCCAGATCCTACCGTCCCCCCAGTTCCTACGAATCCACCTACACCAAAACCTGGTTGAGGGGAGGAACTGGTGTAAGCAGTACCTCCGGTAGAACTTTTTAAAGACGTGCCTTTATCAGCTGCAGATTTCAATTCTAAAATGACTCGGATAGCGAGAAAATTTAGCGCAGAAAATGTAATCAAGTATTCACCTATCTTAGCAAAAAACTCTTTTTCATTTATCTTCCCTTGCTTAAAGAGTTGAGTATCGTCAAGAAATGTTTCGTACTTTTCCTGGGTATCATTAACTAGTTGCCTTAATTTCTCGGTTAAAGCACCCAAGGCGTCTACACCAAAGGACATGGCTATAGGTTAATTTGGTGCTAGCAGAGGTTAATAAAAGTTTGAACTGGAGTGAAATCAGTCTTCGGAAGCAATAGTAAGGACGCTAGACCATTTGAACAGTCGCCTGGTACAGCCGTTCACATTTTGCTGGTGATATATACAGTGGACGCAGGCTTTGGACATTCGACAAAGTATCTTGTAATAAAATGGTATTCTAACAATAACAAACAACTTATTTATAACGATCAGATTAAACTGATTCGATTTAACGCTGTGCCGTGGAGGGATTGTCTAGACTGGTTAGGATACCTGCCTTACACGCAGGTGGTCATGGGTTCAAATCCCATTCCCTCCATGCTAGTCATGGATCTCAGGATATTCTTTATTAGTTCATAGACCATGCTTCTACCGCAGACTGACAATGACCTCAGCGAAGACCTATATTCAGAATAATTACGCTGATTTGTAAAAAAGGATCGAATCTCTAACTGCTTCAGCGCTTCCTTACTAGAGATCAATTTTCAAACAACTAGCCGGATTAATTCCTTAAGATGCTCAGATGGTTTGTGAATTCATAGCTACAGACCATAATGAACAGAACGTGCAAATTGGCACCAGATTGACCCGCGTCAAGGTCATTTACTCCTCCAGATATTTGAAGTACAATGGTTTCCGACAGGTAACAAAAGATGATGTCATATTATACCCAAATAATTTGAGAAGCAGGATTCGGTGGATCCGTCTCACAAATGGATTGGCCATATAATACAAGATAAATGATTCTAAGCAAGTTCATCAGATGGTTGTACAATCATATTAAAACAGACCATAACAAACGGCTGACTCCTCATGTATGCAGGGGGTTAAGTCAATGATTCCTACAGGAAAAGGTAGACCTAATCTCTCAGAATATCAAGCTATTGCCGAACACGTAAGACAAGCATTAGACGAGGTTTTTTATGGAATAAAAGAACTAAAACAAGCGCTGGATGATGCTGCTGCCAAGTCAGCAAAGGTTTTAGGATGGTAAAATGATTAGAACCGTCAATAATGTCATTAATTCATACAATATTCATGTACGCAAGACAGACAAACCGGCAGAAGGACCTTTTGAGGTCACAATAGGAGAGCAACACGATACCAGCGCTACCTTATTTTGATTTAAATTTCAAGTTATGTCTTTGTCTAGGAAAATATAGTCATGTATAAAGAAAGCGTAATTATAGGGTTCATATTCCTAGCGATAGGAATACCTTTTGTCACACACGCAACTTATTACTACAGCATTAACTTTGAAATTAGAAATGAATTTTTGAGCGTTTTTGAAATAGGCATTCCTTTAACAATAATGTCGGCCGGAGTGACTCTAACTGTGGTTGGTTTTGCTATGAAAAAACCGGAGAGACGGGCAGATGCATTTTGACAATTCGCTTTCAACTGTACCACGGAAGAAAGACTCAAAATGCGTTTTTTAACTTTCTTCTTCTTTTCATTTAGTTCGTATTGTTCATTTCGATATTTCCTGCTTAGATCAGGTAACGCTGATGCACCATAAAGGAACGGCGGTAGTTGTCAGGGTTCAGAATAGGGAGACTAGATCTATCGGATATGTTAGGAATTCTTCTCTAAACTTGTAGAAGTACCTGTTAAACGCTCACACACTAATAGGTTTCAGTTGATTCTGCCTTTTTATAACAGTATGTTCGTTTATAGGTCAAACTAGCAAAGTAAGTTAATAGTGGTTACACAAAAAAATGTGTTTACGGTCTGAAGAATTGTTGTTGAGGAACTGAGAAGAATGAAGTCCATGCTTTTGCAACATTGCTATTAAATTCCAAAATTGCATCTGTTGTCTTAGTGTATATCCTGATGTTGTCTCTCGCTGCATCCAATGCATTGAGGCTGACTTGATTATTTGTCTGAACCGCCTTCACAATATTGTCTGTAATTTCGTTCGTTTGTCTACTCATCTGTTCTGCATATTGACCTGTAAAGGGCACGTTAAAGCTGACACCTGTGGCATCGGATATTTGTTTTTGAGCGGCTATAGTGTTTTGAACTGTGTTTTTGATAGTCTGTATATAATCAAGTTGAAGATTGGATACAGATTGTGAATACTGAGGCTGAGCTTTTGCTACTTCGTCTACTACTCTTGTTACGCTTCGACTTATTGTTTCAAACGGATTTGTATTGGTGGTCTTTCTTGATGTTGACAAATTATCTTCTTTAGACATATGATATATCTAGAGTCAATCATATATAAACTTTGGTGTTAAAAGGTATTTATTACCATGAGAAACCATCCCTTATTGAATTTGTCGCTTGATTGACATAATACACCCATGACTCGGCTCTCAATGGCATTTAAAGGTGGCTTACAACAATAGATTAATGGTTGACTCTTGTCAAAAGTTTGAACGAAGCTTTAAGAGAATTGTCAACTCCTCCAAGTATTTCTGCTCGATAAAGAGCAATGGCAAGACAAAGATGGGTGATTAGGACATTAACAACTTAAGATAAACTAAGCTTTAGGCAGACTCCTGAGTTTGGTTGATGATCTAAATGTTTAAGGGTCAATAGGCATAGTTAGAAATGATATTTCTGTAGTGTAAATGTCATTTCAAGGCTTCGATATTCAAGGGGTTTTTTAGAGAATTCAACATGTACAACATCTTTCGGATATACTTACTCTTTGAGGGTACCATATCTAACTTACTTTGATAAAACTCAACCATGTGCTCTATCAAACAATTTGAGCTTTGAGCTCCTCCCTCGGCGGAGGACAAATTAGCAAGTATCATTGCGTACCAATATTGCACTAATGCATCTTCTCCGTATTCCGACTCTAGATCTATTAAGAATGCAAAGTTAGAATGACATCTTCTACATAGGCCATCGTGAGCTTTAGCATATTTTCTTCCAACCAAGTGACCACATCTGGCTTTCATCATACTTGAAAGGATACTTTCGCACGCAGGTGATATTAACACTTTGAAATGAACTTGCAGATTCTTGTTTCTTCGTCTTTACTATGCATTTGATCATACTGGGTGCTCATGGAAACAGTGAGGTAGGATAGAAATAGAATAGCTCACATTGTGATGTGCTCGAAGATTACCGAGTACTTACCTCGCAATAGATTTTGTTTAACGCCTAAAAAGTTTCACAGCCTTTACACTTAAATTTATGGAGACCAGAAATATTGCCCAGGCTGTAATTGAACCTATCATAGATGCTTGATAAGGTTCTGCCATAGAAGTCTGCAGTAACTCGTAGTGAATTGCTATTTTCGAGAAAGAAAATATAAGCTCAGAAAGAGAAAATGCCGCAATCAGCTTTTTAATATCACTCTTAATTCTTTTTTTATCTTTCCTTCCTGTTAAAGGGTCGACGTATCTATTCCTGTTGTCCATATAAAATAATAAGGCAAATAGGGGAATGTAAATCGCATATTCTACCGACAAGGTTACTATAGAATTAGATAGATTGTTGTTATCGTACTGCGCGTACAGTTGAGTAAATAAGGCCCCTCCAAAGAAAGCGAATACTCCCGAAACTAGGATATTCTTGTTAAGAAGGATATAGTCCCTGTAATGTTGATAAAACCTTTTACTATCCATTTGCTTATTGCCTAATACAGATTGTTACCCAGCTAGAATGATAAACAGG
>CAVTUB010000004.1:0-143192 GCA_963737815.1 uncultured Nitrososphaerales archaeon | reverse complement strand
GAATTCCCGCCCTACCAAATCATATATGATAGAGTCCCGGGTTACGGGCTGACCTCGTATAATCGCTATACATGGAAGGCCAGTGTCCTAACCAAACTAGACGATGACCGCGCTACACATATTAGCCGACTATAGTGGATATTAAATCTTAACGTTTCATGAATTCCTGATTAACCTTAATAAAATACCTTGGATTAGCAAACAACTAGGGGACTCTAATCGATCCTTGCTACCAAATTGTCTCCCGGCTTAAAAGGAAACATGCTATCTTCTACAAAAGCCTTCTCTAAGAATATCGAATGTCTGTATGTGGGCTTGCCCATATTAGATTTTGATTCCACCTTGTATAATTTGGTTCTAGTATGGGAAACCACTATTACGGTTGAACGTCGAGAATATTTAAGTTTAAGACTGCAAGTTACGGTCAAAGACATGCTCATGTATATACATATAAAGGGTGTATGTAGGCCTACGTAGGTATCCAGGTCACTCTATAAGTCTCATATGGTATAATAAGATTCGAAAAAATGAATGTAAAGGTAAAAGATACTACTTGAGGAAGATTAATCAGGACTGATACAATTCCTTACGACTTGTCATTACCTTCCGGGAACATGTAGTTAAGCACAATATCAATCGCCTTATCCTTTGCCCTTCTTTTATAATGTTCTAAACCTTTTTTTGGAGCATCTAATGCCTTATCCTCTTCAACTTCCTTAACCGGCCTGTGGTCTAAAGCACCCTCAAATTGGACCCGGTAGCCATTTAGTCTGGAAATAACGACGGCATCATAAATGTCTCTGTGCCATACGGAACCTATAAAGTACAAGTACGGGGGATTAGTTCTGCTTTTGATCAGATCTACTACATGATCAAAACATTGAGTGACATTTTTCGAAAGATTGTCCTTGGCTATTTTTTTTTGGTCGACTCCTGCTTCCACCAGTCTTTCTATAATGTATTCAACGTCTTGTTGGTTTCCGACGACCAGGATCACAGTCTTCTTTCCATCTGGTTTTGACTGCTCGATAACCCTATGAGTGATCAAACACACCTTAATCCGTTCGTTAATGTAGTCTGGAATTCTATCTTGGTCTCTAAAAGAGTTTTGACTGTGGACGGCATAAAGTATTATGAGATTTCCAACTGTAAATCGATATTCCGACAAATATGTCTCTATTTCTAAGTTTCACATTTATACATTGCCTAGAAGTGCTCAAAACCTGCACCTTGAACTGGAATGATCAATATACTCTGCTCACGAAATTCATAATATCAATATTTAATGGATCGTGGGTAGGTTACCTAGTCCGCTCACATTAATAAAAGATAAAAAAGAGAGAATTAACAGTCACCATGCTGGTAATCCTTTTGGAGGAGAGATTTGCCTTTTAAGTTCGTCTAGTATTTGTATAACTACCTGGTTTGTTTGAAACTCCTAGTTTCTGTTGTCACGTCTGATCCTTGTTTTCACTAATAATCTCTCACCCATTGCTATACAATGTTTGCTACTCTTTCATAGCGAGATTGTCAGACTTCTTTAGATGTATGTCTTCCTTACCGAAAGCATATTTAAAATCAAAGGTCCAGTTAAGTTTTCACCCTGTAAGCAGTTCTCGACAAATACAAAATAGCGCGGAAAGTGAAAACCCCTGGTGTCAATTAGCAGAAGTAGATACGTGATAGAATCTTGGACCTATTATTTTTCATCAATATAGTCTGAGATACTAATATCATCACTTCCCGGTATTTTCGCAATTTGAAACCTTTCCTTAGATTTAAGGAGAGTGGCTGTTGCATCTATCCCTACCTTAGTCGTGACCATATTAACCTGATCACTTGATGGATCCAGGCTTGACCCTTTGGCATTAGTAATTATCATTACTCCTTTGTCTGCCTGACATCTTGTAGATATGGCATACTCTACGGAGGCGGGATTTGTAAGATCGATATCCTCATCTACCACAGTTGCCATTTTGAGTGATGGGTGCGAGGCGAATGCTCCTATAATAGCATTTTTGGGTTCTCCTTCGAGGTTCTTGCGAATTTGGATTACTGCATTTAGCCAATTGCTACCCCCTTCTGTCAGATGAACCGCCTGTGTATTTGGAACAACATTCTTAACTGCTTCAAACATTTTGGCTTCAACAGGCAATCCCATCAATAGGCGATGTTCAGTATAACCTGGTAAAATATCATGAAATACTGCATTATTCCTAAACCATAACTTATGCAATTCAAATACCGGCTGCTTCCGCTTAAAGTCGTATGTCCTTAACATTTCAACCATCCATTCTTCGTGTGATGTGTCTTTAAGAATTCTACCTTCCAATACGATTTCAGCATGGGCAGGAACAAACAGTTGCGTATAGTCACCTTTACATAATGTGAGCCTACCATCCAGCAAGGAATTTGCAATTTCCATCTCGTCGACACCGTAAGCCGCCTGATAAGCCGCGGCAATGCTTATTGCAGGATGAAGGCCAATCGCAATTGCTACTCTGAGATCTTCATCGTGTTCTTTAGCAAATGAAAAACACCGATGCAAATGCCTGCCTTCTACCATTCTAATGGCCATATGATTGGCATCCAGTCGCAAAAGCCTATGCGTCGAAGAATTCTGGTTTCCACTTACTGGATCTTTTGCGAATACTACCGATGATGTAATGTAAGGGCCAGCGTCTTTCTCAAAATGAGTGATTATAGGTAGATCCATCAAATCATTTGATTGATTATCATGAAAAGCCGCTTGACCTGAAGTTTTTTGCGGTGATGAGATTTTTGAAATAGATGACGTTATTCGAGCATGGATTTTCTTTTCATCATCTACTCCAATGGCTCGACAAAACCTATTGCGCGTCCCCAACACGTTGCATGCCACGCTCATATTACTTCCTTCAACTCTTTCAAACAATACCGCCTGTTTTCCCTCAAATTTACTTCCGACCGCTGCAAGTTCAAATGTTGAGCTTACAGTCCTCTTTATTTTCACAAGTTCGCCTGTTTCTTCTAAGTCCTTGAGAAAGTTACGAAAGTCATCACTGGAAACCCTTGAGTGCTGTTTTCTTGTCCTCTCCATTAAGCTTCCCTCCGATTATATTCATAATTTCGCCCATAATTGCTTTCATATCTTCTAGGTTTAATTGCTTAGCATTGTAGAGTGAGACTACGCAAATTCCGTTAACCATGGAAGATACCTTTTCTGAAATTGTATTAATGAACATTGAATTGTATCTACTGGGAATAACTGTGGCGGTATTACTTTTATTTGAAGAACTAATTGAAACGGTCAACGACCCAATCCTATTTGCCCCTTCTGCCACAACAATAAATAATCCATTTTCAAACGAAACGCACTTTAGAGTGAAAGTTCTCTGACTTTCAGTTTTGATTTCTCTCTACTACTAATCCGTCTTTTCCGCTCATTTTTGAAATTGGGCTATTACAGACGGACGGAAATAGGCGAGGTTTGTAACGTTTTTCTTGCCCTTAATTTAGCCTTGTACTTTAAATTCCGTGGTCTTGTTCTTAATCGATACCCACAACATGGACACCATAAACCATCCCATTTAATGAATATCTCGCAAATTTGACAACGTTTCTGACCACTAGCATATCGACCAGAACCTACAGGCTTCTGCGCCTTGTGACGAACACATATTCCCTTACAAGTCATTCTCTTGTCCTCCCGTAAAATTTTTTACCTGAGAACATATGGCGTACATTCTATTTAAATTGAGTCAAATATTTTATGGCCAAAATGCTACCTTCATTAAAATATTTTCTAGTATATTGGAACATAAATTAATAATTTTGATAAATGAAATTCGACTTTTAGATTTTTTGTAAAAAAATGCCGTTGAACCCAGATACAAGTGCACTGCTATGAATATGCAGTATCCTCTACTCCCCAAACGGGTCCTATCAATCGAAATGTCATGAATTGAGAATGCCTAGCGATCCGAGAGGGAGGGTTACTAATCATCCAATCGAGCTTAATTTGAATATCATCGACACTGTTATTCTGGGATCCTTAAATTGGATGTTCCAGCTAATCACTGTGAGGCATGAGAGACTGAACAGATTTGAATAGTCTACCATTTCTGAGAGCTATTCTTCTAGCAGAAGATATGTCCCTCATACCTCGTCTGTTTATCCCTGTATTCCGAGGCAATGATGTGCCCCGTTCATCTACTATTTCAATCTCTGCTGAAGCACCAATTCCTGACTTCAACATTGTTGCAATAATTCTTGCCATATACAAATCACCGTCGCCAATTCTTACAGTTTTTTTCTTTGAATCAATGCCAGCTAATAAATGAGATATTAATTGCACCGCCCTTGAGGGAGATGACTCAATGAAACTCCCTATCTCGTCGTGAATATAAATGACTGAGATCCCTATCCTCTTACCTGGGTCCACTCCTATAGTCAACAGGTCAGAACAGTGAGAACCCATACTACAGCGCAGGATTTTGGCTTTCATAAGAATAGGGAGATTATCTAGCTCTGTGTCTAGAAGAATGTCTTTTCTTTTGAGAATTTCAGCCTCTTCCTTTGTTGTAATAATAACCTTGGCATTTGAAAGCGCGGCTTCTTGTGGAGAAAGAGACTCGAACTGTAAATTCATCAATTTTAAAGCATTTATGATTCTGTAATATGAGCGACCACAAACAGTGGCGACCGTGACTTTATGTTGCAAAACATCCCTAATCAGGGGCGTTTCATCACAGTTGGTTAGAGAAAATTCCTTTTAAACCTTGTGGATGAGGGTTCTGTCAAATCTGCGACTTTTCTGATTGTTTTTATGTCCCTTTAAACTTTCGTCGATATAGTATTCGGCATCATAGTCATCCAATTACCAATTTCTACCGATTAGATTGGAGACGATTGGTTGCTACGGAACTTGTCCAACAGGATTCGACACAGTTTCATTTGGCTTACGTTTGGCCCCAGAAATTGAAGAAACTGAGCCCTTTATAACCATCTTAACGATCTTGTTTACTATTGTATCTGACAAAGAGTCGATATTTTTTCTAATTCTTTCAATGTTTTCTTCTGCTTCCTTAGCAATAGCCACCGAATCTGATTCTGCCTCTGTTTTTGCCGTATCGATAATCTGTTTTGCTTCTTTTTGGGCAGTAGAGTTAATTTGCTGCTTTAATTTCTCAATTTCCTCATTTGAATGAATTATCATATGCTTTTTTAGTTCCTCAACTTTGGAACTAATCGCGTCTATGTCACCTTCGAGTTCAGACAGCGCCTTAATGATACCTTCAACAGATTGACTTTCTCGTTCCAACAAATATCAATGCAACTAATAGAGATATTAAACCGTTGCTTTAAAATGAATAAAAAATTTAACGCAGAGTTATTTCAGGATGCGCCCGTTCTATGAGCGTGAAAATATATGTAAAAATTACAAATTTCCTGAAATAGCGAAAATAATTTAGCTCATATAGCGTCCAGGGATTATATATTACTACAGATTAAAATTATCTTTCGAGTAACTTCATCTCCAACAATCGAAATGACTTAACGTGGTTAATCAATTTGACCCCGATATAGCACCGTATATGGCTCGCCAAATGATTATGCGAACACACATTGGAGATAATCTGAGATGGAAGCTGATTTTCCTTAAAAAATAGATAAGTATGAAAAATGGCACTCAAGAATTATGAGCATTTAAAAATCAATGGGGCTTCTGATTCTCTAGACAAATAGACCTTTACCTCATCTTACGTTACGGTATATTGTTCATTGATGTTTTGGTGGCAGAGGAATCGTTGCTAAGTCAGGTGGTAAGATTCAAGATTGCTTGAGCCATGTCACCTTTTGCATCAATTAATGCCTGAATCGCCTTTTCCCGCGTAACATTGGCTTGCTGCATAACAAGTGTGATGTCCTCTTCTTTAAGTACAGGTACGTCTCTTTGTTTTTCCTCTATATCCGTAGCAACAACTTGAAAGATCGTGCTATCTTTACCCTTCATCTCTACCACTTGGGGTTTTAAAAGATAAAGTTCCTTTGTTTCTGTTTTAATAACTACTTCTTCAATATTCCCAAGGTCCTTCATCTCAAGACCCATCTTATCAAGCATACGTCTCATTTCACGATTGCCGCCACGCATCATAATCTTTCTTAGTTTTTACGGCTTTTTATTCCTTCTCTAATCCTCACAGCGACACCCTTGTCATATCTGGCCATCACGGCATTTCCAAATAATGCGACTCCTGTTGCTACAACTTTGCCATTGTTAATGTAGCTATCTAATACTGCCACATCAGATCCAGGTTTTACGTTCGATCCACACCATTGAACATGTTTACAAAATAAGGACCGGCCTTCGCTAACAAAAGGTAAAGCTTCCTGAACAGGAATAACACAATTCTTTTTAAACTGCTTAGATTTGGAAAGCTCTTGGGCACCGAACACTGTCAAAGCAAGTCCACCATCTGTTCTTAAAGTCGCAATCAACTGATTTCGGACACTGAAGTTCTTAATGCGTCCTGTCCTCTTGGAATATTCAAACTGAATTTCTTCCAACGGGAGAGCAGTAGAAACATCATTTCCGAATAACGAATCTATGTGATGAGAAATTTTTATTATTGGGTTTAGCGGTAGCGGCTTCAATCCATTAATTTTAAACCAGCTATAATAAAAATTCTTATGTGTACGCATTGTAATATAAAATTTATCCAATCGATCTAGAAGATGAACCGTATTATCCAGGTATGAGCATGATTCCAAACTCTTTCTGTATCAAATCTTAAGAAAAGCCTAAATTTACATTCATCGAGATACTCTTGATGTCGTCATCGTTCTGCGAGCTATGTGGACGTCCAGCAACTGATGGTAAAAGATCTGTGTTGATAGATAATACTGTTTTCAATGTATGTATGGCTTGTTCAAAAAGAGGCAAGCCCTATGTACCGCCTTCCATAGGGAAAAGGAAAACAGCTAGTACTACGTTCAGCTCAAGAGTTAAACCTCAAAGAATTCAACTGACAGATGACACTGTTCTTAATCCTGAATTTGCAAATTTAATTAGAGAAGCACGCATAAAGCGGGGTTTATCTCATGAACAGCTGGGTGCAAGAATGAACGAGAGGGCAATTTTGTTGAGAAAACTCGAAACAGGAGCATTAAAGCCTGATGAGGTATTCGCAAAAAAATTAGAGAGGTTTCTAGGTGTTACACTGTACAAAAGCATTAAAGAGGATGAATAGGGACATCGGAACCTTTGATTAGAACCTTTTTGTTGTTTCGTGGACAATAAAATCCCAATCTTTTCCTAGAGTTTACGAATAGGCACAATATGTGAGTTATGGTCGGCTTGGTGCTTTGATCGGTCTTACTAGACACTTTCCAGGAGAGTACCCCCGCGACCATACTTGTAACAACCTAAATTATCCAAACTCGAATCATATCTGATGGGAGGTATCAGCATGTATTTTGTGACTCACAAATATGTAGACCAGTTGCAACGGTACAATGATAATGATACCTACGGAAGTCAGGAAGTAATCCATCAGGCCTGACAAATAAAGAGAAATATTGATTGATGTATACAAATAGATAATTTGGCTAATGCTAATAACTTCGCAGTTGAAGAAAGAAATGCTGTGAAGTCAATAGTGTGGATGAATTCCTACGCCATTAAGAATAATAAAAAGTTCGAGACAAAGCTTGAAGGATATTCTTTATCAACGATAAATTTTGGTAATTTTGAAGTAATATCATGGAAGGGCGACTGGTCTGCAGCACGAGATATCATAATAAAGGCAAGTAGAAAATTGAATATGAAAGTAGTGGAAGCAGGTTATCATCAAAAGGGAAATCTTTTGCAATCATTATTTATGGCAAGTAGAGAATTCGCAAAGGTATACAGCCACGGCCGTTTCATTGGAAATGTTACTCTATCCATAAGATCAGGCAAATGGACAGTAAGATCTGAAAAACTCGGATAAATAACCATTGTCAACTCTCCTTGGAGTATTAGTTTTAATGGTAAAACAACTATTAGGACAGCAGAAATAGTAAACTGTTTTGTTACTATTTTGGGAAAGTATTTGATACTCATTACCGTTCTCCTAATCCTGGCCCCTACAATAATACCATGTAGGAAAATGGCAGGATATTTAATGGAAGCAGCTCCCAGATACTAACGTTAATAACTGTATTTTTACGCCATTGAACTAAAATACAAATGGACCCGAAAATTGAGGCAAAGTCATGGAATCCTATGTTGGAAAAGGAAACCCTAAGAAAGTGGGAGAACGAAGATATTTACACATTCTCAACAACCTCCGAAACGGGTTCCTTTGTGATTGATTCCCCACCACCCTACCCCTCTGGGCGACCTTGGCATATTGGGGCTGCGGCTCATTACGCACAAATAGACATGATCGCTCGGTTTGCAAGAATGTCAGGATATAATGTTATGTTTCCTATAGGCATAGATAGAAATGGGCTACCAGTCGAAATTTATACGGAAAAGAAACATAAAATCCGAATGCGAAAGATGAAGAGAGAAGCGTTCCTTGATCTTTGCAGAGTTGCTCTAGATGACCTCGAAGCTGAAATGATTCAGATTATGAAAAATATGGGTTTGAGTTGCAACTTCAAACAATATTACCGTACCGATTCTGATGAATTCAGGGCTTTAACCCAGAACACATTTATTGATTTATGGAAACGTCACCTTGTATATCTGGCAACCAGACCAAACAACTATTGTTCTGACTGCGGTACAACGATTGCTGATGCAGAAATCATCTATGAGGACTTACCTACCAAGCTTGTCTACATGAATTTTACGGTAAAAGAAACTTCTGAGAAACTTGTAATTGCGTCTACCAGGCCTGAGTTATTGTTTGCGTGTCAGTGTATAATTGTAAATCCCAAAGACGGGCGCTACCTACAATTCCACGGAAAACATGTTGAGATTCCTATCTTCGGAAGGGAGGTGAAGATTTTACCGCATCATTCAGCAAAACCAGAATTTGGTTCGGGTGTAGTGATGGTATGCAGTTACGGCGATCAAAACGATGTTCAGCTATTTCGAGAACTAGGTTTGAAAGAAATTGTCGCCATCAATGCGAATGGAATTACTACTCCAGCAGCTGGTCCATACTCTAATCTAACGCTAAAAGAAGCGAGGGATAAAATAATTGAGGATTTGAATGATGCTGGCCTTATCGATAGAGTTGAAGATATTGTGCACAGGACTCCATTATGCGAACGGAGTAAAACCTCCATTGAAATTATACCAATGGAAGATTACTATCTAAAACAGCTTGAGTACATTCCAAAATTAAAAGATCTCGCAGAAGAGATTACATTCTATCCACCAATGCATAAACAGATATTAATTAATTGGCTAAACTCTGTATCTATTGATTGGCCGATATCAAGACGACGCTTTTACGGCACAGAAATTCCAATCTGGTATTGTAATAACTGTCGGACCCCAAACCTTCCAGATTCAACCATAACAGACAAATACTATAGGCCATGGAAGGAAAAACCCCCATTTGAAAAATGCATCCAATGCGACTGTACCGAATTCACAGGTGAGGATAGAATTTTTGACACTTGGATGGATTCGAGTATTACCCCACTCTTCATTTCAAAATACAAACGAGATCAGAAATTATACAACCATCTGTACCCGACAAACATTCGGCCCCAGGCCAAAGATATCATTAGAACTTGGCTCTACTATAGTATGCTACGTTGTTTCCAGCTGACTGATAAACTGCCATGGTCAAGTGCGTGGATTATGGGATATGGCGTAGATGAGAAGGGCGAAAAAATGAGCAAAAGTAAAGGAAATGTTATTGATCCTTTCCCAATCATACATCATTATGGTGCAGATGCTTTCCGATTCTGGTCTGCAAGCGAAGGTAGTTTAGGGCATGATTTCCGGTGCTCTGAGCAGAGAATCGCCGGTTCGAAAAACTTTCTGTCAAAACTGTGGAATATTGGTAGGTTTATTTCATCTTTTGATATTCTACCTGAGACTCCTGCGCAACTTTTTGCAACAGACGAGTGGATTATCTCAGAACTATCAATACTGATAGACGATTGTAAAAAGGGCTATAATGATTTCAACTTTTTTGTACCATCAAATGCAATTAGAGAGTTTACTCGGAATCTATTTGCAGCACACTATATAGAGATGGTCAAAGCTCGCGCGTACAATCAGGAAGACAGTATTGGACATAAGTCAGCCATATTTACCTTGCACCGGTGTCTATCCACAATTTTGTTATTGCTTGCGCCAATTTGCCCCTTTATCACAGAAGAGTTGTGGACAAAAATTTATTCTGCCAAGAGTGTTCATGTACAACATTTGCCAGATTTTTCGCAGGGAGACTATCATGAGCTGTTGAAATATACGGGGCTAATAACAGATTTTAACTCAAAGGTGTGGAATAAGAAAAAAGAAACCATTTCAGATAAGACTGGAAAACCGCTCTCACTAAAGGATCCTCTTGAGATTTCTATTCCCACAGAATTGAACCTCTTCAAAAAAGACCTGGGGCTAATGCATAATTTAATCGAAAAGTAATTAAATCAGAATCATAGTCAGTAGCCCCCGTGGAGACTATCTTGAATTACTGGCAACAGCCATTTCCTTAGTCTTGAATATTTCAGTAGAGATAAGAGACAAAATATTCCATTATAAGATACCCTAGATGAATATAATCATACCGATAAAATACGAAATTGGGAATACAGCCTCATGGCGCGTTCATTTGTTATTGCCAACGGAAACAGAACCCGCCGCATGGTTTCAATAATTAATACGAGGCAAAATGGACTATGTTACTTTTGTCGAGCGAGAATTGAAGACGATGATGTTATAGTCAGTCATGGTCATATGAGCAGACACTACTATCATAAGAAATGCGCTCAAAAACTCCACATTATCTAGAACATTACCGAATATATTTTCTAGTCTATTCATAATAGGAAGTAATCGAAAATCGTGAATTAGATTCAGGACGAAGAAAACACTTTCGTAATTTCTTGACAGAAATATTAATCCATCTGTTTGTCCAAGGATTACATTTGCATACAAACACAAATATTCTCCGGAATTTTCTAAAACCTAATAGGATTTATAATACTTTAACTTACCACTCTAAATTCCAATCTTTTTTTCTTAAGAAATTCTATTAGTAGCTGTGCGTGTCTTTCGTTTTCCATTTCAAGACTAAGATACACACCAGCAGTTCCAGCTGCAATATTAGAGCTTAGCCTATCATGCTCTACCTCTACGATATTAACGCTTAAATCTGCGATACCATCTACTACCGTTTTTAGGGCTCCTGGTATGTCTGGCAGCTGGATAAAAATTTTGAGCATCCTGCCCATCTGCATGAGACCTTTCGCTACAATCTGTCCGAGCAAATACATGTCAACATTACCACCTGTCAATATCGATACAGTCCGATCGCCCTTTCTACCATGACCATTCGACAGCAAATATGCAAGACTCGCCGCCCCTGCTGGCTCAACAACTAATTTGGCTCTTTCCATAAGCAAGAACATTGTTTTTACGATTGAAGAATCATCAACCATATGTATGTCATCTATATACTTTGCAGCGATTTCAAATGTTAGCTTACCTGGAGCCTTCACCGATATGCCATCAGCAATTGTATACCCTGATTTTATAGGTGTCAAATGCCGTTTGGTTAAAGATTCTTTCATCGCAGGAAACGCTTTAGACTCTATGCCAATAATTTTTACATTGGGTTTTTTAGATTTAATTGCAATCGCTACACCTGCTGCCAAACCTCCACCTCCAATGGGTAAATAAACTTCATCCATATCAGGTAAATCCTCTAATAGTTCCAACCCGATAGTTCCTTGCCCTGATATTATTTGCGGATCATCAAATGCGTGTATGATTGTACGGCCTTCCGCTTTTGCGAGTTCTTGTGTAGCAATCCAACACTCATCATAGTCTGACCCTCTTAAAACAACTTTTGCTCCATATGATTTTGTGGCGGCAACTTTGGCAGGCGACGCATTATATGGCATTACAATAGTGCACGAAATATTTTTTTTTGATGAAGCATATGCAACACCCTGTGCATGATTGCCCGCAGATGCTGCAATAACTCCGTATTTGATTTGTTCTTCTGATAACATATTTAATTTAACGAAGGCTCCACGCACTTTGAACGAACCTGTTCTCTGTAAAGACTCAATTTTTAAGAAGAGATTGGTCCCAGTAAGTTTAGAAAACGTATCTGAGCTTTGTAATGGCGTCTTTCTAATGGGAGTTCCTTTTAACATATCCCTTGCTTTGAATATGTCCTCGATAGTGGGGGTAGTATTATTCGAGCTCGATACGCCTTCTGTTTCCATTGCGATCAGTTGATGCATGCTATTTCGCCATAATTATAATTTTAGTTTTGAACCGACGCCTTAGGTTAGTAAGGTCTACTGAAATATAAAATACGTCTTTCACGTCGTCGAGGTTAGAGGGATGGGGGGATAAGTGAAGATTAGAGAGAGGTCGATAAAAACAATTTCCGCTCATAGAATTGTTGAAACCTCATGAACAGACCTTTTGTTAATTCTTCGGAATTCAAACTTCCCTGGTGGGTAAAATGAAGTCCTCATAGAAGCTGAATCTACCATCCCTCTTATAATAAATCGCTAGTGATATCTATATATTCTATAAAGTCTTTATATATGGTAGAAATGGCAAAAGAGGATGCATCGTTTGGTAGACGCGCCTTTACCGCACTTGGAATATCAATTATCGCTGATGGGTTGGACTACTTTGCTGCACCATTGTTTAGTGCACCACTAATCGGTGACGTATTTGACGCCGTAGTAACCAGTTTGCTTTATTCGGTAACAAAAAGCAAATTATCGACTGCCATTAACCTGATAGAGTTCATTCCTATTGTTGGCGACTTTATTCCTGTCTATACGCTGTCGACGCTAGTATGGATTTCAAAGGAGTTAAAGAACTCAAACAAGATTAAATATGAAGATCAAGCCAATCGTGATAGCAGAATCACCAATGATGTTGGAGGTACAATACGGCGGCGCCTAATGCAGCAGACGAAATAGTATTTAGCACATTATTCGACCAATAAATATTCAATAATCTATACTTAACATAACTAGTACGCGCTAAATCGCTCTTAGAAGTTCGGTAATCATGTACGATATTTTCAGAGCAGTAGGATCTGACATATTATAGACGTGAACTTATTTTTCCCTGACCAAATTCAGCTTACTGATATCTCTGCCACTAAGCAATTACACTCCGCTACAAATACTGAAAGTGATTGTATCGACCATGCCGCACCTATGAACAAACTAATTTTCCATTTTATAAAAACACGTAGGCTGTGAGAGATACCATTATTAAAACTAGGTTTGTAGCGAAGTGAAGTGCGTATGCATGATTGACATCATATTTATTCCGTATAAATTTATAAAAAAAACCAAGAGGTAGTAATGCTAGTGCCACATATATAGCGACTCCCATAGCAATATGCAGCAATGCCCAGATAATAACACGTTTAACATCTTTTCTAAAGTAAAGCTCCTCAAAGTAGTTGACATGAAGTAACATGTAGACAAGGGGTGGCAAGAATGGTAATATGCCAAACAGTCCTTGATCGCCAAACGGACCAATAGCTATGTTATATCCAAGCCACGATGCATTCAATACCGGGATTTCCGATAGAAAATTGACAGCAAAAATTGTAAATATTAATAGTGGTAAAACAGTTAACGGCAAATAGGCAAGCGCTTTGGCACCCATCTTGAGATCCAAAAATCGCCTTTTTGTATCACCTGCTAGTAATAAGGAAGGCGCCACCATGGCAACATAAATCATTATTAGGTAAAGATCTTGCAAACAAACAATCAGTCCTTGACAATTATTTATAGACTATTCGGATCTGTTAATTCTAATTTTTCATATACCAACGCGGGTAATATTATCCGATAAATTACTAGTTGAATACGTATTAACATAGTAGATTCCAGAAAAAATATAGGTATTTCGCTGTTGCCTCCTGTCAGTCAATCTTCTATGTGCTTCTTAGCAGAATCCGATAAAGAAGATTTTGGTGGAGTTAAGGCCGCAACGCAGAATCATTTCGAACAGCGCTTCGCATGTTATCGTCCAACTTAAGAAATAGTTTTGATACAGACACGTATTATTTTCCAATAGACGAATAAGAAACAAGATGCTATTTTTGTTAAAATTTCTCCTTCTATTGCCCAACAAGAAACAAATAAATTGATATGGTATTTACTTTGAATTTCTTCCTAAAGGCCTGAAAGTGTGAAGGCTCGCGAAAATGATCCTAGTTCTTGTTATATAAAAATAAATTCAGGCGCATATCTTTCTCTAATGAATTTCTCCGATTTGTGGGATGACGATAAACATTAAATCTCCACTTAAGAATGGGATACCTAGTTAGAAAAAGTATACTTTATTTTCAATTGGTGGTTTCACTTTTCAGTTGTGAGCTTTCTTAAGTTGTTTAGTTATATATTCATAAGGATTAAAATCCTCCATTTGAGTTAATCATCTTAAACACATTTAAACCCGTTAATTTTAGTCATAGCGCCTAGGAGAGTCGGAGTTCAACGACACATAAATAATAGGGTTGTTATCACGCCAGTGTTAAAATCTGCGTAATATTAGTTATGTTCCATTGATGTCTAACAATTCTCTAGTTGAAACGAATCATTCGAAGGTTTTTAAGTCATTAACTTTTATATAGATATTTACACAACTGGAAAAAGTCTTAACAAACTTCATAAAGTCATAAGAAGTAACACAGCTCAGCTTGCGATATCCAAGGCCGTCAGCTACGAATGGATACGAAACATATGCGGTATTGTAAATCGCGTCTTCCTAGGCAATGAGCGGCAGCAGAGCGCCAAAGAGAAAATTCATGTTGTTACAAAATACGTATGTTATCCATCCTGACAACTGTGAACGAGGCTCATTTAGGAAGATGATAGGGAATGTGGCACTGGATCAAAAAAGGAAGTACTGCAAAAAAGGTTTAAGATTTGGCTTCAAATCCAAGGACAATCAACTTGTAATGCCATTCTAAAGCCTTAAAAGGAATAAATCTGTAGTACCTGATTAATTCTTTTATTATGAAAATTTTTTAACCAATTTTTTATGCTGCGGTACTATTTCTCTTCATTTACCTACGTCCACTCACTACTACAAATCTATTCGATACAAGGTTGCATGCACATTTTCCTAACAAGGATATGCAGCACTTCTGATCATAAGGAATATGGACTAAATACACCAGTTCCTCGCATTCCGCCGAACCAGCTAAGCATAATGGTTCTTATATTTCCAAAATTTGATATAAAGTGAGATATGCCGCGGTAGAGGGAGTCGGGAAGATAACGATATTAAGACGTACCATTACAATAAGCGAAATTAGCTCATTAGCCTGGACATTTCTGGGTTAGGATAGCAACAGGACTAGGAATGACCGAGTCTTTCTACACTTTCCATTCTAAACTACTCACATTTTTCCTCGTGAAAATCTCAGCCTATTCATTTCATATTTGGCATAACCTGAAGCTATAATATCTAAGAAAGTAGTTTGCTCTAGTATTTTCAACTCTTCAATACTGTGCGTCTGTACCAATAATACTTATTTACTATCACTATCTTATGCCTCCAATGAAGAAAGGTACTTTATTTGGTACAGCACTTTTGACTGCAGCTTTTTCTGGACTTTGCATTACATCTTTGAACCCTATCATTCCGGTCATTGGCAGCATAGAACGAACGGCTCTTGAATCTATAGATCTTCATTTGGAGGAATGCATTAAACAATTGCAGGCTGGTTACGCTAAGAATGCACTTAGCCATTGTGAAATATCCGAACAGGAGTTAGATGCGCTGCTAGAAAATACAACTGCTCCCACTCCTGGATAAATCAACAACTTCGACAATAGTTTTAGTAAGATTTTGTACATAATAGGGGTAAGAGAACTATTTCAATAAAGTTCCTGTCTTATTGGCCTGGTAACTGTATTTGTGATAATGACAATCTATCTATAGCCGTTATGGTATGTCAGAGGATATTACGTATATTAAATATCCACAAGGTGTATTTTTGATTTCAGAGTTTTGAATAGTATTCTATTTCATATTAAACGAAAGACTGTATGATTCACAGAACAAAAGCGACTGTATGAATCCAATCTGATTTCATACACCAGCATCTATAGTTAGACAATTCTGAAATCTACTTTGTTAATCTTAAATGAAACTCCTTCCTCATAGAGACCTTTTGAGATGCTCGCGTACCAGACCTTCTTCCACCGCCTCACGCCTGTGATTATTCTCGATAATGTCTAAAGGCAAATCCACATCAATTTCTATACTCAATCTTCCTCTTTTTGTTTCGACCAATTTTTGTATATCAGAATATACAAGGATAAATTCGTATCCTAAATTTAGTTTGATTAGTAGATATTCAAACTAGATCTAACTTGGCAAATGGCAGACAAACCTGCATTTGATCGGTATGTGGAAGGTGTTTCCAGCCGCAGGAATTGGAGATACCAACCAACGTCTATGGTCGCGTAATCTGATAGATTTATTTTTATTGGTTTGATCTTTAGCTACATTATAGAGAGCCTGGTGGAACCAAGAAACAGCAAAAAAATAATATCACCGAAGGTGAAATCATCGCTAATAGTTCTCCACTAGCCAAACCATTAATGAACGAGGAGACAGAACAACAGGACAACATGAATACGTATATCTAAGAAGTTACATTAGCTGTAATGCATAAAGTTAGATTTGAAAAAAGTGTTAGCCTGTTTCATGATGTTGCATGACTTATAGTATAATTAGGGGGAAACCATTAGCTTGTTTTGTATCAAATAAGTAAATGCTAAATATACACCGATACGGTTTAACAGGAGATGGGATAAGATATTACTGAAAAAAAACGACTCATAATATGCATAACCGGGATGCCTGGCGCTGGTAAATCTACTGTTGCTACTATCCTTCAGCAGAATGGTTTCTCTATAATAACTATGGGCGACGTCGTACGAGAGGAGGCGAAACGCCGGAATTTAGAGTTGACTGACAGTAATCTAGGTAATCTTATGCTCGAGCTGCGTAAAGACTTTGGTCCAGCTGCCGTAGCTCACTTAATCCTGAAAAAAATGGGACGGGAAAAGAATATCATCGGTGATATGGTAATCGATGGTATAAGAGGAGTTGCGGAAGTCAAAAGATTGGAGCCTATAGGGCATGTTAAGCTGTTAGCAGTACATGCATCCACAAACACGAGATACAAACATATTAAGCAAAGAGGTAGACCTGATGTTCCGCTAGATAATAATGATTTCGAAAGTCGTGATAAAAGGGAACTAGATGTAGGTATCAGTGAGGCAATTGCTCTCGCAGATGAAGTTGTATCTAACAATAATCTTACAAAGGAGGAATTAAAACACAGGGTTCTTGCAATAGTTCAAAAATGGATTGATAAAATTAATAATCGAAGTTATGGACTTAGGGATATCAAAGAATGAAAAAATTGCCAAGAACCATTCAAATTGTAGTTAAAGCCGAGACGCCTCTTAACCCATCAGAGTTCCCTGAAAAGGTATGTTCGGCTATTAATAACGTAATAGATAACTGTCAGATTGATTCTAAATATGGCAGAATAGTCGGGAGAGCTATCGGAGGTGAATCGCTCAATACCATTTACGAACATATCAGATCTAGAGCTGCGTTAGGAGTATTACGGAAAGCCCTGCTTGATAATAGAATTGCTGATGCCACTTGGTTTCTTTTAAATAAGCAAGCTGCAGTAGCAGGCACAGTCGTTCTTGTCGAGAACAAAGAAGAATCCCCATTAGGCGCAATCAAAGTAACTCTAGAATGTGATGAACTTGAAACAGTTATTGATTGGCTTGCCCCTGTGGCGTAAAGTTGTCGGACTCTGGATTAGTACACTACGTGGGCCCTTCATAAGAAAAGTAAATTATCAATAAAAATCATGTTTGATCCGTAAGGAATAGAGACGTTTTTTAAGGAAATCCTCTAATACGATCAATGATGACATCGAATTCGAGGTTTCCGAGTTCATCCAAAAATGACTTGAATAGATGTTCTGGAATTTGCACATGGTTCGAAAGTAGACAGTCCATACTATTGGTACTTGCGGCAGTTAGTATAGTTCTGCTGTTTGTACTTCACTTAACCATCGTGACAGTGCAAGTCGTTCCAGGGTCTATTTTTCAAAAATCTGTAATCGTGACCACTATCGTCCTAATTCTTGTTATAGGGGTCTCCGTCTGTTGGAAAGGCATGGTTACTATAGCTGTATGTGCTCTAGGGCTTACTTTGTTATATGCGGGAATTCTTTTTCCCTCGTATGTTATGGAGATGGTGGGTGAAATTTATTATAAATCCTCAATTGGATTTACAACAGAAAAATCAGTCTTAAATGCTCCTCACGGTTATTTTTTTCTAGGAATAGGCATGGTTATCTTTAGTATGATAATTGGATACAAGCCGGCAATACTCTACACAAGAAATAGGCCTGAACCATTAGATGCGATATGGAAGGAATACCCTATATGGTATGATAATGTAAATGTTGTGGGAGGATACAATGAGCCCTCAGTGTCCTTAAAAAGCTTGATGACAACTGAAGAACAATATCTTCTATGGCGCTATGAATTGGTACTCACTGACATCTTTGGTACACCCCATCTCGTTAAACCTGATGGACGTGTTCCTGTTAGTTCAACAATTTTCAGAGACAAGGAAAATCTATCAATGATGGGGAAGGCAAAGTATCCAGGCTATTTTGTATAAGCTACGGAGGTTTTAACTTATTATTTTATCTCTAGCTAATCCGATATGGCAAGCACATTAGAATATCCCACGGACATCTTTCATCAAACGCAAGCTCTACACACCAACAGCTCTGGGAATATCAATTAGTCTATAGTTTAATACTATTGAGTAGTTAATTTAGGACAATAAGAACAACAACAAAAATGGTAACAACCTGCTACAAAGTACATTTAGGCACTGTTATCAGTGCATTAAATAAAGGAATAGAAGAGACGTTAATAGCAATTAAGACGGCTATATCAATACATTAATTTTACAAACACGAGAGACGTTAAAGGACGCTAATGTTAGTTAGTAATAGATATTCATAGGATATTCACATTCTTCCTAATCATTTAATAATAATACGACGATTGAGATATTAGTACACTAGCGATTAATAAAAAAACGGATAGCTAAAGACCCTTCTGCACTTTTTCGTAAAGAAAATTCAACAACAGTAAGGCTTTATCTTTATCATTACCGGCCGCATCCTCCATCATGTTATCTCTGACGCCTAATACCAAATCAAGAGCATATCTAGCATGATCTAGTTCTAGTTTATTAGCGTCAGTATCAGAAGGAATCCCTTTGATTACAATACTGGCCAAGTTAAGCGCATGATTCAGAAATATGCATTCCTCTTTATTTAGTTCAACTGAAACCATAACGTTTGCGGTTTTATCATAGCCAAGCCTAATCTAAACTCATCGACTATCGTCATGTGATACTGATAAGCATCTCATACATTGGACTTTGGTAATGGGATAAATAACTCACAAAATTCCTGGATCTTAGATAAAAGATAACGGATATCTTCTGTAATTCCAAAACCTAAATAAGAAACAGTTTAAATTGCAGGATTTGACATACATGGTGTCAAATTACAGTGGTGATGCTGAATAAAACTCACACTCACAGACTCTAGATAAGACAAGTGTGGATATGCTAAAACGACCTCAGTTTTCAGACGACACTTTTTAAAAATTGATGGCTGCTAAAATAACAGTAATGGCTTTTACTCATTCATTGATTGGGGAAAATTCTTCCCTGGCCTTCAACTAATATTCATAATTGAGCAAGTCCAGATGATTCACAAGCTAACATCAAGACTTTTACAGTTAATCATTCTGAGGTAATAATTTATCTGAAAACTGATTATAAGCATTTAGAACATGACAATTTATTAGATTACCAGAAGAGCTTGGCGGTGGTAAAAAAGTTGTATCTACCATATGCTTTCATCTTTGGTATCTATGGAAGTATGACTCTAAATTAGCATTTGCAAATTCATCTGACTATTAGCACAGAACCCTTTGTCTGATGTAAAACTTTCTCGGATACGCTTCCCAGAACCATTTCCTTGAATCTTCCAGATCCTCTACGACCCATTACTACCATATCAAATATCTCCTTCGCAGCATACTGAATTATTTTTGATGCGACGTCCCCTTCAATAATGACTGTCTTAATTTCTACCCCATTATTGTTGCCTAGCTCTTCACATTTTTCTAAGATTTGTTCTGATTGTATTCTATAGTTCTTCAGTAAGGTTTCCAACTCTTTTTGTGGATGAATGTAAACAGTGGGAGGCTTTTCCATGACATGTAGAGCTGTTATGTGAGCCTCTATTTTCTTAGAAAGGAAGATGGCAGCTTCTAAAGCCCGGAACGAATTTTCAGAGCCGTCTACAGGGACTAGGAGTTTTGAAAACATCCACTTTTCGTAGCTGCATTATATCTTATATACTTACATTGCAATTTTACCAAAGTGTGCCTAGACTAGAACATTCGTTTCGCAGCTTATCTGTTAATGTGATCTAGTTAGTCACTATTAACATTTCTTTGTATTTTGTTTTAATCCTTGTGCCATAGTTTGCAAGCGCTGAAAAAGCTTTGTTACTCTTCTCGGTTGTAAAGTTGATCAACCCCGAGTAGAAATAAGAAATTCTATTACTATTCTTATCAGGTCAATTTTACGTTGCTATAACTAGGGGTGTCCTAGAACCTAACTTCGGGCGATTCAGGTTTTATTTAGGCATTCTATTAAATTTACTTAAGATGATCTGATCTACTTTTTTTATCTATTTTTTCAGGGTTATATATAAAATATGAAACAAAAGAAGTAATAAGTAATGGCATTGTTATTGTAAATTCTTATATACTGTATTGCTTAGCTTCTAATGCAATGAATACAAAAATCTTGTTAGCAGCAGTTGCAATTGTGGCAGCATTTGGCATAGCCGCAGTTGTCGGTCCGGTTACAGTTAACACAGCATTAGCTCAGAACATGACAAGCGACAATATGACCATGACAAGCGACAATATGACAGCAATGGGCGGCAATATGACATCTGGCAATATGACGTCCTAGGCGTCAATTCCGGAATTCTAACAAACCTCAGGTACATATGCCACTAGGATAGCGTAGAGCGTCCAAAATTTTTTCTTTATCAGCAAAAATCCGTTCGCTTTAAACAGCATCATCCAGCATCTTGGCGATTTCATGAATTTTTAGATAAATTTATCCATTGTCCTGGAAACCCATCAGGTTTTGTAATCTTTCTTTTTCATAATAAACTCTAAAGAATTCTTCCTTTACCTCTTTGGATGTCTTGTTCCATCCTTCTAGAATTAATTTTGCACTTCTTATTTTTATTGTAGTGAAATAGCAAATTCTTATTTTCTTCTACTTGAGTACAAAATATTCAAAAACCTTTTTTAGCTCTTCAATTCTACCTTCAAGAGATGACAAAGGATTACTTTTTACAATGTTCAATACGCAAACTACTTCTTTTGTAGTTAGGTTTTCGCCCATTGGGAGGTTGCTTAACTTAGAGAGGTAGATGATTGCTTTTGCACTCCCTAATCTTCCCAATATAGAATGGACTTCAGGTAGATGCTTCATCATCAAATACTCCATATACCATTTTGATGTGTCTGTCGTGAAACCTTTAGTTCTATCGCTACATGAACTGGAGTCATCACTTGAGAAAAAGCTTGTAGGCTTTCGTATAGACTGGGCGGCTTTGGCAATCTTCTTTTTCTTGATTTACATCTTTTTTATTACTGACGTGGGTGTCTCCATGCATTACCTTTTGTGGTAGTTGTAACTCTTGCTTGTGCATCTTCATCACTGCAATTACATCACGGCTAGATTTGCCCACTGTCTTTGATACGTCGAGAATGGTCTTGATCTGATCAAAATATGCATCTATGATTTTTGTTTTCGGCTCTTGGTCGATTCACGTATCCTGTTTCCAAGTAATCTACAAATTCATGGTTTAAAAGCAAAATTCGTATCATACCCTATCCAATACAGGTTGTTTTCAATGTTTTCAAATTTCGGCATATTTTTTGGTGACGGGGCTGGATTCTATACCACCTAAAGTGTCCTAGTTTTTTTATGTCTTTAATGGATTCTGTCTATCTAGACAAATTTACTATAGAAATTAGGTATGTCATTAATACATGATAGGATATATCCTATTCGTCGCCGTGATGAAAATATTATTTAAAGCCTAACTCAAACCATATGTATTGGATATGTCATCCTGTTCTTAATTTCGAATTATCGAAGTCAACACCTCTATAGTCATTTTCATCTTCCTTTACTTCTTGTATTTTTCATCACTCTGCGGTTAGGTTGATGGAGAAAGCCTTAAAGGTGGACAAGGCCACTTGAATGATAAGGATTTGTCTTCTATTACTGAGGAGGATGAGCAACAAAAGAGAATGACACAGGTTATTAACAATTGGTCGGATCTACTTAAATTGCCAACTATAGGCCCGTTCTATGCTTTTTCGCAAGAAGCTGACCCTTATGTACAAGGATTTCAGAACATAATTCAGGCTTTACTGAAGTTGCAAATTGATCTAAGCGAATACTGGTCAATTATGAAAAATGCTTATAGCATCGCATTGAAGGAAACCACGGATAAAGCCCCTAGACACTATAATACAAAAGAAGATTTTGAAAATTATAGAAAAGTTGCAATTGAGGCATTTGAAGACGCTTTTACAGGATTATTTATTTCCAAGGAATTTCCCAAGGTATATAGTAAGGTATCAAATGACCAGATGGATTTACTGAAGTTTATTCAAAAGCTAATCGAGAACAGTTTTCAAAGCTTGAATCTGCCTACTAGAAGTGAGATAAATGAATTAACAAAAGATATTCATTACCTAAAAAGAAACATGCGCGATCTCAAACGGGAATTAGATGAGGTCCAGACTTCATTTAATAGGAGTAAACAGTTAACTTCGTCACCTGTTGAATCTAGTAGTAACCCAGAACCAGGCAAGGCGTAACTACATCATTAAGACCGAGACCTTCAAAACCCTTCCGCGATTCTATTTCCTTTTTAGGCATATTTTTTCCAGGGTTTAGACTCGTCGCTAACCCAACAGGTGTTTTCCTATTCTCCTTATGTTTGCTCTGATGTTGGTGTCAGCAGGTGAGATCCTTAGCTGCATGCCACAACACGGCTAAAGATCTTCTCTGTGATAAAGTAACACTCACACTCACATATTCTGCAGTATTTCTTAACGACCGGGGGCAATGTTTTTGTTCGGCTTGTGAGCTAGACCTCCTGTATTATTGAAAAACATCCTCAGGTACCGGACTAGTTGTTCTTGAAATAAGGTAAAAATAATATAAATATTTGAAGATGATGTTATATTTCATTTCTGTTTCCAGGACTATTGGTTTTGAGCAAGGACGTTATCGATTTATTGGCATGCATGATGTATTTTTTATGTGATGTAGTGCTTTTAGTTAATGGAAGAAAATAATAATGGTTAGTAGAAAAAAGTCAGGACCGAAAAGAACAAAGAAAGGTTCTCCAAAAGGAACTAAGAAATCTGACTCATCGCCAACAATACGGAAGAATATTACCTTTACTGATAAATTAGTAGTATACCTAAATGATGCATTATCTATGGAAAACGCTGCTATAGAAAGACTGCAGTTAAGGATAAGGCAAACAAGATTACAGGATCCAAAAGTACACCTGCGACATCACTTAGAAGAAACAAGAGAGCAACAAAATAGACTAAAACAATTAATATCTGACCTTGGTGGTAAGCCGACAAGAGATAAAAGCCGTCTGCCCCTACCGTCTCCTTCCAAATCTATTGAGAATTTCTTCAAGAAACACATGACTGATGCTGAAGCTGAGCTAAGGGGAACTAGTGAGGACGCTATTGTAGAAAGTGCTGAAATTGTACTCTATGATACGCTTATTCAAATTGCACAGAAAGCAGCTACAGAAGTGGGTGGAGATGCAATACCAGTTTTAACACAAAATCTAGATGAGGAAAGAGCTTATGATGGACTGGATAAAAGCAAATACGCCAGTTCTTATCACACAACTCTGGCCAAATATTGCAGCTTCTGTTGCCGGCACAGATGCGGCACGACTAGGAGGAGACGGAGAAGTATCTTTTGTAGAATGAATCTTGTCTTATGAGCGATATTGTCGAAATTGATTTACTAGTAAGATTGTTGAGTAAATTGATGGTATGGATATGAAGTAATATATAGAATACAAATCAAATACTTACTATGTCAATGGATGAGCCATTTAGATGTAACATATGTAATGGCATAGAGTTCAGGTCACGAGAAGAATTAGATGTGCATAACAGTGAGAAGCATCTACTGCTACCTTATAGGATAATTCTCGATAATACCCTGCATCTTTATTTTGATAGTCTGAAAGTTCTGCCAAATTTTAATATCTTTCAAGCCAAGAGACAAGTAGTTCTCGCTCCAACGATAAAGTAATCAACTGTCATACCAAGTCCATATTTTTGGATGACTGAGGAATACTTAAGAGCCATCCATCCGATATAGCTGTCGTATCACTCTCTGCTAAGGGTACGGGCAGCATGGGGGGATTTTTCATTAAGATCGTTTCACTACTGAAGAGGATCTTCGGACATCCTCAACCAGTGTCACAACAAAGACTCGTTCTGAGCAAAAGCTGTGTTATAAGCTTCATCTGTGGTTTCTCTCCTGCTTTGACTTCTTTGATAAACTCTAATGCTTTAACTCCTTCGTTAATACTCTAACCTGGGGCCAGCAATTTCATTGTTGGATGTCCCGGCCTAAATTCAGCTATCGTTCCTCGAAGCACCCTTAGATATGGCTACCACTTGTCTACTATCATGTTAACACCACTAAGGACTACCTTGCATTACCTCATCTTCTAGATATTGCTTGAATATCAGAGCCGTAAACAACGTCTCAACAGGATACCGCAATACGGCACTACCGCACCACGGCACCAACATAACTAACGCATTTTTTTAATGCGACTGTCTAGTGTAGCAATGAACAAAGCTAATTATTAGGATGATAAACAAAAGGTGCGATGAGTAAAGAACAGTGCGAATTTAACTCCGGGTACACTCCGCAAAACCTTCGAAAATATAACCAATGGGCGGCAACAGCAATCGAACTACAGTTTACAATGGTTTAAACCATAAGGATATCAGCCGTAACCCATTAGCCTACAGTATAAGAAACGAGAACATAGGAAAAAACGAACTAAGGATTAGTCTAAGCTACCAATATTGACTAAGTAATTATTGTCTGTTGGTTCAATGTTATATTTGCAGCCCACAATCTGGCTTGCTATGTGCAAATTTGTCCTCAGGTGCTCTGTCACTTTTCCAACCCTATATCGGGATTTTCCCTTCGTAAGACTCAAAGGTACTACGAGCATATCTGCAAGTAAAAAATCAACGGGTACGTTGGCTTTGTAAGTTTCCAAAAATCTTTCTGCTGCTTCCGCACCGACCTGTTCTGCTGGTTTACCACGCTCTCCTATTGAATCTCCACCAATATAAGGACCAAAATCTGACTTGGAATAAACTAATATGGAAGATCCCGGAGAGATTGAGGTTTCATACGACGATGAATAGCTGTTACAATGAACTCCATTTTTTTCCAACCTTAAAAGCGCTGATGAAATTTGGCGTTCCCCAACATGCTTAGGAAGCTGGCAGCATACACCCGCGATTTTAGGTTCTAGTTGTCTGGTAGTTACAAGGTCAATTGAATTTGGCAATTTACAAGGATTAATTTCTGCAACCATGACGCCTCCCCCTTTAGGATAGTATCCTCTTTTCAAAATGTGTATCCCAAACTTTATTCCGATATTCCGATATGCCTCGCTTACGACATAACGCAAATAATCTGCAGTGGGACTCATCCTTGTATCTGTGCCGCCTGTAATCTGTATACTAAGACTTTTTCCTGAAAGTGAAACAGCAGGAATCAGAGTTAGAAGTATCATAGGAATGCTACCTGCACTCTGTACATCAATTTTTATTGATCCTTCCTCAAATTTATCAGAGCTGGGAATGAAACGTATCCAATCTGTTCCAAGTTTCAAGTTCTCTACTTTTGCATGAAACAAATCTGCCGTTGCTTTGACTGCAGTCAAATGCTCGCCTTCGAAGTCCAGCAACTACACGATTTGCCCGAATATTGATAATCTCTATAGATTTTCGAGTTATTGCTGACAGTGAAATCGCGGTACGTACTATTTGACCTCCCCCTTCTCCGTAAGAACCATCAACCTTAAACAATGAACTTGCTTCCCGATCCCATTTATGCCTGTGTACAATGACTACGCATTTTAATAGATATATATTCATTAAAGATTATGTCAAGATCCTACGTTATATTTGCCTGTGTTACTATGAATCGAAAAATAGAGAAAAAGATATTGAGATTCAAGTAGGCTGTAGAGTATGCGCGGAGTGCATATTCAACAAATGTTACTCAAGTAATTCAAAATATCGCTTTCTGTTTCTTGCTCAAAACTAGACATAAATTTTTTTACTTTGGACATAATCAGATGGTCGAATCAAATTTACTTTAAAATAGTCTAAGAGTTTGTAATAGTATATTGTATAGAGGACTATTTATCGGAAGGTTCCAACCTTTCCATCTGGGTCATCTCGCCACCATAAAATTTGCCTTGAAGACTGTAGAACAACTTGTTATTACCGTAGGAAGCGCCGACAAAAGTCATGAACTGAGAAATCCATTTACCGCAGGCGAGCGTATTGAGATGATAAAAGGTTCTTTGGATTCTGACAATGAAATCAATATAACTAAAATACTTATAATTCCTGTCCCAGACATAAATGTGCATGCTCTGTGGACAAACCAGATAGATCTTCTGGTCCCTAGATATAAGATAGTTTTTTCCAATGATCCTTTTACAAACATTCTCTTTAGAGAAAGAGGGACCAAAGTGATTGAACCGCAATTATATAAAAGGGAACTTTTTTCTGCAACAGAAATTAGATCAAGAATTGTCAACGACGAAAATTGGAAAAAACTTGTTACCCCAGAGACGTTGAAGGTCATACAAGATGTGTATGGGATAAGACGAATCAAGGCAATCTTTGCAAAAAAAACTGCGGAGTTTCATGATATCTCTTAGTCTTTTATTAAGTGATTAGTGATACAACAAGAAGATATCTCATCTACAAAACAAGATATTCTGATGTTAGGAAGGGTTCACTTGATTGCCATCCCTCCATATATCGATTACGATCAAATAACTAAACCACGCCTGTAGATTCTTCCTATCTATTAATACTAGTTTCAGTATCTCAAGAAAAATTCTTTTATAAGTAACGATTATGTATTATTGTTATGTTTACTAGGAAGAATAGCAATGCAACGAAGGCAAAAAGTGAGGCTAAAATCCTTCCGATAACAAATCTTGAAAAGGAACCATGGTTTATAGATTTACTTGGATTGTCAAACGATGAATTAATGCGTGTTTATTGTACTATTACAAACGATTCCGACTTCGCGAAAAATGCCTGGTACATACCTCTGGGAGATGATAAGAGATGCCCAATTATGATAGCGAAAGGCCACAGGACCCCTGTTACTCTGAAAGAGATGGCAGAATTTGAAGATGTCGCCAGAACTCTCGAAGAACAATATCGGAGGTTCATAGATGCGTGGGACTTTGGACATATCACTAAGACCGACATAAAAAAGGCTATTCTTACTTTATTTCAATTAAGAAGTATTCAGATAGTTGAATAAAGCGGGTTCTGCAACGTAATTTTTATTGTATACCATGGGTAGTTCTTACTATTACCCATTTATTGCATATCCAAGTGCATTTCGAGTTCAGGACCTACCTATCTTAAAATGTAGCCATCAATTGTTTGGTTCGAAGGTAAGTATACACATATAGACAATGAATATCGAATAGAACACGAACCACTTATTGTCGCAGGATATACCTGATATCAAAGGTTATAGTAAGGATGCCCTAGAAATGCTTACCCGTGCATCGGTAACAATAGGGGATAGAATAACGGTAAGGGCCCATGACCGTCAGCTGTCCGGAATTTTGATGCCCAGATATGAATCTGCAGATAAGAGCCATATTGTTATTAAATTGAGCAGTGGCTATAATGTCGGGATTGAAATATCCAAGGTCGAATCCATTTCCAAAGAGGTACAACTTTCAAACCAAGAGCCAACATCTAATACCTCCATCGCTACATCTGATAAGGCCAGAAGTAATTTCGAGTTTATATCAGAAAAGATTCAAAAACCTTGGGCTGTAGAACAAGATAGACGGGATCTCCCAAAGATTGCTCTCATTAGTACCTGGAGGGACTATTGCAAGTAAGATAGATTACAGAACTGGCGGAGTAAAATCTGCCTTATCCGCCGTTGAATTATATGAATCGGTTCCTGAATTAGCAAAATACGCTATAATTGAGCCTGAGGTTCTGCTGAGTGAATATAGTGAAAATTTAAAACCTCAACACTGGGGTTTAATCGCAAAGAGAATATATGAAATATTGAGGTCAGATGATTATCGAGGTATTATTATTTCCCACGGAACAGATACGATGCATTATACAGCGTCCGCACTTAGCTTTGCTATGCAAAATATTCATGTTCCAGTTGTATTGGTTGGAGCCCAGAGATCTTCTGACAGACCTTCATCCGACGCGGCTTTAAATCTTATTGGTGCGACAATATTTGTGGTCAAATCAGAAGTTACTGGAGTGTATGTAGCTATGCACGCAAGCTCATCAGATGATTTGATAGCCTGTCATATCGGGACGCGCGTAAGAAAAAATCATACGAGTAGACGAGATGCATTTGAATCAGTAGATACAGAACCAGTTTCTATCATTGACGGTGAAAACGTAAAAGTACAAGCAAACTGGACTCTGAGAACAAAAATTCAAAAAACACGAAATCTCAGCAAGAAAAATAACCATTTCTCGATCAAACCTGACTTTGATCCAAAAGCTGCCCTGCTAAAATTTCATCCTGGATTTGACCCTGGATTAATATCTCACATCGTTGCATCTAGATACAGGGCAATTGTACTTGAAGGGACAGGACTAGGTCATATAAGTAGAGATTGCTTTCCGGAAATACGAAAGGCCTTAGATGCTGGTTTGATGGTATTCATGACGTCTCAGTGTATCTGGGGGAGAACTGGGATGAATGTATATGACACGGGTAGGGATTTACTAGAAATGGGTGTGATCCCGTTATCTGATATGATACCTGAAACTGCTATAGTTAAGGTTATGTGGGTATTGGCGAACACCAGCACTGTAGAGTCAGCCAAGAGTTTAATGCAGGAAAATATTGCTCATGAAATCTCTCCTATTAGTCCTATCGTATAAGGAAAACTTAAAAGATATCTAATCGAGTGAAAGGATCATCAAAAGTGACAATAGATCCAGTAGCCATCAACCTACAGGTTGGTTTTGAGATCCATCAACAATTGGCCACTAAAAATAAATTATTCTGCAATTGCGATTGTGAAGACGCCAAGGATTATTATTTTAGCTTTTTCCGTAAGCTGCGCCCAACACAGAGCGAACTTGGAAAATATGACCCTGCCGCATTATTTGAATTTAGAAAAGTAAGGACTATAAAATACCACGCTTCACGCGGTTCTAGTTGCCTAGTCGAAGCAGATGAAGAACCGCCACATGAAATCAACAAGGAGGCCCTCAAGACCTCATTAATAGTGTCTCTGACACTTCATTCTAAGATCGCCGATGAAGTACACATAATGCGAAAGATTGTAATAGATGGCTCTAATA
Source organism: uncultured Nitrososphaerales archaeon (assembly GCA_963737815.1). Lineage (GTDB taxonomy): Archaea > Thermoproteota > Nitrososphaeria > Nitrososphaerales > Nitrososphaeraceae > TH5893. The sequence continues at coordinate 113,159 of CAVTUB010000004.1, read as the reverse complement.
CCAGCGGCTTTCAGCGAACAGCTCTTATTGGAATTGGTGGAATATTAAATGTTAATGGAAACAAGGTTGGTGTACAGAGCATTTGCATTGAAGAAGATGCAGCAAAACTTATTTCGGATGACGGCTCCACGAGGACCTATGGATTAGATAGACTCGGTGTGCCACTCATTGAAATTGCACTTGAGCCAGTCGGTGGTAAACCCGATGAAATAGTGGCAATTGCACATACATTGGGTCGTCTATTGAGAGCAACTAAAAGAGTTACAAGAGGACTTGGAAGTATCAGACAGGATATTAATATTTCAATAATGAACGGATCTGTTGTAGAAGTAAAGGGTGTGCAGCGGTTAGAACAACTAACAAAAGTAATAGAATATGAAATGCTCAGACAACATGGCCTCTTTTTAATTGCATTACAATTAAAGAAAGATAGAAAACCAGAGGAAATTGAAATAGGGGGAAAAATTGAAGATGTGACTGATATTTTGACCAAATCCTCTTCCAAGATTATCAAAGAATTGCTTATAGCCGGTGATTGTTATTTTAAGGCAATAAGAGTAAGAGGTTTCGCAGGCATTATTGGCTTGGAGCCTTACCCTGATATTAGGCTGGGTAAACAACTAGGAGAACTAGTTAGGTTCTACGGCCTTGGAGGGATATTTCATTCTGACGAACTGCCCAATTATGGAATTACTAAAGAAGAAGTTGATGCAATTACAAGAAAGCTGGAAATCTCCTCCAAGAATGACGCTTTTGTCATTCTGGGTGGTCCGACGGACAAATTGGAACCTGCGACACAAGCTGTGATCCAAAGGCTAAATGGCGTGCTGGATGGGGTACCTGCTGAAACGCGTGCAGCAACGTATGACGGCAAAACTGTGTATAGTCGGCCTAGACCTGGTGCAGCGAGGATGTATCCTGAGACTGATATTCCTCCTATCTCTATAGAGGGTTCGTCTGTGGATATGCTATATTCCAGTGTTCCACTATCATGGGACGAAACAATCAGTATGATTGGTAAGAATTATAACATTAATCAGAAACTCGCGGAACAAATTTTTGATTCCAATTATTTTGAACTATTTGAAATTATTGTAGGTCTAGTAAAAAAGATACCTCCAACATTTATTGTATCAAAACTAACAGAAGATATGGTCAATTTCGAAAGGCAGGGTCTTGATACTACTTTACTTACCGATGAATTAATAATCGACATTTTTAAGAAGTTGGAAGTAGGTGCAGTGGGTAAGGAATCAGTAGCACTAATTTTCGAAAAAATAATGAAAAAAGAGGCTGCGACCGTAGAGCAAGCCATAGAATCACTTGGGATTGCGGTGCTCACTACTGGGGAGTTAGAAGAGATAATTTCCAAAATTTTGGAAGAGAATATGAATACAATTAAGGAAAAGCAGATGAATTCACTTGGTTTATTGATGGGTCGTAGTATGGCAATTCTCAGAGGTAAAGCCGATGGTCAAAAAATCAATGAGATTTTGAAGAAAAAGTTGCAAGAATTGCTCAAGCTCAATCCGCCTACAGCTACTGGACCCAAAAAAAGGTAGAATGAATTGAATCTTGTATTTTGTAATTGAAATTAGCATGTCCATGGTTATGATAAGAATAACAGCGTGTCATATTTTCGAGATTTGACATGCTATATAAGAACGAATATTTGAACAAGAAATGACCTCAAGATCGAGGTTTTGTGATGTCTCAGAAAACTAAGGCATAGCCTGTCTGAAATTATCGGTGGATACATAAAATTGGCTAGGAAAGAAATACCGGCAAAGAAGTATCACTTTCCGTTTCCTTCTTATTTTCTGTTAGTTTTTCGCTTATACAAGACAGATATCAAACCTATGAGGATAGCAGATAATCCTACACTATTAATGCTCGCTAAAATATCATTCCTTGTAAACTAATGCTGCAAGAGACCTCGCCAACGAGGCATCCTAACGTAAAAAAGACCCCGTTCCATGCAGAATGTGTAAGTATTGCGAACCAGCCCTTACCGCTAATCCACGTTCTAAGACTGAAGAAAAGTGAGGGTAATACAAATAACCAGTTGGCATAAGAAAGAGTGCCAATTCAAGCGTGTCTGTATTTAAGATATGCAACATTACCCATACTATTCCCCCTGCCAAGACTATTAGATGGTGTCCGAGAACGTAAAAAGGCAAACCGAAGAACAAAATTTCCTCGATTGGTCCGGCAGCCAATACAGAAATAATGGAAAGCGGAACTGAAGCCTCTTGATACTCTGGAACAATATGTTCAATTATGAAGGTTCCTATAACCATAATAAGGACACCAATTCCATGATAAAAGAGAAGCATTTTGGTCAGATAACCAATCGACGTTCGATGGTATGGGGATAGCCAGGATGAGGGGTTGATGTCTATTTTAAGGTCAGAGAACTTTGATTTCGCTGGTAGTGAAGGTGAAGGAGAAGAAGACAGATGAACTTACAGTTTTCTTTTAAAATATGTCATATAAAAGTCAACGTGCCTTATACAATCCTTTTAATAATCTATGCCCACGCACTGCCAAGTGCTTTGTCGATAGACTAAATTAAAATGAGTCGTCCATTTTTTCGTTCATCCAGGTCATACCTATTTGCGCCAAATAATCAGGGATGCTATTGCCAATTTCATATTTTCTGTACTCTGATTATATTGTAATGTTGAACTAAAATAGGTTCTGGGAAAGAACTATATGAAATATAATTTATGGTATTCAAGTGCAATCATCGTTTTTTGCCTTTCTTATGATTATACTTTTCATGGTATCTCTAAGCGTATTACTGCTTGAACTGACACTTACTAGGCTTTTTTCAATTATTCTGTGGTACGACTACGCTTTTATGGTTATCTCTATTGCATTTTTTGGGCTGGGGATCGGATCTTTAGTGGTGCACATACTAAAGAATAAGTTGAACAAAGAAAATCTGCCTTCAAGAGTGCTTCAGTATACAATGGCATTTGCAATTTCGATTCCGGTGGTACTTTTAGTTATAGGACAATTTGTACCATCCAACCCATCATTCATTTATGTTTTCTACCTTTCCTCGTCTATTCCTTTCTTTTTCGCAGGTGTCTCAGTAGCTATGATATACTTGAGTATGCCTAAAGAAATAAGCAAGCTATACTTTATTGATCTCTTAGGAGCAGGTGCAGCTGCCCTCGTGCTCGATCCTATTATTCAAGTATTGGGTGCGGAGTCTGTATTGCTTTCGATATCTCTCATTGTTCTTGGACCTTCTATCGCTGCTTCATTGTTGTTGGTTAAACAACCGAATCTGTTTAGAAAGAATTCAAATAATTCTGATAAGAATACAATAGTCTCAATCGAAAACAAAGTAAAGATTTATGGAATGATCTGCCTGGGGGCCGCCGCGATCCTGCTAGCAATCAACATTGATTCCAACGTACTTGCAATAGAACCTGGAATTAGCAAAGGTTTGTATTATCAGTTAGCCAAGCCATCAGAATTCCAACATCTATCTACCCAATGGAATTCTTTTTCAAGAATTGATGTCACAAGGCAGACTCACCATAATATTAATGCCGAGGATGCATCACTTAATAACAGCACTGAAAACACCGGAAGATCCAGAGCATTAGCGTCCATAGTTATTGATGCAGATGCTGATACCCCTGTATTCAGATGGAATGGATCCTCTAACGATATTTCTTGGGTAAGGCAGTATATGGACTATTTGCCTTATGAACTATTGAGAGCAAACAATACTCTAGTTATCGGTAGTGGGGGAGGCGAGGATGTTCTGATTGCCTTAGCAGGTGGTTCAGAGAATATTACTGCCGTAGAACTAAATCCATTAATAATATCAAAGGCAAAGGAGTTTGGTAAATCTGCCGGGAACCTATATGAACGTAAGGAAGTAGATGTCTTTATCGACGATGGAAGACGATTTATCAGCTCCAGTGATTCAAAATATGATATGATAACAATAAAACTCGTTGACTCTTGGGCTGCACAGCTTGCTGGCGGATACGCTCTGTCAGAAAATTACCTGTATACAGTAGAAGCATTTAGACAATATCTGCAACATTTGGATAAGGATAATGGCATGTTAGTGATGGTTAGATGGAATATTGAGTTACCAAGACTTATGCCGCTACTTATAGAATCTCTTCGTCAAGAAACGGGAAAAAGTACCCAAGAAATAAGTAAACAAATGATGATTGTTGAAGATCGCCCGGGTCTATATTTTGGAGCCAATGATAATCGAACAATATATCCTGTGCTAGTAATGCTAAAAAATAAGCCATTTACCAATTCAGAAATTAATTTAGTAAACGAAAGAACTAAAGAAAATAGTGCTAGAGTATTTGCAATACCGGGGGTATATACACAACCGCCTTATGATAAGTTACTCATGGATAGTAGCTATTCTGAACTGAAACAAGAACAACTATTGAAAGGACAAGATGCCGATAACGAAAACATCGAAGCTATATTCAAATTGAAACCGCCAACTGATGACTCTCCATTCTTTTTCGCAAGAGAAAAGATTCCAGCCCAAATGATTATTCTTTTGGTAACAGTCTTATCTGTCTCCGGTGTGCTTGCTCTGCTGCTAATGTATTATTCAAGAAGATACAAGGTGCCTCTAGCTTCCTCGTCTTTCTCTTGGTTACTAGTACTCTTTGTGATATTTATCGGGCTCGGCTTTATGGTTATAGAAATAACATTTATCCAGAAATTCCTTCTGTTGTTGGGAACTCCAATAATGGCCTTGACAGTCATACTGTTTTCCATTCTGGTTTCTAGTGGAGTGGGTGCTTATTTGAGTGGGAAGATCTTTAGAACAAGCCCTCACAAAGGCATGATTGTTTCTATACCCTTATTGCTTACAATAATAATAATTTATTACATTTTCCTACAGGAGATCATTAGCTCTAACATAGCCTTACAAATACACTACCGAATTGGGTTAACTTTTGGTCTCTTAGCCCCAGCCGGTGTGCTGATGGGTTTCCAATTTCCTTCTATTATCAGAATGTCTTCGTTGCATGCACAAAAACAGACAGAAAAACAACGAGAACCAGAGAACCGACATGAGGATGTTACGCTCTTATGGGGTGTTAACGTGATTGCCTCGGTAATTGGAACAGTTTTGACTGCTATATTTTCTATGCTTATTGGATTTAGCGGAAATTTGCTGGTGGGGGCAGGGTTATATCTCGGAGCATTGGTGTGCATTATCATCTCATTAAAGATGTCCAAGACTAGAATAAACAAGGAAATAATAAAGTGACTATGGTTTTGACCGGAAAAAGTATAGGATTAGGAAAATCTGCATTAGTTAATAGATAGATTGAACCAATTCAGCACGTTATCTCCACGATATGTTTAGCTTATTACTTAACTCTTAGCTAGTGAAACATGATTTTGATTTGTATTGATTTGAACACTTGAACGTTGTATGGATCGAGCCTTGTAGACTATAAATAATCACTTATTGGAGGGATATTATGATGCTGATATATTATACTTCATTTTTTTCTAGACCTAGCAAGTCATTCATTTCATTATAAAGATGCAACAGATAAATTCCTTTTTCTGTTGTCTTGTAGAGTAGGGTTCTTTCTTCCCTGTGAGACTTTCCTCCTTCCTTATGATATTCTAATATGAGACCTTTCTGCATCAAAAAAGAAAGAAATTCTTTTAATTGTGCATGGGAGATAAATGATTTATACATAATAGTAGTTCTAGAAGCATCTCCACTACTTGCGACTTGCAACATACTGGCAATTATTTCAAGCCTACTTCTATATTTCATAAGTTTAGCTTAAGGAACATAACGTAACACACACTCTAAAATCAATCGGTATTCAGGAGCTAATCCAGGCCGATCTTGTGGTAAGCATAACCTCTCTAGCCATCGACATGCCTATATCGGAACAACTTAAGTGTTTTTGCAAGTAATTCAGTATATTAGTTGCTTGGTTTGTATCCATTTCGGACAATTCTATTATTAGCTTAGTGGATAAATGTATCGTCCTCCTACACTAAACGCTAGAGTCGAACCTGATCCTTTGATTAACCACGACAAAGAGATTACGAATTCAGAACTGCCAGATGAACTGAATCAATTGCAATTCAAGTCCCATTCTAAAAAAGAAATGGTGAGATGGGCTTTGTATCTTGTTGCAAACTATTCATGATTTGGCCTTCAGGGTAATATGATAGTAGATAGCAAAGTGAGAGAATACAAATGCGGGAATGTCTTTTATATGAGTTCGATCTCAAGACAAATGATGTCAGACTCTTGAGAATCAATTTTTTACTAAATATACTTACGTGTTTGATGTAGCCAATACCTTAAGAAATCTTTTGGCAAGTAATGAAGCACTAGAATCCAATGTACAGAAATCCTATTGTCGTGAAAGTGAGTGAGTCGTTCTCCTAAATGCCAGCACTGCGTAGTCGCGTATGCTCTTATCCAGAGAAAAAAAACGTGAGTATTTTGTGTCCAAAAATACTGAACTTTCTCTAAGTATGGGTGCAATCTAGAAGGTGTGGTCGTTAGTTGTACAGGAGAAAACATGAATATTTATACTACCGCCATCATTAGAGAATAATAGCGGGAACAAGGTCCAGGTACAGATCTTAAGTGTAACTCTTGGGATATCCAATGGGAACGATGTAATCGCTTGTAAGTTTAAGATTTATCGTAAACCCTTTAGAGCAATTTACTCCCTTGAGCTACCTTAAATCATACCACAATGGAAAAAATAGTACAGATACTTTGCCTATAAGCATTTTTGGGTTGTTGAGAATAAATTTCCCCGCAGGAGCTTTCAAGGGGCATCTATTGCTAGTGTATTTTTTCATATCGCTTAAATTCTTGTTCAATGACTTCATTAATAGGACGACTTATCGATGTGGCTCTCTTTACTATCTGTGGAAGAACGCCCAGCTTCTATAGTACAACTATAATGCTAGGCCTAAACAAAGTACATGCTTTAAAATTCGGTGTCTACTTATTTCTCCCTTGATATGCGTATTCTTGCGGATATGCAAAGCTTCAATTAAAATTTGAAGATAAGACTTTTTCCTCTGCAACCGATGACAATATCCTAAAATACTAATGGAAATAGAACATTTATTATTGTCTACACAGGAGTTAACAGGACTAAGCGAAGATTAGAGAATAATTGGATCCAGTTTCTTAGCCTGAATTCATCTAAGTTATCATTAGATTCAATAGCAGGTGCAACACCTCCATCAGTATTCGTTGGGCGGTATGGGTATCCAAAGGTAAGACTCGGGCCAATGGTTCCACCAATCCATGGTGAAACTACTATCTTGGACAAGCCTGAAATGTGGCTCGGCAAAACTCTCTATGAAATCATAGGTTATCGTTTATCTCTAGTAAGGGGAGTCATGGACTTTGATATTCAAACGCCGTCTGGAAGGTATATTGAATCATTACAAGAATTAGCAATGGCCAACAAGCCGGTTGAAAGCGAGGCAACGTTTGGGAAAAGACCCATTGCAGATATTGAACAAGTAATAAAAAATGGGCTTAATACAGATTCTGCACCATTTGGTCCTGTTGCAACTCTTAAAACCTTCAGAACATCTTCATCAATTTCAGTAGACCGTAGATTAGAAGACGCTTATTACGATAAAGACCTGCATGCTAGTAATGCGATATTATCTCTATATGAGCAAGGTATTGACGTGAGTATAATACAACGCATATTTAGCCTAGGAATGCTTGGAACAACAAAAAAAAGGAGATTGGTGCCTACTCGATGGAGTATTTCCGCTATTGACGATACAATCTCTTCTCATTTAGTCAAGAATATTGAAACTAACGCTACGATTGACCGTATTGAGGTGTACAAATATTCTCACCTCGGTAATTACTATTCCATAATATTGATACCTGATCAAGTATGGAGCTTTGAAATGCAAGAGGCTTGGCTTGATACTTTTAGTAGCCTTGGACTAGCGGTCGATTTTGAAGATGCGAACGGGTTGGATCATTATCCATCTTCTATTGCGGGGGCTTACTTTGCGGCCAAGTTGGCAGTAACAGAACATCTATCTAAGCGGAAACGAAAATCAGGGGCCGTGGTTTTAAGGGAAATTCGTTCGGAAGAATATGTTATGCCTTTAGGGGTATGGCAGATCAGAGAGGGGGTCCGTCAGGCTCTTAAAGATAGCACGAATGTAAAAAGAGATTTTGAAAGTCTTGAAAGAGCATACGAGTATGCGTGCTCTTCATTATCAGTGTCACGAAATGAGTGGAGAAGTAATAGTAAAATATACAGAAATCTTAAGCGAAGTCAATCCAGGATAACAGATTTTTTTTCTAGTACTTGCTCATAAAGATCGATTAATAATAACGACGATGGGGAGGTGTGCTTTTGCCTTGGATTCTACTACCGCAACCTACGTGCCATCTACTTCGTCGAGGCTCTTTGCAGAGGTGCGATCATTATCGCCTAAGTTATAGAATATTTACCTATCGATAGAATACCTACGGTGGCAATTTTGAGAACGATGTCTCAAACTTAGTACAAATTAAACAATCTGTAGACCAAAACAATGTCAGTGCGTTAGTCGATCGTGCTAAGCTTGTTATCGTTCGTAGATATAGTCTATGATGACAATTATGAAGGTGGTGCATCAAATAGTGCTAAAATCAATCAACTAACTTTTCAGAAGAATTCAGAACTATTAGTTAAATCAGATCCAACAGATAACTCACAAGTAGAAGAGGAAGAATAAATAAAGCGGGATATCAAATAAGAAAAAGCAAATAACCTTCTACCATTTTTTGTCGGTATCTGAATTTTCCCACATTTTTCATAATTTCCATATGAGTTCCCGGTTGTAGTTTATGTCAAAACATTGAATTCGAGAGCGCAAAAGTGACCGTACAGATATGATGGGATTGTTTCTTAGGTACTAATAAATTCAATAGGTGACAATAACAAGGCTAAAAATATGGGCAAAACCCGTTAATTGTGTCAAACGTGTAAAAGGATGACATCAGGTGCAACTATACCAAAATCGAGTGATGCAACAATAAAAGTTAACATAGAATTATTATCTATTGGAAATGAATTGCTCTCAGGAACTATTGCTAATACAAATGCTCAGTGGATTTCAAGCAAAATCACTCAGGCTGGAGGCCTTGTAAAGAGAATAACAACGGTTGGGGATAGTATCAGTGAGATATCAGCAGCGGCAAAGGAGTCCATTCAAAGAAGCCCTGATTGGCTCATTGTATCCGGAGGACTGGGACCCACATACGATGATAAGACCCTTCAAGGTCTTAGCACCGCCTTGGGACAGGAGCTAGTCCTTGACTCCGAAGCTTTGGAGATGCTCAGAAAAAGCTATGCACGAAATCCATCTACAAGAAATTATGAATTAAATGATATCAGATTGAAAATGGCAAGAATTCCACGAGGCTCAGTTCCAATTCAAAACCCTGTGGGTAGCGCTCCTTCTGTAATTATTAATAATACTAATAGCGATAATCCAAATAGTAAAACAAGGATAGTCTGCCTACCAGGCGTTCCTAAAGAAATGAAAGCCACATTTTCTAATACGATAATGCCACAACTTAAGATAACAATTGGTGATTACTTTTTTGCCGAATCTGTCTTTGAAACAATCGGTATAAGCGAGTCTGTGCTTGCTCCAACTTTGTCTAGTATAGTTGATTCGTATCCAGTTGATGCTGTATACTTGAAAACGCATCCACGAGGATACAGACTCGAAACTTCAAACAAGCACAAGATTAAACCAAAACTAAATATCCAAATTGTTTCCAAGGGAAAAGAAAAAGAAAAAGTCAAAAAAAGATATAACGATATTCTCGATGCTTTAAAGTCAGAGATAGGTAGACTTGGTGGAAAAATATACCTCACAAATATTAAAAGAAAGAAGTCTGATTATCTCTAGAGATGTAGACCCATTGATCTCACTCACTCCAATGCTTAGAATTTGCTGATAATCAGTATATCAAAGGTTCAATGACAATGACAACTTCCTTGGATAGCCTAGAACTTAGGCGCCAAAGGAGGTTTTCTTAGCAACGGCACCGGGAGGATGGGTTCTTTAGTAGAAAATTTGCCTTGGTACCTCCACTACCTTCAGCGTGAGATTGCGGGATTTCTAATTGAATCATTTTGTTGAAACTGTAGATACTTTTCCTTCCACCTCAGATTCGTTATCATCTTTTCCACATTTTTATTCATCGTAGATTCTGTGTAGTAAAAGGTCATGAAATTCGCTCTAACTGTCAAATCTTGTCTACGACTCAGCTCCCTATTTGCCCCTAAATTGTTATGATTATCATAACTATCACTCAACTCGTAAGCAATTCTGGCTAATTAGCGTCAATCTTTCGACGCACAAAATAGCTCCTACTCCGGCCTTTAAGTCCCAGAACGATGAGAAACTTATCAAGTGCGGCTCAATAACTAAATCCCTTCCAGAGATACGTTATCGTAATCTCCGGCAATGACATAGCATTTATTTGTTGTTAAAGATAATTTAGCATCCTTTTTCACTCCAAACACCCTTGTCTGCTTTTTCCTAAAATTCCCCTAATGTTGATTATGATAATTCAGTGTAAATCCTCGGTAGTGAGATGTCATATCTGTAGCTTATATTTGAGTGACCATCTTCGAACTCCTCATAGTAATGTTTGATTCCAACATTTTCAAGTTCAGAATGGATAATTCTTGCGCCCCATTGAAGATTAAACTCATCCTTAGTTCCGCAATCGATGAATATGAGTTTTAGCTTTCTTAAATTTTCCCTATACTTGCTAACTATCCTTGCCGGATCCCAGACTAACCACCGCTTCCATACTTCGTCCAAAAATTCTCCTGTATCGACTTTAAAAGGCAAATCAACACCCATTTCTTGTGAATAAGGGTTCGGAGAATAATGGGCTGCCATTGCGAGCACATTTAGGGCGGCGGCGTCCTCCTTTCTGTGTCGATTTGGTTTATTCCAGAACTTCTGAAGCCATTTTCGAGGACTATTGTCAGCAGCCCTGAACGCATCTAACGCTTTTGGAAAGTCAGGAAGGTAGCAATATTCAAAAGCCGCATCTCCTGAATGGTCTACCAATCCTTGGAATATTTCGGGGTTTCGCATGCCAAGCATGAGAGAACCATAACCTCCTGATGACTTTCCCATCACACTACGCGACGACGTATTATAGTTTTGATCGATAAACGGAACGATTTCCTGGGTTATATAATCCTCGTACCTTCCAGTTGCCGACGAATTCATATACTGATTTCCTCCAAATCGTGTAAAGCAGTCGACCAATACCAGAATCATTGGACCGCATTTGCCGTCTGAGATTAATCTATTCATTCGGCTTTCGATGTTCTCCCCTAGAGGATCAATGTTTAGAATGGAACTCCCGTTTCCACCAAAACCAGCTAGGACAAATACCGTGATATACCCTTTCGAATAGGATCTCGAATATTCTGGGGGGAGATACACAATGATGTCTCTAGTATGAGGGTCATTTAGCGGATTAGATCTAAGAATAGCACTTTCATGTGAATGCACAACTATTTTTCCCTTCAATATATTTTTCAATTACAAGGCTTAGTTTGATTTATTATTAAAGTATTACATAACAAAATATAATTAATAAGGACAAGAGAGACTAAGAAAATATAGTCATAGACATGACTACAAAAAGACCGTTATGGTGATTTTTATGTTCCTTAGTATTACTGTCGAATTGCTTAACATGTTTCTGCATATAGAAACTGTTTAACAAATATGAGTGGATGGTAAAAACTTTGCTTATGCTTTTCTTATAATTTTATTTGCAAATATCTTTAATGATTCCATTTCTCTATTTGAATCAAAGTTGACAATTAAATAATCTATGCCAATTTCCTCATATAATAAAATCTGATCAAGAACCTTTTCCGGGGTACCATATATTGCGAAATCTTCACGTGCTTCTTCTTCAACCCCCCCAAAGCGTTTGTTAACTCGTCTTTCGACTTCTTTCTGATCATCTGCTATAATTATATGCGTTAATTTTGTTTTTAGAATGGTGTCATAGTCCCTATTTGCCTTTTTGCAATGATCGGACAAAATACTCAGTTTTCTTCTTACTGTCTTAGGAGATCCGAATAAATTGCACGCGTCAGCATATTTAGCTACGATTTGCAAAGTCTTCCGTTCACCACTACCCCCTACCATAATCGGAGGCATAGGGTCCTGTAGAGGTTTTGGGTTGCAATATGCATTTTTCAATTTGTAAAATCTCCCATTAAACGTAGTGCTTTTTGTCTCCTTATCCCACATACTATGTATGATTTGTAGAGCTTCTTCGAGCATCAAGAATCTATCTTTGGTTGGTGGAAAGGGAATGCCATAGGCCATGGACTCTTCCTCATTCCACGCCGCACCTATTCCCATGAACAGCCTACCATTACTTAAAACATCCAGTGTCGCCGCTGTTTTAGCAAGTATTGAAGGATGCCTGTATATAACTCCTGAGACCAGCGTTCCTAATTTTATTTTTGAAGTGACTCCTGCCAAAAAGGATATGGTTGTCCAACTTTTGAGCATCGGCTCCTGAGGGTTTCCTACTACTATATTTGATGGAGGTGGTCCATAACCCAAAATGAATCGAAACCTGTATTTTCAGCATGATGTGGCCAAGTTCTTGAGTGAACATGTAATGTGGGAAGTATCATGATTATTGTTGTAATCGTTTGAAAAACTAGGGTGTTGGAGACCAAACTTCATGATTTTGAAAATTCCCTTGGTGTCTTTTTTATTTTACTACTTATTTAAGTTAGGCTGTTAAAATACAAAATGTCTATAGAATATGAAGGCAGTACAATTTGAAGAATGACATTCCATGGGATTCATTTCTTTCTTTTTAATCTCCTTATCGTGATTATTTATGGAGGTATTCTTGATATCTTGGTGGTATAAAGAATATTTTTTCGGGTTTGATTTTTAAAATTACCCTTTTCATATTCGGAGAGTGGTTAGGATACTTGTCCGTGTTTAAGTATCGTTTTGCGAGTTTATCGATGTGCTCCTCTGCGCCTCGAGTAGTCTGTTCTATAACTCTACCACTAATAGTAACCATACTATAGGGATTTTGTTCATCGACAAGAGAAATGGACACCCTCGGATCTCTTGCTACGTTCTTGTGTTTTATTCTTCCTTCTGCGGTATTTATCAAAATAAAATCGTTGTCTCTGTCTACCCAAGTGGGAGTGACCTGTGGCGAACCATCTTTCCTAATGGTTGCTAAGAATGCAAAATTTTTCCCCTCGAAGAGCTTCACAATATTCTCATCAGTAATCTTGGTTAGGTTACGGCTCATCTGATGATAACCCACACATGATATCTAATAACTGTATCAATTCACCATTCTATTATGTATTGATAAAAAGAATTTGTGAATTTGTTAAAATATTGTCAATTCATGCAGGCTCGTTATTGGAATGACAATTTTGATCCTTTACATTTTTCAATCAAGTGTACGAGTTATCGAGTGAACAAAGGAATTTTTTCTGCTAGATGTGTTGGTTGATGTTGATAGTTAGAAAACGAGATTATGGCAAAGTGATCTGGACGTTCAATTTCTCTTGCAATCATTAACGAAGATCTGCTAGATCCTTTTCATCACGATAATAGTCGGGATTGAGCCTAAATCCAGCAGTACTTTGGTAAGGGATATCTACTAATTTGAGGTAATACTCTAGCTTTCTTTTCTTAAGCTGCTTAGAAAGCCACAATACAAATTCCTGCTCTATCATATGGCCTTCTTCTTTTTGTATATCTGGATATACTTCAAGCAATTTTTCTACAAAATTCTGATCGAAGTAAATCTGGAAAAAATCCCAACCAAGAGCCTTTCCATTGGCGGAAACTTCACAATCTGATTTGGTATGAGCTCCCCATTCAAGTTCTCCTATAAATTCCATTATCTTGGGTCTTTCATTGTCAAAGTTCAAACAAGAGCCTGAAATTACGATCATTGGTGGCTTATCGGCGAACTTCCTTCTCATGTAACTCATATAAAATTGCCTTTAATGCTATAAAAGTAATTTGGTAGATCCGCCGTTTGATAAGATGTGAAGGGGATGTGAAATGATTAGATTAGGGTTTGGAGGCTGGAGCCATAATTCTGATTATCGGAGAAGGATCGATCCACCCTAATGAACGTCGGCGATAAAATTCACCAATGTTGCTAGTTTCGATAAATTATGTAAGCATAATAGAATTTGGATAGAATCTCGTCTTAAATTGTATCTATATAGGATAATCGCCGGTTCAAGGGTGGTCTATATCTTCTAACTGCGGGATTATTTCTTGGTCAAGATAGTTCCTGCAATCGCACTCTTCGAATGAACATTCCCCCCTACTATTGTTTGAGATGCTATGATATTCTATCGAATGCCCACAAGAGAAGCAAAAAGCAGCGTCAACCTCATCAGCAGAACTCAATATTCACCATGCCATTCTAGGGGGACAATTCTTGATGTATAAATGTTTAGCAACATGATATCTTAGATATGAGAAGAGATTATCGATATGCAATAACAAGATCAGCTGGATTACAATGAAAACAGTTTTAGGTACTTTATGAGTTATCATGCACCGCATCAATATAGTCTCGAGACACCTAGATTGCAATTAGGAAATATTTACTATTGAAAATCATGCAGGCGCCTATCTCGCTGAAATTTTATTTTATTTTCAAGGTCTTCTCTATGCTGATCCAAAATGTGCTTCTCGGCACAGGAATTATGCATGATCCCTATCTCACAAAATTCACAAGAAGTTACAAATTCCAAATCTCGAAACACTAGCTTACACAGGTTGCATAGATCCCCTCCAACGTCAAGGTCAGATAATGGCTTTAACCACCCTTCACGCCATAGAATTATCATAAGTATGAGCAACCATATGAGACGTCTGCTTCAACATGATGATGGTGACTATATATAGATTAGTTCCCTCAGGTCGTGCAAAATTGTAATAAGAAAATAAATTTGGCTATTCAAGAACTTGTAATGATAATCGGGCTTCATTCTGGTGCCCGCCAGTTTTACATTCGCTACTTAGACGCTCAAAGTAAACCTTTAGCCCTAACAATAGGCGTGTTCTCAATCGTGGTCATGTGTATAATTAAAAACCTAATCTGAGCCAGGTCTACAGCAGGATACTAATAGGCGGGTAGAGTAGTCCCATAAAGCACTTAGATACATTAATCTATAAGATTACCCTATTATATTAAATAGTTAACAATATGAGCATGCCTAAATCCTCATACCATCTTCCTTCTGCATATGAATGTCCAGCATGTAACAGGCATTTCGAAAGTTTTGGAGATAGGCAAAGACATTTGGTTACTGATCATTTTCAATATGGGGATCTCTCTTGGATGGACAGAAGTGCTCCCAATAAACCGAAGCAGGAGATTCACCCTCTTAAGCAATGAAAAAAGGATGGGCATGATAAAATAATATGAGAAGATAGGGTTTGGTCATTATGGCATCATTTTTCAAGTGTTGTTGCTAGAAATCAAGAAAAGAAGAAATTAAAGTATCGTTAACAAAACGATCGAACAAGAATGGTTAACCTAAGTGCCTAAGTGCACAGCACCATGGGCCATGGTTACCAGTTTGATTTCTCCTTTAAACCCAATTAATACGACTCTCTAAGGCCTCCACGTAAATTTGGGTGATCCTTTAAAGAATTCATAGGGATTATACAGAGTAACATTCTCGATATCCTTAGTATCAAAATCACCCGATTTTCTCATCTCTCTGGCAACCAATGGGACACTAAGTGGATCCGATATTCCCCAATCAGCGAGCGCTGTGAACCATTATCCTTTCCGTCCCGTGCTTTTTTATTATTTTCATTGCCCTTTCGGGAGAGAGTTTCGAGAAAGGATAAACCGACAGGCCAGCCCACAATCCTAGCTCCAATGTTTTCCCAACTGTCTCTTCCACGTTGTGGTCGACAAGTATCCTATATCGATTGTACCTATCCTCATTGTCAGCATTTAATATTTTTTCAATTCTTCTCATTCCTTCTGGTTTATTATTATGGGGTAAATGGATTGTCATAAGCATGTTCTTGTCTGAAGCTATGTCCATTTGTTTAGTAAATATCTCCTCTTCCAAATCGTTGATCAAATTGTAACCTATTTCTCCGATTGCAACAACTCTTTCTCTATCCAGATATCCCTTTCCAACCATTGCATCCAAAGCTTCTAAGGCCAGTGGTCTTTCGGCAGCTTCTTTTGGGTTTACGGAGATGCACACAAAATGCTGTATTCCAAATTCTTTAGCTCTGCTTGTTTCAAATGTTATCATATGCTCCCAATAGTCTTCAAACGTTCCCACAAATCTCCTCGGAGCGCCAAGCCAGAACGAGGGTTGAACTATGACTTCAATTCCAGCTTTAGACATGGCATCATAATCATCAGTAGTTCGAGAATACATGTGAATATGGGGGTCGAAGAATCTGCTCACTGTAATGCCTTTTTTCCTTCCCACCAATATATTAAGCAAATGATCCAGCAATCGCATCCCTGTTCAAACTTGCTTGGCTTGCATCCGTAGACAATAAAATGCCATAAATGACAGCACTTGTCAACCATTCTAACCATGTGATAGATTCTTCTATATGCATAAAAGGCAAAAAGGGGGATGGTGAGTTGCTGCCTTGTTAAGACATGACATGATGGTCAGATTCCAAACTGAGAGTCGTCATGATTATACCATTTACGATATACTCAAGTGAATAGCCGGGAATGGGTTGCGGAATAATAAAAAATAATATATTTATCATAATCATTGTTTGGCAATACTAAGTGTTCCAATCAAAATTTCAAGATATTCTATCTGTAAATGCTCCACCATCGTCATCGGCATTAAGTGATTTAGCATCGCTGCCTGTGCAGAGTCCAATTTTCCTCTGTGTAATTTCATACACTGCAACCTGCGAAATTCCAGGCATCACAGTCGCAGGTGCCAATCCGTCATTATTGAAATACACGTCTCCAGCAGACGCTGAATTCCTGTATTATGGTCGTTGTAAATGTATTGATGAACTCCCCATAACTCCAGATGGTAAACCGACGCCGGCTATAATCACACGAGCTGCTCTTCAAGTTATCAAATATTCCATTTTTGGTGGTTGATGCAGGTGCAAAAGTAAAGCCATCGATTCCTCATATCTCATTAAGCATACCCTTTGGCAAGAATATACAGTTCGGAACAGCGCTAGATATCAATGAGGTCAAACAGGCATTTGATTATGGATCAATCCTTGGAAAACAGCTTGGCAAAACTAACAGTATGGTAATAATTGGCGAAAGCATACCGGGGGGGACCACAACTGCGCTAGGAGTGCTAACTGCTCTTGGAGTAGATGCTAGATACAAAACTAGTAGTAGCATGCCACACAATCCTCACGATCTAAAAAACAAAATAGTTTTAGAAGGCATGAAACGAGCGAATATCTCATTTGGGGGTCTGCGAGGTGATCCCTTTGCAGCCATCTCCCTCCTAGGTGATCCGATGATACCGTCGGTGGCTGGAATAGTCGATGGAGTGATTAACTCTAATTCAAATGCCAGTCATGTGATGTTGGCAGGAGGAACTCAAATGTCGTCCATACTTGCCCTTTTGAAATCGCTGGATCGTTCACTAGAGAGAATATCTATTGGTACTACAATTTATGTGGCAGACGATAAATCTTCAAATCTTACAAGTCTCGTCAATGCCATATCGACTGACATTCGTATTTATGCATCAGATTTGCATCTAGGGCATTCATCACACCCCGGTTTACAGTCTTTTGCTAGGGGTTTTGTAAAAGAAGGTGTAGGTGCAGGTGGCATTTCAGCCATTGCGATGATGAAATCGGATGGGCAAATTGATGGCAATATTTTGTTAAACGCAATTGAGCATGAGTATGACGCTATAATCAGCAAAATGACTTGAATATGGTTTGTTTTGGTTCTTCATTAGAATAGAGATTCTGGCTAAGATGTCCTGAGTGTAGACAAAAAGTAAGAGCGAAGCCATGGCATAGTTCAATGGTAGTGAAATTCAAACGAATTTAAAATTATCTCATTCTATGTTAGGGTATTTATACCTAACATGCCTATAGTTGTATGGGGTCTGAATGTTCAGTCGAATAAACGCTATTATACTTTTAGTACAAGATATGAAGAAATCGATCGATTTTTATAGCAACGTTTTAGGAATGGAAAAGAAGCAGGAGTCAGAGGATTGGGTGGAGTTTTTGAAACAGGGTACGGTTTTGGCATTGCATCCTGTCAAAAAGAAGACAAGAAGTGATGAGCAACAAACAAGTGGTAGAATTACAAAAAGTGGCAATATGTTGATAGGATTCAATGTCGGTGATTTAGAATCTGTATGCAGTGAATTAAGCAAGAAAAATGTCAAATTTTACAAGAATCTGAAAAATGAATCATTTGGGAAGCACGCGATCATAGAGGATCCTGAAGGAAACCTGATATCATTAGCTGAAATGGCTCCTAAAGAAGAATTTATGCAAATACCATATTATCATGGATTTGCTCCAGTATAAGTAAGCATCGATTGCATTAATGCAGCTCTATGACGATCAATGACGACCAGATTGAAATGGTTTCTAAATATGTTTCTCGGATAAGTGTTTCATATATGGAGATTTTAGCAGATGACCCTATCCTCTTGAACCAAGCGAATAAAGGAGCTAATATCGGTGACTAGTAACTTCAAGAAAGATAAAAGGTGCATTATTTGCGGATGTACCGAACATAGACTAATTGGCTGTCTCGTACACCGGAGAAGTCATAAGAAAAATAAAAATGGTGTATGCGAAATAAAAGATACAAAAAAGTTGTAAAATCTCTTCATTTAAGTTCATATAGAGCAACAGATAACTTGAAGACAAACTTTTCGTCTGTTTTTTCTGCTATTGGGACAACATATTTTTGGGTCTCCTCCTTGTAACGCAATACTTTATCCTTCTGCATGGCATTTTTCAGGCTTCTAATATTGTCCAGGCGATCTGCTAATTTAATATATCGTACATCTTCTGAACCTCTTGCTATATTCCTAAAATATTCTCCCAATATTTTTTCTTTCTCTTCATTTTTTGCCGATGGTCTTGCTACCGTGTTTACTATACTAAAGACCCGTTCTCCAAATTCGTTCTTTAGTCGCTCTTCTAACAAGGCTCTGCTACCGGCGGTATTATTTTCGGGCCTATTGCTAATGGTTTCAGCATTTATCTCCAAAGTATCGTGCAAAATAGCTGCACAAACAAGGTCAATATCATACTCGTGTAGCTCTTCCGTCAAAATAAGTGCGACTCGAATGGGATGGTTGATGTAAGGTTCCATCTTATTTCCCCTTTTAAACTGCCCCGAATGAACCTTTATCGCTATACTAAATGCCCTAGTTATCTTCATTATGTCACCAGTTGAATTCTCAAATGGTTTTAGTAACCGAGAAAATCCTGATTTAGTGAAGTCATTTATACTCCCTTTCATTGCCATATTTAGTAAATAGCACTAGACAATAATATTCTTAATGTTATTATATTTGACTTGAATGTGTTGCATGCCTCAGTCAACTTTCAGTACTCTTATGTAGCCTTGTATTCGATGTCGGAGATTACTTACGCGCCTTGTACAAAAGCAATGTCATTGGTTTTAGGATATTCTCTTGAACAAACTGCCTTAAAACATTGAAAAATATGGAATTGGTCACAATGTCACAATGAATAAGGACAAGTGTCTAGCAAAGGGGAGAATGTTGTCAATGGATTTTCCGTAGGCATAGAAGTGTGTGAACAAAACAAGATTAGCGTTGGCAAAGTTTTAGGGGTAAATATATACCACAATATAAACAATCTAAACTAAACCTTGCCATTTGCTAATAATAATAGCCTTGACCCTGTAGAGATAACTGCGACATCTAATGTAGTTTGTATTGTAAGTGGAGGTCTCGATTCGGTTTGTACTGCAGCTTACTTGAGAAAAGAAAAAAATTGTACCCTATATTTTCTCAGTTATATCTACGGACAAAGGGCGAGAAATGAAATTCATGCTGCAAAACAATTTGCAAGAATTTTGAAGGTAAAGGATCACCGCACAATAGATATTGGATTTATGAAGGAACTCTACTCCGACACAAACGTACTCACTGACACTAAACAAACGTTGCCGGGGAGTTTTAATTATAGCATTGTAGTCCCAATAAGAAATGTTGTCTTTATTACGATAGCCTCTGCATGGGCTATGAGCCTAAACGCGACGGTAGTGGCGTATGGTGCACATGAGGGTGATAACCACTATCCAGACTGCCGTCCTGAGTTTATTAGATCAGTCACTGCAGTACCTGAATCTAGCAGAAGAGGACGGTATCGAACTAGGGATGAGACAAAAAGTAACAGTATGGGCACCGGTAGTTCAAGGGATGAGCAAAACCGAACTCTTGAAGATAGGATATTCAATATTGGGCGACAAAGTATTTGATACGTGGAGTTGCTACTCTAATGGCATTAAAATCAAAGGAAATTATTTGCATTGCGGCTCATGCGAATCGTGTATAAATAGGAAAGCCGCCATTAGGAACGCAGGCATAGAGGATCAGACACATTATGCAAGAAATGAATAACGACAGAGTCCAGCTGAGTGAAATATTCACTAGCATCGAGGGCGAAGGACCTTTCTTTGGGACTAAGACTATCTTTGTAAGAATGGCAGGATGTCATCTCAGTTGCCATTGGTGTGATACCACTTATGCACTACCAATGGGTGGCGGCCTAAGTTATTCTGTTGATGAGGTAAAGGATCTTATTATCAAACAGCTTCAACCGAATACTTACAAGATTAATTTTACCGGGGGCGAGCCCCTACTCCAATATGAGGCGGTTGCTACTCTTGCTAAATTCATGAAACAAACGAAGGGTTTGAGAACTTATATCGAATCGTCTTGCTTTGATTCTTTAAGGTTTGCAAAGGTGCTTCCCCACATAGACATCTGCAAAATAGAGTTCAAAATGAGTGATTCCAAAGTTATTGATCACACGGGTTACGACAATTTGTTACACAACGAATTTAGATGCCTCAAATTGGCAGTCTCAGAACATAAAAGTACTTTTGTTAAGGTAGTGGTCACCAACATAACTAACATAAGTGAGTTCAGGAAATTGGTGAGGGAGATTTTTGAAAGTGTGAAACCCAGCGATATAATGGGATTTGTCATCCAACCAAGCTACGGGATAGCCGAGCCGACTATTGAGAAACTACTCAATTTTTATGACTGTGTTTATCCAGTATATGAAGAGGTAAGAATAGTACCACAATTGCATAAACTGATAGGGGTCAGATGAATACACTTTGACAAGAACTGCTAATAATAAAAACACGAAACGCATTGAAAAACTTCTAAGACTACTTCTGATCGAATTGGGGGAAAATCCAGACCGAGAGGGTTTAATTCAAACACCTGCTCGTATGGCTGAAATGTTTCAAGAAATATTCGGTGGCTATACAATGAACGCTGAACTTGATGTAAGTTTCAGTGAGGAAACAGACGCTATCGTTGCAAAGAATATTGAGTTTTATAGTATGTGCGAACATCATATGCTTCCTTTTTATGGAAAAATACACATAGCATATGTTCCATCTGGCAAGGTATTTGGTATTTCAAAATTGGCCCGTCTAGTCGAAAAATACGCTAGACGAATGCAAATACAAGAGAGGCTCACAAAACAAATAGCGGATGAAATAATGAGGAAGGAGATAAGGGGAGTTCTTGTGATCGCAGAAGCTGAACATCTTTGTATGAAAATGCGTGGGGTCAAGAATGATAGCCTAATTATTACTGAGTGTCATCGCGGGATTATGGAGGAACAAAAACAGCTTCGAGATCACGTTCTTGCACTAATTTATGCCAAGCCGGAGATGCATTCTTTTTGACTGTAGGATAATACTTTGGTCTCAAGTTTAGATATTTTATACTATTTACTCGGCTAAGGTGGCAACTGCGAGAGGTTAGGTTAGAACTGCAAGGTATAATCTTCCGGCAGAAATATATGTAGAGAATCAAGACCATCTTCGTGACAAAGGCTTATAAAAAAGACTATTTCCAATAGGTCAGAAGAATGGCAGGTACTATCTTCAGGATACAGTCGCATAAATTTAGTCAAGATAATATTCAAGCTACCCTTGTTTGCTCGAAATGTGATGAGATATTCTCAAAGGAATTTCTATTAGACCTGGAAGGTCAGACAATCGAATTTAAATGTCCTGTCTGCGGAGCTCCAGGTGAGGCAGATCTTCCCTATAAAAGTGCTGAGGAAAGAGAGGAATTTGAGGAAGATTTTGAAGAGGTAGAAGAAGAAGGTTCAGATGAGGAATTTGAAGAAGAATATTAGCCAGTTTGCAGAAATAGCCTGAGATATCAGTGATGATGATAGTTTACTTTAGATTGTGACCAAGCTTGCCTAATTGGGCAAGTAGCGACACCAACTGTATTTCTGGGTGGGCACCCGTAACTAACCGGTAGTCATACTCTGCCATCAAAGCGGCAAATTCATCTGGGCGGTCTAACTTCAAATCGTAAGCCTCTTGGTTAGCGTATCTAAGGAAATCACTCTCTGACATTCCGTATACTTGCATTAGTTCGAGTAGTTTAATGCGGGCATCGTGGAACTTTCCAATAAGTGCTAATTTGATAATTTCCTTGACTCTTACTTTTCCTGATAAGCCGATTGATGCCATTACGTTAGTGGATGAAACTGAACCCAAGCCTGCTGCAGCCTGCAGTATGTTAATAGAATGACGTAGATCTCCTAACGTTGCATCATATATTGATGAAAAAGCTTTTTCTTCATATTTTACTCCTTGTCTTTCGCAGACGAATCTTAAATATTCTGAAATATCTTCTCTTGAAAGCCGTTTAAATTTGAATACCACGCATCTGCTCTGAATAGGTTCTATTATCTGTGAAAGATAGTTACAAATGATGATAAATCGAGTGGTCCGAGAGCTATCTTCAATTATTCTTCTCAAAGCCGTTTGAGCCTCGGATGTCATCTCGTCAGCCTCGTCCAGTATGATTATCCTAAACATTTTTTTATTGTCCTTGTCGGTCGGGAGCTTCATCACTGCAGCAAACTCTTTTACTCTTTCACGGACCATTTTAATTCCCCTTTCGTCGGACGCATTCAATTCAAGGGTATCTGTCTGCCAAGATTCTCCGAGCAATTCTTTAGCAAGACAGAGAGCGGTAGTAGTCTTACCGACCCCGGCAGGGCCAGAAAAAAGCAGATGAGGAATTTCATCAGGATTTTTTGAAAAATTGCTTAGCCCGTTGACGATATCACGTTGATTGATTATCTCCTTCAATGTTGTAGGACGATATTTCTCTACCCACATCAAATTAGATAAGTCATTGTTTACGGAAGGCATATACGCAAGAACATCTGAGAAAAAGTAACATAAGTCATAATAATGTTTAGTAGTTGCCTATATTGTCAATAGATAATAGAACTTGATTGTGTTCACCATTTATAGATTTTAATTATTTATAGATTTTAAAAATACATCATACACTCCCGATAACACCTCGGTTTGTGGTTAAGAGGAAGAAAAAGGTTAAGATTCAAGCATGTTGCCTCAAACAAATATTTGCGTTCAGTTCACTCAACTCGTCCTAAAATGTTTGATTGTAAGTTTGCTCCGTAAGTTGTGATCAGAGTATAGGGAGTAGAAAATGTGGAGGTTGACAACTGTTATAAAGAAGTTAGAACTGTGGTTAAATCACACTAAGGACAGTCTATTTATGAAAGTTTGCTCTCAAGCTTCAGAAGGAGCTCCAGTTCTTAATTCAATAGGCGTAGCTAGACTGTTAAGAAAAGCTATCCTTGCAAAAGATATAATTAATTAGGTAGCTTCGTATTAGAAAGCAACTATATGAAGACTGGTCTCCCATCTTTAGAAAACAAGATAGACACGAGCCAAGGAGTTCACTATATTGAGTACATGATGGAAGATATTAGGGTGAGCTATAAAAGAGATGTAAAAGCCACCGTAGACGGCTTGGCCTTGGATGCTAAAGAGGGTGATATATCATCGATTCCTAGGTGGATGGCAAAGATACTATTAGAGCGTGAGGACATAGAAACCCAAGACCACGACATTTCCACTTACATTTCCAGGGCATTTAATCGTGAGAGAATAGCAAAACCTCATGATCTATCCACTTTAGATCCAGATTTCTATATAAGAGTAAACGATTATTTTGAGGGTTTGAAAGAGAGAGAAAAAGAAAATATGTTAGTCTCATTAAACTCCTTTGTAACCTCTAGGCTAGAAAAGATTGTCAAGCTGGCAGCAGCTTCTCCTCTCTCGGCACAGTTAGAAGAAAAGCTGTCGGCTGAGGAAAATGAACTCTATACACTTATTCACCGGTCGTCTATGCTTTTCAAAAATCGGGTGCTAAAAAAGGTTGGCTGAGCAGCAGACTATTGCAGCTTTAATAAACGATCTGGAAACTTTTCTTCGCGCTTTCAAGGATAGAGGAGGGAAATACAGATACTTTGACAGAATTAACCATATGATGGCTTCCAATTCTGTTTCCCTTACAATAGATTATATTGACTTTGACAGCTTCAGTCCAGATCTAGCCAAGCAGATCACCCACAATCCCGATGAAATGTTTGAAGCCTTTAACGGAGCAGTATTATCCATTCTCAAAGAAATACATCCAGATTATGCAGAGGAGATACGCGATAAGGTCAGAGTAAGAATCGGAAATTATACTGTACAAAAGGGTCTGCGAGACATTAATGCGGAAATAATAGATAAGTTGATTGGCGTCTCAGGTATGGTGGTCAGGTCTTCCGAAGTAAAGCCTCTAGCAAAGAAAATAGGCTATCGTTGTTTGAATTGTAATACACTAAATGAGGCTCAACTGAAAGGATTGGTTTTAAAGAGACCTCCTAGATGCATAAACTGTTCAGAAAAAGATCTAGATATGGATCCGGAAAACAGCTCCTTCACTGATTTTCAAATGGTTAGGCTCCAAGAACTACCGGAGGACCTTCCCGCAGGACAGCTTCCGCATTACGTCGAAGTTACAGTGATGGGAGATCTAGTTGACCAATGTCGTCCAGGAGATAGAGTGATGTTGACAGGGGTTGTACGAATAGAACAAGAACAGCTCGCTCCTCAGGTAAAAACGAGCCTTTTCAAATTGCGAATGGAAGGAAATAATATTGAATATCTTGGAGGAAGAGCCGGTAACAAGGATACTAGGACAGTTGAGAGAATAGCCATAAGTGCTGAAGATGAAAAGAATATTTTATCTATTGCTGGAAAGCCAGATGCCTACGATAAACTAATCGCTTCATTCGCACCCCATGTGTATGGCCATGAGGTAATCAAGGAAGCAATACTTTTGTTGATTGTAGGTTCTGTAACAAAAAGATTAGGGGATGGTTCAACACGAAGGGGAGACATTAATGTACTTTTGGTAGGCGACCCGGGTACTGCCAAATCAGAAATGTTAAAATTTGCGGCTAAAATTGCTCCAAGAGGACTCTATACTTCAGGCCGAGGTTCTACGGCTGCGGGTCTGACTGCTGCCGTGATAAGAGATAAGATCGGTATTATGATGCTCGAAGCTGGAGCCGTAGTGTTAGGTGATCAAGGATTGGTATGCATTGATGAGTTCGACAAATTAAAGCCGGAAGATCGTTCAGCATTACATGAGGTGATGGAACAACAGACCTGCTCAGTAGCAAAGGGAGGCATCGTAGCTACTCTGAATGCAAGAACTTCAATTTTGTCAGCAGCAAACCCTTTGTACGGTAAATACGATCCCTTTAAGAATATAACTGAAAATGTTAATTTGCCGGTTCCACTCTTAACTCGATTTGACCTCGTCTATGTCGTAAGAGATACACCTGAAAAAGAAAAAGACAGTCGAATTGCAAGCCATATTTTAGAAATCCATCGAGACAGCGAGCACGCAGCTCAGCCTGTTATAGATATTGATCTTTTTAGCAAATACCTTGCATTCTCAAAACAACTCGAACCGAAATTAACAACTGAAGCCATTAACCTGATTAGAAATTATTATATGAAGATGAGGAATGTCGAGTCGGAAGGGATGATTACGGTTACCCCACGGGCAGCTTGAGGGTTTGGTCAGACTTGCTACTGCTCGCGCGAGATTGTTAATAAAGGATAAGGTGGAAACAGACGACGCAGAACGTGCAATATATCTTATCCAACGAATGCTAGAAACTGCCGGAGTGGATGTTAATACTGGAAAAGTTGATCTTGGCGTCCTCCATGGAAAACCTCACAGCGAAGTTTCAAAACTGAAGGTCTTTATGGATGTGTTTCACGGGTTGTCTGGAGAAGACAAAAATGACGTTGAGGAAAAGAATTTTGTGTATGAATTGGTAAAAACAGGCAAGTTTACCGAAGATGAAGCTACAGTTTACATTAAAAAGGCAATGCAAAATGGACAGATTTATGAAAGAAAAACAGGCTTTTATGCTAAGGCGTAGAGAGCCTAATCCTTTTTATCTTCTATACAATTTAAAATAGAATAGTGAAGAAAAGACTTTACGGTCAACAAAAATAGGTTATGGTCATGGTCTGAAGAACTGTTGTTGAGGAACAGAGAAGAATGAAGTCCATGCTCTTGCTACGTTGCTATTGAATTGCAATATTGCGTCTGTTGTCTTGGTGTATATTCTAATGTTATCTCTTGCTGCATCCAAACTGTTAACAGCAACTTGGTTGTTCATCTGAACTGCTTTTACAATATTGTTTGCTATTTCATTTGATTGATTGCTCAGTTGCTCTGCATATTGACCTGCAAAGGGTAAGTTTAGGCTAAAACCTCTAGCTTCAGCTAGGTGTTTTTGAGCTGCCATCGTATTTTGAACTGTATTTTTCACAGCCTGGATATAATCAAGTTGAAGATTGGATACAGATTGTGAATACTGAGGTTGAGCTTTTGCTACTTCATCTACTACTTTAGTAACGCTTTGATTTATCGTTTCATAGAGGATATCAGCACCATGGGATGGCGAGTTGCTGTCTTTAGACATGTCTTTGTATTGCATTCTATAATATATAAACTTTGGTGATAAAAGGTATTTATTACCATATTAAGCCAATATGATTCTAAGCAGTAAAATGGTAGACAAACGGGTTCGCTGTTCTAATTTTTACCTCACTTGTTGTAAGATGGCGGTTTATTATGGTATTTAAAGGTAACATATACCATGGTTTATATACCATGGTTGTCTAGTTATATTGTAATGTCAACATCAACCAGAAAAGATCGTAAAGAAGACGAGAACACATCATGTACCATCTCCATCACAAATACAAAGAGAACAACAGCAAGCTGTCAACAAGGCATTAGATGAAACAAAAGATGAAATTAAAGTCGCAACTAGAGAAGCCGCAAGAGATATTCCTCAATATACACAAAGACTTGGTGACATACAAGAACAAACCATTCAAACTACAAGAGAAATTGCAGATAACTACATAGAATCACAAAAAGAGATTATTAGCATTTATCAATCAGTATGGACTCCATTTATAGAAAACGCAAATAGTAGATTTTGGAATTATTGGTCGATATCTCCAAAAGGAATTGCTGAGACATATGGAACTGTAATTAGCAGTTTTGCAGACAATGTGATATCAGTTACCAGACTAACAAATAACGCAGTCTCTGCAAATATGGAATTATTCAGTACGGCGTTGCAGCAAACAAAAGACAATTCTAAGGAGTTTTCCAGATTGGGCATAAATGCGAGCCAAAGTCTTTAACGAAGCTTCAAATGAGATAGCTACAACAGGTTTTTCTGCAGTAGAAACATCAAGACAAAGAAGATAAAACTAGAATAGCGAAACTAAAGAGATAAACGACAGGCTACCTTACACATTTTTGTGTGGACTATTTTTAGCAGCCTCTAAAGACTAGAGAGAAGTTTGAAATATATATAATTAGGCGGCCTAATGCTCGATTTCTGTTAATTTCGTCGTTCGATCATAAAACCAGTAACTTCTGTTCTTCGACTGATGCCACTGGAACTACCTTGGTCGTTATGAACGGGTTCAGGTTATTATACCAATGCTATACTGGTTTTGAATTTGCTAGCCTTCTTTAATTGAAATTACTTCAGATATTGAAAATTCGTGTTCGGTAATCGCTTTTTTGCTATCAATATTATATAATTCTGCAGATTCTGCTAGAATCTTCTGAAACGCCAATTTATCGACTTCGATACTAATCGGTGGGGTAAATCCATGTTCTTTGAAATAATTTGCCAATGCAAGTATCCCATCAGTCAATACACTTCTGTCAATCATATTCTCTGGTATCCAATTCCTTGCTAGAAAATATACCACCACTCAATAATAATGCTTTCAACTTTTACAACCACTCGAAGGGTAGTTTTTCCTCACAATTGCTTCCACTTTTCTAATCTAAAAGACCAAAGCAGCTACAATTTTGGATGATCAAATTTAAGGCTATTTAACCCTGTTTCTATTCGTTTTGGGATATTATGTAAATGCATACAGTTATTCAGCAGCAGTATTATGATCTGCAATACAGCTTCTTTAACCTAATTTAATTGAACCTCAATCTTTTACCAAATGATTTTTTATCAAAATGCACAACGAATGAAGTTCTCAGGTACACGAATAAAGGATTTTGGAATATCATAGAGTTGATAGGACAGCTACTATAATACTACACTAAATAAGATTTGAGTTTAGACTATACAAAAATTTTAATCGATGATTGAAGCAATGGTGATAAGATGTCTTCAGAAGAACAAAATAATATCGAGAACAAAAAGAAAAAAGGGAGGAAGAGCCAAGAGGATAAAGAGCTGAGATGCTATAGAGGTTGAATCAACGGCAGGAGGAAAGGGCGGAGGTGGTGGGTAGATGGCAAGAGACAACGAAGTTTGCTTTGTTGATATGTTGATATGTCTATGAAGGGTCTTCATGATTTGGAGCCAACCTCGAGTTGTAGGTAGAAAATCCGTGGTATTCGAGTCTGCAAGAAAAGCACATAATTTTGTTGACATTCAGCTAAGAGAGCCAAGAACAGATTTCGAGAGATTGCGTTATATTCCTTATACATTTACTTCTATGTGGTATGTTGAACTTTACCATTCCTACACAGGATGTTCTTGATAAAATGACTAGAGAAGATAGAATGAATTTATTCAGGAAGTATTTTGCTACGAGTCGATACAACAGATTGTATATTCAGCAGCATCTAGTTCGGTCTGCCATTGATAAGTCTCTTAGTCCAAAAGTTGAAGACCTTGAAAGCCAACATAATAAAGACTTCTGTTATACCTTAAACCTATTAAACAAATATAATTATGAGGCGGAATTCTTGTTAGCCGTCAAAGAAGAATGTGAAGCACTCCAGAAAATAATCGAGGTATACGACAAAAGGCTAAAACTCCAGATTTAAAATTTTTTAAGTTCCCGGTCAGGATTGCTAAAGTGTAGTCAGGGAATACATGTCAGAAAGTCACATCAAAAAGTATTAAGCGGATAGGAACCAACAGTCCAGCCAGTGTTTGAATATAGTAGAAGACCTATGAACGATTAAGAGAGGTTTACTATTCGTGTGGGCGCCCATAAAACTTAATCTTAGTACAAACTAAAATATGTTACATATCAGTTTTTTCGAGACTATTTTTTCTTGGTGAGAAGGGATTGTATTATTTTTTGTTACGATAATTAGGTTAAAATACATATACATATATTTGCCCAAACCCCGCAATAACCAGCGAGTAATCTCAATGTCTACTGAGCAATCTTCTATAGATAAACCAATGATTCTAATTAATAAGCCTTGGATAGACGAAGAAGAAAAACGCGAGGTCATAAACGTTCTAAATGATAGTGCTCTTACCTCTGCCGCAAAAGACGGTGGGAAAAGAGTACGGGAGTTCGAATCTCTATTGAAAGGCTACCTTAATGTCAAGCATGCCTTGGCGGTCAATTCTGGAACATCAGCATTACATGCAGCATTACTTGCGGCAAACATAGGGGAAGGAGATGAAGTTTTATTGCCCTCATTTACATTCGTTGCCACAGCAAATTCTGTAATTGCAGCAGGTGCAAAACCCATATTCGTAGACATTAACAAACATGATTACACAGTTGATATCCCAGATCTGAAGGCTAAAATTACAAAAAACTCCAAGGCTATCATTCCAGTTCACTTGTACGGTCATCCCTCCGATATGGCCGAGATTGTTGAATTGGCAGAAAAATTCTCGATTGATGTAATTGAAGATGCCTGCCAATCACTCGGGTCTAAATACAAGAATAAGCAGACTGGAACCTTTGGCATATTAGGTTGTTTCAGCCTTTATGCAAGCAAAGTGTTAACTTCTGGAGAAGGCGGAGCGGTAGTGACAAATGACGATAGCCTTGCTGAAAAAATTAAGATGATAAGAAATCATGGCATGGTAGAAGGTTATGACACTCGTATTTTCGGTCTTAATTTACGATTGCCAGAACTGAGTGCTCGCCATAGCTAAGGTTCAAATGAATAAGCTCGAGAGGATGCTAGATTTAAGAAGACGAAATGCAGAGTTGTTGACGACTCTGGTCTCTTCTGTCGCACATGATAATGGAATCGTGTTACCCAAGGAGACTCAAGATAAGAAACTTAATTGGTATCTTTATACAATTGCCTTTAAAAAAGACAACCTTCGTGATATGGTCCAAAAGAAAATGGTTAAGGATAGAGTCGGTGTGACAGTGTATTATGATCCTCCAGTCCATAAAACACCATATTACGAAAATATATTGACATCTACAGCAAGTTCTTCCCAATCCTCTAGTAGGGATCTTAGTAACACGGATTGGGCTAGCAAACATGTTTTGTCATTACCTACTCATCCACTGGTTACACAGGAGGAAGTTGAGCGCGTTGCTCAGAGTATCAAGAGTGCGATCTAAATTCATTTTTTGATATTGATTGGTTTTTTGAAAAAGGCCTTTGTATAAATACTATATACTCCATTGAATAAAAAATGAAATTGAGTTGAAGTTATGTTGAGGTTAATAATTTATACAGGTAAAGGCGGTACTGGTAAAACTGTTACCTCATGTTCCACTGCTATCAAATTAGCTGAGCATGACCACAAGACACTCGTAATTTCTTCAGATCCCGCTCATACATTGGGCGATGCTTTCATGATGCCCCACATTGGTTATGAGTTGCAGGAAATTCTTCCGAACCTCCAAGTGCTACAAATAGACCCCGTGACTGAGATGAGCAGACAGTACGATGCCTTATTGTCCTACATGGCATCTATATTTTCTGGTAAGGGAATAGATGAAACACTTGCTTATGAAATTGCGATGCTGCCAGGCATGACTCAACTGTTTTCTTTATTAAAAATAGAGGAGCTAGTTAAGTTGAAAAGCTTTCATTCAATAGTTGTTGATATGCCTGCTTCTGGAGAAGCGTTGAGATATCTGTATTTTCCGAAATTAGTTGGTAGTATTGGGAGAAAACTCACAGGACTCGCAGGGATGTTTAGCGGTATAGCAAGAATGTTTCAGCCTATTTCAAAAATTCCGGTGCCTTCCAAAGGCGTTTTGCAAAGTGAGGTTGACTTACTTGATAGGCTAGAATATCTGTCCGAAATCATTAGAAATCGGGACATGACCAGCATCAGGTTGGTCGCTAATCCCGATACGTTCAGTATAGAAAATGCGAAAAGAGCATTAATGACAGCCAGCCTTTTTGGAATAAATGTAGACTTGGCCATAATTAATAAAATTATGCCACATCAAACTTCTGATCAGTATTATGCGAATTGGGCTGAATATCAAAAAACAAAAGTTGAAGAAGCCAGGGCCAATTTTTATCCTCTTCCAATAAAGGAGGTTTTTCTTCATAGCACAGAGTTACGTGGAATAGAAATGTTAAGAAAAAACGGTGATTTAATTTTTGGGAGTGAGGACCCTGCAATAACATATTACCGCGGCAAGGCCTTCGATTTCACGACTGAACAGAATTCATTGCGCATGACAGTTAAGGTGCCATTTACGGAAAAGGATGATTTTGATCTGGAACGCTATGGAGATCAACTTACAATAAAAGTTAAAAATCCTGTAGGATATATTGTTAATATCGTCCCTCTGCCAAGCGCTGCTCTGGGTATGAAATTAGCAAAGGCGAAATTATCGGGTGATGAATTAAACATTTTTTTTGAGAAGAGTGTCTAGATGCCACTATATCAGGAGCTATTGTTTTATAGCCTGTCCTGGAACAGAGCAGACAACCAGCCGGTCAAGGGGCTGGACTCACCAAGGGTTCTATATCTTCTTGTCATTTCGATCCGATGGATAAAGTGGGCTACCTCGATCATATTTGTAACCATCGTTTAGCAACTCTCAGATACTGTTTTCAATGCCAACCCATCAATTCCTCACCATACGTGCAATCAGAACAGCGTGGTGTATGTTTTGTGCTCGATAAATCACAGAAAAGCTATGAGCTTAAAGGAAAGTGAAAAATCCGATTGGCCGTAGAGACATCATCCTGAGGGACCAGACTAAGATCGGATTCTTCATTCAGGCGAGGGAAGGTGCATATCGGAAAATACCTAACAAAGGTAATGCCATGAGTAATGGAAGATGATCAGGCATTTTGAGCCATCAGAAATAGAAGTGCGCGTCTGAACTACGAAGAATTGACCGATTTCCTGTTAAGGGCCCTAAAATCTAAGACCACACACAGTTTATATAATATGTGACTTGATAATTGTCAGATAACTATGCCAATTGATCCAGACTTTCCGAAAAATCAACAAGTAATAGGCAAACATGCCCATTCTGACGGAGAACATTATCATTATGTATGGGGCCCCGGACAAAATAAAGAGGCTGCAGAAAACGAGGAAGTAAAAACAGCTTACTCTACAAGAGGAGAACAACAGGTTCCCTTAGGGGTACATGGTACAATGGTTGCAGTCGATTGGGATTCTTGTGTTGCTGATGGCGCATGTATCGAAGCATGTCCAGTACAGGTATTCCAGTGGTATAGAACTGAAAACGACGTACCGGCAATAGATGTGGCCAATGCTACTAGCGCTGGAACAGGTAGTGGTGAAAAGGAAGAAAGGAAGGACTATACTGACAAGGCAGATCCAATAAGAGAGCACGATTGCATTTGGTGTATGGCATGCGTGTCCGTGTGTCCTCCACAAGCAATTAAGGTGGATCAGTCTAACCTAGAATTCCATGAAAAAGCTTCCGGCACGTTCAACGAAGCCCTATCTAAAGGGAGCGCCCCCCCACCACACGCTCACTAAAGCCACAACCACTCCTTCAACTTTTCTCCTTCAATTTTTGTTTTTATTTAGCAGTTTTGTTATCTGATTAACTTACAGGGCATGGATTGCAGTAGATATTTAAGTACTGGATAATGAATATGCGTAGATATTCTCTTGTTTAACAACAAATGTCCATGGCTCTCGCCGGAGTAGTATAAGAATCTAAACACTTGTCGTCATGCGACGAAGGAGAACCAGGTGTGAACGTTTGGAATTTTTATTCTTGGAGGTATGATGAGCAAAGCTCTACGATTTTACGATCCCTAATTATTTGATCGATTAGTTTTGTACCAAATGTTAAATTACGGGATTACTGAAACGAAAAACGAAAGTGCCAGTCATTTCAGATTCCTATATGGGCATGTTTTTACCCCTAGATATTTCTGAGAGGGTTGGTGACTTCATTGCCGGGAAGTTAGATTTTCCATTTATCAGCAAAGAAGAGATAATGGGGATGTTTTGCTTGTTTGGGAAAGACCATGGAATAAATGGACAGACAGAAATCTTGTCCGCAACAGACCTAGCAAGAGGCACAATTGAGCAACTAAGCAGGAACGTGAGCCTATTCCATAATGTGCCCAACAAAATCAATTCTAACTCTGTAAGAGAGGATTATTTGAAAAGAGCATTGCAAATTTCAATAGAGCTTCGCTACAAAATGACGAATCGGAGTCATAAATTGAATGAACGTGTTGCGGGAGACCCGACCATTTTATCTAACTGTTTCGCCCAACATATTGCATTTTATAAGAGAAATTATTATTTTGAGCTTTTCCAACCATTCCGGAAAAACGATCTTCCAATCTCATTGAAAAGCAAACTTGAAGGCAGGATGTTATTACTTGGATTCAATGTTAAGAATCTGAATGCATTACCGTATGAAAGTTCAATTGCGCCTTTTATTTATTGGCTCAATAATACTAGTGAGAATGCATCAAAAGTTTGATGTGTAGTCTATCACCTTAATCATGTTTTTAACGTCAAAGACCATTACTCCTTTGGGGAGATTTATGTTCAAAATATTTTCTTCTGGCGGATTAAATTTTAAAACATAAATGAGGCTACCATCTTTTCCAAGTAGTTTTCCCCTTCGCTTTTCCATTAGGATCTCTGGATTAAATAGATGCATCAAAATTGAAATAGTATGTGCCACCCCATAGATTAATAGAGTATTCCACTCTGTAATAGGGGATTGACATTCGAGGGAATTTGAGGTTACTGGATGCATGAAGACTTTCGCCTTGGTCGTAAATTCTCTTGTGAAAATCATCAACGAAAGGTACACGAGAGAACACCGTGGCTCTCAAAGACTTTCTAAAAATTAGAATGCCGTACTTTTCAAATTCGGGATCAGGGAGAGTTGCAGGACCATATTTGGCATCGTCATGCCAATTAATCTTGCGGTTAACAAGAAACTTTTCGGACGTTTCTATCATCCTCCTGATATTTTCTACGAATTGATGCTCATTACATTCATACATAGGCATCAATACTTCACTCCGTTGATGACGTTTAGGATCGTAGTTTTAGAACCACAAATTGTAATAATAGGATCTTTAGGATAAGCATCCCCAATTTCTTCAGAAACATTAATTGTCTCTTCCTTGTTGACATATAACATCTTCTTCCAGAATTTACCATCTGCGACTATAGTGCTAGATCCAACGAGTAAGAATCCAATCTCTGAGAGATTGGCTTCGACTATCTCTATAGGAACATATACTGAAATTGACTTTAACTGCTGTTTCTGTCGCATTACTCATAATTACATCTAATAATATATTTATTTATTTATTTATTCATTTATTCCAGGCTGTGGTTATTCGAAACAGCCCAACCCGAGAGTCTAGTATCTTCATTGGTTATTCCTCTAGCAGTAATTAATTTAATAGGAGGTGAACTTTATTTAATCAAAGAGAGTATTCTCTATGGAAGAGGTTAATCTGTATTGGCCACAGAATGATAAAGACGAAAAACTGGACAGCAAAAAAAAACAAATAAAGGAATCAGTAAATGGCATACCGAAGACCTCGAACTTACTTTTTCATTCTGACAATCTTGTAGCAATGAAGTATCTAATCAAAATGGGCCTAGCAAAGAAAATTGACCTAATTTACATCGATCCCCCTTTTTATAGTAATGAAAAGTATTTTCATAGGAGGCAAAATTCTCAACAGGTTGCCTTCAGCGATGTTTGGAAAGGAAGGATTAGCGAATATCTGAATATGATTTATCCTAGACTCTGTGCCATGCAACGTTTATTATCTGGGACTGGTTCAATTTTTATTCATCTAGATTGGCATGTTGTCCATTATGTAAAAGTAATTATGGATGAAATTTTCAAACTTGAAAACTTTCGTAACGAAATTATAATTAAAAGAGGACGAAGGAAAAATCTACTTTACCAATTCAAGTCTATCGATAGAATGCACAATTCAAATGATTCGATACTATGGTATTCCAGGTCCCCTAACACAAGATATCCACATCCCCTTATCGAATATGCATCTGAATCGAAATGGATGGGGTTTTGGAGCAATGTCAATAGGCCTACAATGAGGTATGAAATATTCGGGTATGTACCTGAAAGGGGACAATGGAAATGGTCTAAGGATAGAGCGTTAAGAGCAATTAGAAATTATAGGGTATATCGACAGGAAATTTAATTCTATTCCCTTAGACAACTACTGGAAGCACACAGGGAAAAAACTGGAATTTATTCGAAAGCGTGACGGAGTGAAATATCCAGAATATTGGATTCCCGCTAAGACTCATAAAATACTCGATAACATTTGGACTGATATAGAAGCATATGACTATTCAACAGGTTATGGTACAGAAAAACACAAAGCACTGCTGGAAAGGATAATCGGAAAATTTTCTAAGCCCGGAGATCTGATTGCCGATTTCTTTTGCGGTTCGGGTACCACACTAGCAGTTGCCAGCACATTGCGAAGGCAATGGATAGGTTGCGACTCTTCCTCATTGGCTATGAAAGTGACAAGAAAAAGACTTACAGGTTGCGATTTCAGATTGCTTAAGACAAAATATTCTCCCAACCGGTAGTTGCCTAACTTATTATCCACCTTCTAAATCACAAAACATTCCCTAGATGAAACTATTATCCTTGGGCCATAACGTACATTAAAGAGGTCTGACAATACAAGACTGTGAGCCACCAAACAAAGTCGGACTATGAAAGCTTACTGAAGCGTTTACAAGGACGGTTGGGCAATACTTCTAGGAAAGAGGCCTCGAGACTTGAAATTCCCTCTCCTCAAATTAATTGGCAAGGACAACGCACTATATTTAGAAATTTTATCGAATTTCCGAAGGCGCTAAGGAGAGACCCCGAAAAACTGCTTCTTTACCTCAATAAGGAGCTGGCGTCTGCAGGATATATTGCTGGCGAGAGGGTAATTTTTCTTGGACGCAAGGAACCATCTTCCTTTGGCACATTGATTGATCGATATGTCAAAGAATATGTAATATGTCCTGTGTGCGGTAGTCCAGATACGAGAACTGAGAAGAATAAGAAACTAGGGTTTTTACTTTGTGAAGCATGTGGGGCACGATCTTCGATTAAGGGAAATTATGCTTAAAGTAGCCTAGAAACAAGTTAGTCGATTGGGACTCCGTTACCTAGCGAATGTATACTAATTAAATCTAAATAGCATTAATTTTGTTCAGAATTTTCTCATAGTTTTACTTCTTTAACTCAGGAATTTGATAAAGTTGACAATGGGTTCTAAGTATCAATGCATTTACTATCTCACAGATATGACAGCTATAATGTCACTACATCAGGAAACCTCAACATCACCTAATGACGGAAATAACTTCACTACTGGCCAGAGTTGGGGAGCCCTAAGAAAGGCGTGGAAAGGCTACAGAATTGCAAAAGTCCATAACGATAGCGCAAAGATGACAGAATACGCGAACAAAATTAGAAAGATCCAGACAGAACTTGGAATTAGCGTTGCATCGTTTCCAAATCTAGGGATCGCCTAACCCCAACTGTTTTTTATTTTATTCAATTCTATTTTTATCTATAGATACTACCAATGGTATTTTTCGAATCTAATAAATGCTGTTTTAGCTTTGACTGAATTTGGGGTTTAGGTAGGGCACCAACTATAACATCCACCACTTTTGAGTTCTTGAGGATCATCATTGTAGGAATACTTTGTATCCCGAAGGACTGTGCTACTCTCTGGTTCTCGTCGATGTTCAACTTTCCAAAAACTACCCTGCTGGCGTATTCCCTCGCTAATTGTTCTATCACAGGGGATACCATTCTACAAGGACCGCACCAAGGGGCCCAAAAATCAACCAACATGAGGGAATATTTCGAAACTTCCTCATTAAAATTCGAATCTGTTAGTATTATGGGACTGGTTATATTATTCATGGCTGATTTCGTTGTTGCGAGCTTTTGCAATTCTGACAGTTTTCTCTGATTAATTGCCATTATTTCTTTATCGTCATGCTCATGCTCATAGGTCATAGATTGAAATCTCATTCTATTAGCTATAATATATTTCTAGGCACAGGTGAATGAAGAAGTTAGGAAGTTAGTTATTCCTCCAGAAAACGTTCCAAATTTCAACTTCCTAGGGGAATGTTCCGTATTATTAAATATTTTGGATATATATAGTCGATAGTCGATAGACGATATGTAATTATCTGGCTTCCGCTGATTTCTGTTGAATTAATAAATTGAATGATGGAGGAAGTATTGGTGACCAAGGAGGAGGAACTAGTTGGAAATGAAAGG
Organism: uncultured Nitrososphaerales archaeon; assembly: GCA_963737815.1. Lineage (GTDB taxonomy): Archaea > Thermoproteota > Nitrososphaeria > Nitrososphaerales > Nitrososphaeraceae > TH5893. The sequence goes on along the minus strand of CAVTUB010000004.1, from coordinate 74,911 downwards.
TTCTAAAATTAACGAGGATGAGGAGAAAGAGGAACAATTTGAAGAAGACGAAGCAGATATATCTTCCCCCAAAAAAGGTGAAGAACTAGAGTCAAAAAAGGAGTTATTCCAACTAAGAGAGGACCTCAGGGATGCTAGAGAATCTGCTGAGAACAATCTTAGTAAATTGAGGTATATGATGGCAGACTTTGATAATTATCGAAAACAGACAGAAAAGCAACTTTCTTCTAAGGTTGAAGCAAGTAAGGCCGAGATTCTGTTAAAGTTCTTGAATATTAGAGATGATTACCTAAGGGCCCTTGAAATGGTTAGTCAGAGCAAGTCAGAAGCAGTCATTATTGAAGGATTACAAGGTATCTTGAAAAATTTTGATAATCTTCTTAACTCGGAAGGAGTTTTGGAAATAGAGTCAGTCGGAACACCATTTGATCCTAATATACATGATGCTATTAATTTCACATATTCGGATGATGTTCCGGAGAACACTGTTACCAACGAGATTAGGAAAGGGTATATGTTAAACAATAAAGTTTTAAGACCCACCCTCGTCGAGATTTCTAAAAAGATAGTTAAAAATACCGTTAGTGCTACAGAAAAACTAGAAAAAGGAAAGTGATATCTAGATATGGGAAAAATTATAGGAATTGATCTTGGAACAAGTAACTCAGCCGCAGCGACAATGATTGGTGGTAAACCATCAATTATACAGGGAGCTGAAGGAACTTCAGTTGGGGGAAAAGCTTTTCCATCAGTTGTTGCTTTTACAAAAGACGGTCAGCTCATTGTAGGGGAACCGGCAAGGCGACAGATGATTTCGAATCCCGAAGGCACTGTACCTTGCAGCAAAGCGTAAGATGGGAACGGATTTCAAGTTCAACGTATTTGGCAAGGAGTATACTCCCCAGCAGATATCCGCATTCATTCTGCAAAAGATAAAGAGAGATGCTGAGGCATTCCTTGGCGAAACGGTCGACAGAGCAGTAGTCACAGTACCAGCATACTTTAATGACAATCAAAGGCAAGCCACAAAAGATGCCGGAGAAATCGCAGGACTACAGGTAGTCAGGATTATAAATGAGCCGACAGCCGCTTCCTTGGCCTATGGACTTGATAAAGCACAAAAGGACTTGAAAATTATGGTATTTGATTTCGGAGGTGGAACACTGGATGTTACAATTATGGAGATGGGCGGAGGAGTATTTCAGGTTAAAAGCACTTCTGGAGATACACAACTTGGAGGAACTGATATGGACAATACTCTTGTAAATTATGTGGTAGATGAATTTAGAAAACAATCCGGCTTGGACATCAGAAACGACAAGGCCGCCATGATGAGGGTAAGAGAGGCAGCAGAGAAGGCAAAAATAGAGTTATCAAATGTTGTCACTACGGAGATCAATTTACCCTTTCTTGCATACGATGCTGGGGCGGGACCAAAGAATCTTGTCCTCAGTCTTTCTAGGGCGAAACTCGAGGAACTTGTCAGACCTATAATTGAGAGATGCAAGACAGCCATTACACAAGCATTGCAAGATGCAAAATTATCAACTCCTGATATTGATAAGATTATACTTATTGGAGGGCCAACAAGAATGCCAATGGTTAGACAATTTGTCGGAACTGTTATGGGAAAGGAACCAGAACGTGGTGTAGACCCAATGGAAGCCGTCGCAATGGGAGCAGCAATTCAAGGGGCCATTATTGCTGGGGACGTATCTACAGATATACTTCTAGTGGATGTCACCCCATTGACGCTGGGTGTAGAAGTACTTGGCGGATTAAGAGAACCGTTGATTGAGCGCAATACTACGATACCTACGAAAAAGAGCAAGGTATTCACAACTGCCGCGGATTACCAGACGGCAGTTACCATTCATGTCGTGCAAGGTGAACGGCCTATGGCTGCTGATTGTGTTTCGCTTGGGATGTTTAATCTGTCAGGTATTCCACCGGCCCCGCGAGGGGTTCCCCAGATCGAAGTGATATTTGACATTGATGCAAACGGCATCTTAAACGTGACGGCCAAAGATTTGGCCACATCTAAGGAAGCAAAGATAACAATAACTGCCAATGCAAAACTATCAAAGGATGAAATTGAAAGGTTAAAAAAAGAATCCGAGCAGTTCGCAGAGGCTGACAGAAAGAAAAAAGAAGAGGCAGAGATTAAGAATGAAGCAGATAATCTAGTCTATTCTGCAGACAAATTAGTAAAGGAAGATTTGAAGGACAAGATAAAGCCCGAACAGGCAGAACGGATCAATAAAGCCGCTCAAGAGCTCAGAGACGCAATCTCGAGTAACAATTTCGATAGTATAAAGTCAAAAACACAGGAGCTAAAAAACATTCTAAGCGAGGTAAGTACAGAGGTTTATAGGCCGCAGGGGCAGCACCTTCCGCCGCCTCAGCGGGGAGTGCTCCTGGAGCTGCACCCGATGCAGGATCCGCAGAGGTTCCCGGCGGGTACGCAGGGGGAAGTGGAACGGCAGGAAATGCACCTCCTCCACCCTAAATTTTTTATGAATAAAAATAACGCTAAAATGGATAATATCACGGATGTGAGGATATGAGCAAAAGGGACTATTACGAAGTTCTAGGTGTCCCAAAGGCTGCCAAGACTGATGATATTAAAAGTGCCTATAGAAAGTTAGCATTACAGTATCATCCAGATAGAAACAAGTCTGCGGGCGCCGAGGAACGGTTTAAGGAAATTTCTGAAGCATACGCAGTATTATCTGACGAAGAGAAGAGGAAGAGATACGATACCTATGGTCATGTTGGTACTGAAGATGCCTTTAGAGGCTCTGAGGCAAACTTTGATGAGGTTTTCAAAGATATTGGATTTGGAGGCTTCAGAGATATTTTTGAACAGATATTTGGAGGCCGTGGAGGGTTCGGTGGAATGGGAGGAGGCAGTGACCCATTCGGCTTTGGGTTTAATTTTGGGGGTGGTGCAAGAAGAAAAGGGCGTGATGTCCTGTACGATGTTGATCTTTCATTAGAGGAGGTCTTGAAAGGAAGAAAGGATGAGATAGAGCTACCCAAACTCGAGAAATGCGGTAATTGTAGCGGAAGCGGAGCCGCACCCGGAACAAAACGTAGAAAGTGTAGCGTTTGTAATGGGCAAGGACAGACGAGACGAGTATATAGCCAAAATAGATTCTCTACATTTGTATCACTGGAACCATGTCAAACCTGTCGAGGTCAAGGTGAGATCATTGACAAACCTTGTACGTTTTGTAATGGCACCGGCAAGATTAGAAAGAACAAAAAAATAAAATTAGAAATTCCAGCTGGTGTGGAGGATGGAATGACTCTTCAGTTACGTGGCGAAGGAGAGCCAACTGAGACCGGCAGTCCTGGCGACTTATTAATACGAGTTCATGTAAAACCCCATTCACAATTTGTGCGATTGGAAGACGGAAATTTACTTCACAATCTCGACCTCCAGTACACAGAATCTTGCTCTTGGAACTGAGCTCCGTGTGCCAACTCTTGACGGAAGTGAAAAAGTCAAAATACCAGCAGGTACGCAACCGAATACAATCCTAAAGATTAAAGGCAAAGGGTTGCCTCACTATGGTAACTATAGTAAAGGGGATCAGTTGGTTAGAGTCAATATAAAGGTCCCTACAAGCTTAAATGAAGTACAAAAATCTTTACTCAAGGAGCTCGATAAGCAGTTGAAATATGAGGCAGAAAATATAAGTCAACATTTTTAATATAATACCATCGTCGTAGTTGCATTAGCGGTACTTTTCATCATCGTTCAACATATGTTTGAAGCGAAATGATCCAAGTAGTTGCTCCAGGATCTAAATGATTCTAAATGGATTTATGAGAAGCATGCAAAGGATCATGGTCGAAGTTTAGGACAATCAGCCCTCGAATGTAGATAAAAAGTTCTTAATATTTAAAGTAAGTTGCAGGCAGAGCGGATTCCGCAAGAAAATTGATTTGCTAGAGTAATTCGACTCTACTAATTAAAACTCGACTTACAAGAATGGGACTGTAGAAGATTCGTCAACCGTATAACGACTAAAGACATTGACTGATGGCATTAAATGGTTTTTCATGTATCGAGGTGCTTTCAATAACAACTTTGCAGGCCTCGCGGTTTGTGGGATCATCTACATTCCCACATACTTTCAATTTATGGTTTCTCTGTATAAGGGTTCATTATTAATACTGTATTAGTCTGGATGGATTTGACCATCAGTTAACAAATAATAGTAGGTAGAATAACTTATGAAAGGTGCAGATGTGGCAGAGTGGTCTTTCCTTTCTTGCCTTAAGGGGAACACAGTAATGCGTCGGCCTTGAGTCTCGCGGCTGAAAGCAAGCCGATTCGCCTTCGGGCGATCAGGAGTTCGAATCTCCTCATCTGCGCCTTACCCGTATTAGAAGCGTGATGTTGAAATGTCCCTGTGTTGCCTGTGTTTAATTTTTTGACTATGCTGAGATCTTATTCGCCTATCAAATCGAGAAATTAACTCTTTGGATGCGCTCCTAGGATCAAACCCTACTGCTTTCGCTTCAATTACACCCGCTGCGGTTATCATCCTCGCTCGTAATGAATATTTTCGAGTCTTATGTTTGTCTGCATAAATAATGACTTTATTTATATTTTCAAGCTTTCCTTGGATCTTGCTCAAGAACCGCTTCATTTCCTCTTCAATTTCGCGTTGTGCTTCTCTATCTTCAAGATGCGCCATATGAATACTAGGGCCAGTGTTCTTCGGAAGTATTAGTTCTAATAAATCTTTAGGGGTAACAATACCGATTGGTCTTTTTTCTCCAACGACAACGATTTCCTCATTTCGTCTAAAGTGTCCACTGATCTGATTTAACTTGGTCCCTCTTTCGAATGATACGGCCCTTCTTGCAATATCTTTGACCTTCACCTCTCTAATTGCAGCCATCGTGCCTATCCCTGGTGATTTTGTAGCTCTCTCCCTTGGAGTAGCGAGAATCTTGATAATATCTAGTGCGTTAATAACTCCCATAAGTATACCATTTATATTGATTACTGGGAGTCGAGAAATATTGTATCTACGTATCTTAGACAATGCATTACTCAATGTAGTATCTTCTTCAATAACAATCGCTCCAGACATAACTTCATCTATTATTGCATGGCCGTAGTCTGCAGTTAAGGCTACATCCGTTTCACTAACGATGCCAACTATTTTTCTGTTTTCAAGGACAGGTAACGCCCGCTTTCCTGTAGCAACAATTAGCTGAGCACATTTCTCTATGTTGTCAGAAGGACTTAGAATGGGTGTAGTTGAAATGTAAGTTTTTAGTTTGGCAGTAGGTGTAGCATTTACTACAAGAAAATCTTTGGCAAAGATCATGCCACAATAGTTTTCATTATCGTCAACTATGGGTACTTGATTTATGTTGTTTTCATGCATAATGCTTAGTGCCTTGGAGACTGTATTATCAAGATTCAATGACAAAACTTTACCGATCATGATCTCAGAAACTTTCATTATTGAAGGACAGGTCGGGAGTTTCATTAAAAAACCTTCCCATAAAATTTGTGCCTGAGATGAAGATAACTTATTATCGTGGACAGAATTTCAACTCCTTTTCTCAAATTCGCATCATACATAGACTACAATAACTTTAAACGCAAATTAGAAATCATAATTTGCGTAAAAAATAAAACATCCAATAGAAATAAGAAATTATAATGAAATAGAACTCTATTTATAAGAGGGATGACTTTCTTTTGTCATTGTTTAGTTGGATAATGCTACTTAAGCAAAATCATAAACCTGTATTTGGTGCACTTTTGGCGTTTTTATTTTTGTTTAGCATTTTTGTTCCTTTCCATCCACAAAATGGAACCGCTTCAAGCTTATTCGGAGATGGTGGAGAAGATTCTACTGTTGGGGATGTAGAAGAAGGACTAACGACATCTAACATTGAAGTTTGCGATAATTTGGTGGATGATGATGCTGATGGGTTGGTAGATAATCAAGATGCAGTCGATTGTCCTGCAAGTCCGGGCTTAACTCCGCCACCAACACCATCAACATCACCTGAAGCAGAGGAAGAACCAACTCCAACTCCTGAAACAGAAGAGCAAGCTGCTGTAGACGAAGAATTAACAGAAGAGGAAGAACCAACAGACGAAGAATCTCAATCTGCTGTAGAGATCTGCGATAATACTCTAGACGATGATGGTGACGGATTGGTCGATACTGAGGATACTGAGGATTGTCCAATAACAGAAGAGGAAGAACCAACTCCAACTCCTGAAACAGAAGAGCAAGCAGCTCCAGACGAAGAACCAACAGACGAAGAATCTCAATCTGCTGTAGAGATCTGCGATAATACTCTAGACGATGATGGTGACGGATTGGTCGATACTGAGGATACTGAGGATTGTCCAATAACAGAAGAGGAAGAACCAACTCCAACTCCTGAAACAGAAGAGCAAGCAGCTCCAGACGAAGAACCAACAGACGAAGAATCTCAATCTGCTGTAGAGATCTGCGATAATACTCTAGACGATGATGGTGACGGATTGGTCGATACTGAGGATACTGAGGATTGTCCAATAACAGAAGAGGAAGAACCAACTCCAACTCCTGAAACAGAAGAGCAAGCGGCTCCAGACGAAGAACCAACAGACGAAGAATCTCAATCTGCTGTAGAGATCTGCGATAATACTCTAGACGATGATGGTGACGGATTGGTCGATACTGAGGATACTGAGGATTGTCCAATAACAGAAGAGGAAGAACCAACTCCAACTCCAACTCCTGAAACAGAAGAGCAAGCGGCTCCAGACGAAGAACCAACTCCAACTCCAACTCCTGAAACAGAAGAGCAAGCGGCTCCAGACGAAGAACCAACTCCAACTCCAACTCCTGAAACAGAAGAGCAAGCGGCTCCAGACGAAGAACCAACTCCAACTCCAACTCCTGAAACAGAAGAGCAAGCGGCTCCAGACGAAGAACCAACTCCAACTCCTGAAACAGAAGAGCAAGCGGGTAATGCCACGGAAGGTCTTTCCACTCCTGGTCTCTTTTTTGCTCCTCAAGTACCATTAGTTCCCCAAGAAGGATTACCTCTAACTCTAACTCCTCCTCTAACTCCTCAACTCCAACTCCTCCTCTAACTCCAACACCTAACTCCAACTCCAACACCTACACCAACACCAACACCAACACCAACACCAACACCAACACCAACACCAACACCAACACCAACACCAACACCAACACCAACACCAACACCAACACCAACACCAACACCAACACCAACACCAACACCAACACCAACACCAACACCAACACCAACACCAACACCAACACCAACACCAACACCAACACCAACACCAACACCAACACCAACACCAACACCAACACCAACACCAACACCAACACCAACACCAACACCAACACCAACACCAACACCAACACCAACAACTCTTCCGGCTAATGTAAGCCAGCAAATCACCCAAGTCGCACAACAAGTGGCGCAGCAAACAGGCGTTTCTTCGCAATCAGTTCAACAAATTATTACACAAATTGCAATACAGATTGCTAACTCTGGTGGTAACATTAATCAAGCAATAAACCAAATAGCGCAACAGATAGCATCTAGTCCTGTCGGCTCTGTATCACAGTCTATAATCCAACTTGTTCAGCAGGTCGCATCAAGTAATAGTGGTTGTGCTAATCAAGCCATTAATCAAATAGCCCAACAAACTGCCCAGGGAAACAATATAGTGCAAGTGATTAACCAAGTGGCAATTCAAACACTTGTCCAACACCAACACCTACTCCAACTCCCAATACTTCAACCCTAATAATTGTCAAAAATGTAATTAATGATAATGGGGGTTTACTCGGACCTAGCGACTTTAGAGTAAGTGTGACAGGTCCAGCCCCCAATCCTCCGGTCACGAGCCCATTCCAAGCTCAAGATACTCCAGGAACCTCATTACCCGTAAATCCTAATTCTGCTTACCAAGTCAGAGAAGTAACGCAAGAAGGCTATGATGTAGATTATTCATCTGACTGCGATAGCACCTCTGGAATCCCACTAGGACAAACAAGAACTTGTATTATAACAAATAACGATGAATCCTCAACTCTGAGGGTCATAAAAAGAGTAGTTAATGACGATGGCGGCACATTGCGACCGAGCGATTTCCAGATAAGTGTGACCGGATCCGTCAGAATTGTCTCCTAACCCCGAAAGCTTCCCTGGTAGGTCAGGATCAGGAACTAGTGTTGAACTCACATCAAATACTCCATATAGCGTGACGGAGACAACATCCTCCCGCTACGATTCTGATTTCGACGAGTGTAGAAGTTCAAGAGGTATTCCTCCCGGTGAAACAAGAACATGTATTATCACAAATAATGATAGGGAGAGAACTGACACCAGTCCTAACTCCATTATAGAATACAGGGAAACAACCCCTATCGCAATGGATATAGAGACAGTAAAATTTGACAAGGGTACTTTTGAAAGAAGCGAAATAATTCCCATAGCTGATGTAAGTCCTTATGTGATGATCGGAGGTCATGTTCTGCTTAATCTACCAACAGGAGACATCAAATTAATAGCCGCCGAAACATCCAGTGATGGAGTAGAACATGCAATTCTCCTCAATCCCCAGAAGATAGGTACCGTAAGGACAGGTGAATCACTATATCATGTGGATTTGGATGATAAAATGAGTGGAAAAAATCCATTTACAAATAGAGCAGACAAAGTGACTGAGTGGGCAGATCTCTGGCTTTATAACTCAAATAACGTAAAGAATATTCAGGTCGGTGACGATAATGGTTGGACAGCGACACTTGTAATGTCAGATTTTCCTGGCGCAAAGTTGAGGTGCCCATGTGAGTGGGTTGATAGTGAAATAATAAAGCAAGGAAAATCATTCTTTTCTGCTAATGGCATGAGAGTGCTCGCTGATGTACGTCCTTTCCATGTAATTGATGGTCATGTGGCCCTTGACTTGCCTAGAGAAACAGGTAAACAGCAATCATCTGTGAAGGTGGTGGTTTTAGAGCTTGATAATAATAATAAAGTAGTGCATGCAGTAACACTGAACCCTCTAAAGATGGGAGACTTGAACTCCGCTGAATCATTATATCATGTAAATCTGGCTGAAGATATGAGTGGAAAAAATCCATTTACAAATAGAGCAGACAAAGTGACTGATTGGACCGATCTCTTGCTGTGGAATTCTGATAAGAAAAATGGGTTGGCTATGGTTGAGGATAACCAAGTTACAGTTACAATAGTGGCAGACAGGTGAAGCAGAAAAATACAATTCAAGCTAATGTCCGCAGAATGAAAAATTCCTACGATCTACTCCATGAGCACCTTTCCTGGCACACTTTTTATGAAGAATGCATTAATGAAGGGAGTATTAAGCCGTTCCTTTCCAACTTTTATTTAATTTAACGTGCTCTAAATAGATGCAGTAGTTAGTTGCAAATACCCAAACAATCACATTTTAACTGGTGTCCTTGCAAGGGTTAGTGCATAGCATACCATGACAACAACTAAAAAGATACGACGGGAGAAAGAAAAGAAGTTCTATGAAATGAACCTTGCTCAGCGACTAAACCATTTGAAAGCACTAACAAACAGTATCACAACATGATATCGAAATCTTACGAAATCCCACTTCGTTTACGTTCGTTAATGCCAATAGGATGGTAGAAAACGCGATTGGGGTATTTTCTTTACCTCTAGGTATCGCGACAAATTTTGTAATTAATAAAAAAAAATATCTTGTGCCAATGGCGATAGAAGAACCATCGGTAATAGCTGCGGCTAGCAAAGCTGCCAAGATTGCCAAGAATAATGGAGGCTTTATAGCGGAATGTAAAGAATCGCTGATGATAGGACAAGTGCAAATTGTCTCTTTGCCTATCTCTCTAAACACCGCCAGGATGAGACTCAATACTCATAAAAAAGAGATATTGCGGATCGCTAACTCAAAAAGCAAGTCAATCGTTGCCAAAAATTTCCAGGTTAGAGAATTAGACGATAAAAGCCACAACAACATAGGAAGGATGTTACTCCTTGAATTGTTTGTTGATACAAAGGATGCAATGGGTGCGAATACGATAAACACTATGTGTGAATCTATATCTTCGAGAATAGAAGAATTGACAGGGGGCAAGGTCATACTAAAGATACTTTCCAATTATGCAACAAAACGTCTGGTGAAATGCAGGGCAATTTTTTCTAAAAACGATATTGGAGGAGAAGGTGTTGTGGAAAACATCCTATATGCATATTCTCTAGCCTATTCTGATGTATATAGAGCAGTAACTCATAACAAAGGTGTAATGAATGGAATCGATGCAGTCGCCTTGGCTACGGGACAAGATTTTCGTGCTATCGAAGCTGCAGCTCATGCATATGCAGCCAGAAGTGGTATTTATCGATCAATGACAAGATGGTATAAAACTCGGAAAGGCGATTTGGTTGGTGAGCTGGAGTTACCCCTGGCTGTTGGAATAGTAGGTGGCGCAGCATCAGTGCATCCTTTAGCTAAAGTAGGATTGAAGATTTTGGGCGTCAAGGCTGCCAAAGAACTAGCAATGGTTTTATCGGCTGTAGGACTTGCCCAAAACATGGCCGCCATAAGAGCTTTGGCTTCAGAAGGCATTCAGAAAGGTCATATGAGATTACACGCTCGAAATATCGCAACTATGGCCGGATCTGAAGGTAGTCAAATCGATATTGTTGCAAAAAAGATTTCTGACGAGAATGATGTAACCGTCAGGAGGGCAAAAGAGATCCTTTTCTCACTAAAACACAAAGGGTAAAGTAAAAATAACCAACAACAATTGCGATATCGAAAACAAAAATAATAACAACTAAATATATAACAAATCATAGAAATTCGTCTGATAGACCTTATGCCAACTGTAAAATTTGCTGTTCCCAAGGGTAGTATTGAGACTGCTACGTTCAAAATCCTTGAAGAAGCGTGGCATAGTATTGTAGGAATTGGTCGAACATATAGAATACGGTTAAGTGATCCTGAGATAGAGGTTAAGATCCTGCGACCACAGGAAATTCCCACATATGTACAGGAAGGTTTCTACGATATTGGCATCACAGGTAAGGATTGGATTAGAGAAGCAAAAGCTAACATACAGATTTTGCTTGATTTAGAATATGGACGAGTAAAACAGGTATTTGCTATTCCAGAGCATCTCGAATCAAATAACTTGACAGAACTGATCGTTGAATTTGCAACGAAGAAGAAGCCACTGAGGATATCCTCAGAATACCTGACAACTACCTCCTCCCATATAAAAGAAAACCCCGCCTATAAAAAATATTTTGGAGACATTTCCCCTATGATTATTACCCCGTGGCTGCGCGTAGGGGAAAATAGAAATGTGCAGATATTTCTTTCGTTCGGAGCTACAGAAGCAAAGCCTCCAGAAGATGTAGATGCAATTTTTGATATTACCGAAACAGGCACGACTTTGGTACAAAATAAATTAAAAGTAATTGATACCGTGATGGAATCAAGCGCAGTTCTCGTTGCAAATAAGACTGCGCTAAAGGATTCAAAGAAGAGAGAAAAGATCGCAGACATGGTTGCCCTGTTAAAAGGTGTAGTTGAAGGTCGCAAAAAACTTCACATTTTTGTTAATGTGAAAAAGGAGAATCTCGACCGTTTGCTTGCAAGTATGCCTGCTTTGAAAAAACCTACGATTAGCTCATTGAGTGAAGAGGGGTGGTATGGGGTAAACACAATCATAGACAAGAATGAATTCATTCAAATTGTTCCAATTATGCGTAGGCTCGCGCAAGGATTAGTTGTGATGGACCCCCGGCAGATTTTGCCTCTAGATGAGATTAATCTAGATAATGATAGTGATGATACACAATCTTGATAAAGTCAATTATTATCAAAGACGCAAAATCAGATGCGGCTAAAATGCGTAATCGTACAACTAATACACTATGTTCAAATCAGGTATTTGAGAGAGTACAATGTATAATCAATGATGTAGCAAAGCGTGGAGATTATGCAATTGTCCATCACACAAAAAAGTTAGATGGGGTTCAACTTAAGTCCTTGAGAGTTACAGATAGAGAGATAGAAGATGCGTATAAAAATGTCAGTAGGCAACAAATTAGATCTATCAAGCTTATCAGAGAGCGATTAAGGAGAAATGAAACAATTATGCTAAAGCATTCTTTTAAAAAGATCAAGACCTCTTCTTATGGGGTAACAATAGATCGTTTAGTTCAACCTATCAGAAGTGTAGGTTGTTATATTCCAGGGGGAAAAGCACGCTATCCCAGTACAGTAATTATGTGCGTAGTGCCTGCAAAAGTCGCCAAGGTAGAGAGAATTGTGGCTATTTCCCCTCCTCAAAAGGACGGCAGTGTCGATCCTTTAACACTTGTAGCGGCAGACATTTGTGGTGTCAATGAATTTTATAAGATGGGAGGAGCCCAGGGAATAGCCGCTCTTGCTGTTGGAACCTCTACTATTGACAAAGTGGACAAAATCGTCGGACCAGGAGGGGTTTTCGTTACTGTTGCTAAAATTCTAGCCTCTAAGAAGTGTCTCCATCGACATGGTTGCTGGTCCTACAGAGTTATTAATCTATGCAGACTCGACTTCTCCATCAAGACTAATATCTTTGGATATAATATCACAAGCAGAACATGGTTTCTGAAACGTTCTGTGGTTTGGTAACAACTTCTAAAAAACTGGCAGCAGATGTAATACGTGATATTGAGTTAATCCTTAATAATGGGAATATTAAGCGAGCAGAAATAGTGAGGAAGAGTCTAAAGTCCAATGGCTTTATCGCAGTAGCAAAGAATCAGTCTGTGGCGATAGAATTTGCCAACGAAATAGCACCCGAACACTTGGAAATATTATCAAGGGATGCAAGAACTCTCTCAAAGAAGATCACTACGGCCGGATTAACCCTTCTTGGAAAATATACTCCATCTTCAGCCAGTGATTATTGTTTAGGATCTAACCACGTTCTCCCAACGATGGGATTTGGAAAATCAAGATCTTCCTTATCTGTATTGGACTTTGTAAAGATTATAAACATTGTCGAAGCAACTAGCGTCGGCCTAAACAAAGCTCAATGGGCAATAAAGGAAATTACACATGCTGAGGGATTAACAAATCATTATGAGGCAATTAAGGAACGGTTAATGGAAATATGAAGTGGTTAGCAAAGAGACTAGATTATCTCTCTAACCTTAATTATTATGTTAAATCTAACAACAATAAGAAGGGCTACGTAAGGCTAGATTCTAATGAAAACCTAGTTTTGGGCAAGAACTTCGCACTAGAAGTCTCAGCCAAAGCACTAAAGGAAGTTGACTTGAGAATCTATCCCAGTGAGGAATATGAAGCCAATCTTTATCGCCAACTAGAAAAATATCTCGACATTAATCAGAAGTATATTGCTGGAGGGAGTGGATCAGATCAAATAATAGAGTTACTTCTTTCTACAGTAGGCCGAGGAAAACGTGTTACCGTTCTTACACCTACGTTTTCATATTTTCTCAATCGTTGCGAATTACATGGACTAAAATTAGACAGGGTACCCCTAATCAGAGAAGATAATACGATATGCGAAAAAGACTTTTTAAAACATGCCCAACAATCTGAAATTGTGTATATTTGCTCACCAAATAATCCAACCGGTAATCAATTTGATAAACGCCTAATGATGGAAGTGATACTAAGATCTACAAGACAAACTTATCCTCATAGACGAGGCTTATGTAGAATTTGCAGAATACTCTTTGGCGTCTTCTGTAGCCAAACACGATAATATCGTTATATTGCGTACTTTATCAAAGGCTTTTGGGTTGGCTGGGGCAAGAGTAGGGTATATGATAGCAAGCGAAAACCTTGCTCAAATCTTCAGGACTAGAATTCAGTTGCCTTATTACTTAAGCAGCTTGTCACTTAGAATAGCAAGCCTTGCCTTAGCTCGAAATAACCGAGTGAGAAAAACGATTGAAATAATCAAAATGGAACGGGAAAGAATATTTGAGAATCTTTCTAAAGTAAATGGTACTAAAGTATTCAAGTCGGATTCAAACTTTATTTTCCTAGAATGCTGTGAAAAATATTACAAGCAGCTTATGAAGCAGTTTGAAGAAGAAAGGGTTTCCGTAAGGATGTTGGGTAATGTTGATGGCCGTAGGGGATGTTTGAGAGTCACGGTGGGCACAAGAGAAATGAACTCAAGGTTTCTCAAATCGGTGGAAATGGCAACAGATCATAATAAAAATAAAAAGAAGTAAATTATCCATGGTGAGCGCTCTGGATCTAAAATTACTAAACAGTGCTGAATGTGCACTTTTTGATATCGATGGAGTGTTGATAGATGTAAGAAAGTCATACAATCTCGCCATTAAACAAACTGTTGATTTTGTTGTGAAACGTATGACAGGAGCGTCGTGCGCTAGAAGGTTAGTATCGGATACACTCCTTCTCAAGTTTAAGCAAACAGGGGGTTTCAATAATGAAATCGATATGAGCTATGCCATTATTCTTGCACTGATGTCTTTACCCTTTGGTGAATCGTTACATGACAAAACAGACTTTCTTTTTACAGTTGCCGAAAATGCTGATGAGACTGGGATGTTGTCAGTCGAAGAATATCTTTCTTCGTTATACCCTACGTCGCGTATTAAAAAACTCAAGGAAGATTTGGTATATCCTGCTCCAGTTGGAAAGAGTCTATTAGCTACCGTGTTTGACGAGCTATTCTATGGTCCAACATTATTTCAAAAACAACACAATTTGAAACCAGATGTATTATCACGGGAAAGCCTTTAATTGAAAATGATAAGATTGTAATTAGAGAAAAAACCTAAGGCTTTATCTCCGAAAAATTTAGTGGAATCTTGCCTTCGTTTCTGGAAGAAGCCAGGATTGCAGCTCATCATTCATTGAATCCATATTCATTACATTTTCAATTCAAAAGTGCCTCAGTCTTCCTTGAGGACGAAAATCGCAAATATTGGAAACCCAACCCCTACTCCATAAAAAAAGCGATGAAACTATCTTGATGCGAAAACCGCATTTTTTGTAGGAGATTCGATTGAGGATTTGTATATGAGCTAGAAAAGCAGAGACAGAAACGGGATGTTAAAATCTAATTTATTGGAGTTTATGGCTCCAGTGTGCGACCTCAGGAAATGATAAGAAAATTCAAGGATAATCATGCAGACATGATAATAGAAAATGTGAATTGTTTATATCATAAATAGAAAGAAGAGGCATGAAAAAAAGATTAGATCTTCAAAAATCACATGATAACAAATCTTGAGTTGGACTACTGTTATCCATCGACCATCACGAAATGTCTTAGCTAAAATTGGTATTATCCGTACCCCCACTCAATTGTTGTTTACTGATATGGTCGACGATATGCCCAGTTTTGTGTTAACTATAAGTTCTTTATTGTCTTAAACAGTATGTCTACCTATGGGAACAGGGAAAGATAAAGATAAAGAGCATATATCTTATAAGGTTAGAGTTTTGCAAGATTCCGTAAAATTTTATCTGCCAAGAGTGGAAGGGTATTTGGAAATCGTTCGTAGTATGGCATCCAAATATGGTGCGATGTCTCTTATTGAATTTGACGGGTATTTTCATGGTAAGTTTGAACCGGTAAAATACACTAGAGTTGAAATCCACACTAACGATATGGATGAGAAGAAGATGACAGAGTATGCCAATACTATTCGATTAAAGCTTAATCAGGAGAGTCTGGCCTTCGAATATAATCATCGTTTGATTCTTGTTTCATAGATTTTCAACGCAAGTGTATTCAAGGACTAACCATTTGTTATCCCTTGATCTAGACTAATTTAGGACTTGAATTAGTGTGCCATACATCCGTTTTATCATTGTGCATTGTAGCAATTCTAAAAACTGTTTTGTATGGATTTAGTTGTGAGATATTTGGTACTTCATGTTCGCTGGGGTGAGTATCAAAGGCGATATTTGACATTAGTCAGATGAATTGTCACTAGTCTGTAGATAGGGGATCTAAATGAAGTCTATCCAATCAAACTGGGCCCATCACTACCATCTTCTTCCTTCCCACCACTACTATCACACGCACCTACAAAAATTAATTCATATCAATTCAACCTTTTTGTCAGAATTCCATAATTATCAGCCGTAAATTTATTGTGACGAAATAGTTATGTGTGTAACCCAGAGAGAGGACACTTTTAATACTTTTTCATATCTAGAATAATAAAGCGTTATTATTAAATAATTATTGTTAGATGAACTAGCAGTGGTCAATGTCGCTAATCTCTTAACATTGAGATACGACCCTGATACGGGTAATAATGGCACGATTAGGGACATTTCATACCAAGATGTCTTAAACTCTAGACAATCTTCTCCGTGTGCCATCTTCCGAAGAAATTGAAGCCGAAATTAGGAAAAAAATAAGAGACGAAATCGATAAACGCGGCACAAGACGTATATCCCTGGCAATAAGTGCTGGAATTGATTCAAACCTTATATTTTGTCTAATCAAGAAAGAATTTTCTGATGTTGAAATAGATTGCCTTACGGTTAATTTCGATTATGAAGATGACGCGACAAGTGAAGTTCGAATCGCAAAAAAAATAGCCCAAACTCAGAATGCGGGGTTTCATGAAATTTATGTTGAAAACCCACTGAAAGATTTACCACTACTAATAAGTATTGTCAAAGAGCCACGATGGAATATTTACCAGTATTATTTCATTAAAAAAGCAAGCACATTTTCGAATATGTTGTTCACAGGCGACGGAGGGGATGAGCTATTTGGGGGATACACGTTTAGGTATCGGAGGTATATTGAAAATCTCAAAACGGATCAATCTTGGATAGACAGAGTACGTTTGTATCTTTTATGTCATGAGCGAGATTGGGTGCCTGATCAAGAGTCGATGTTCGGACCAAATATAAAATTTCAATGGTCATCAATCTATACCATCTTGAGAAAATATTTTGATAATGATCTCGATCCGCTAGACCAGGTTCTTATGGCAGACTATCATGGCAAACTGATGTATGATTTTATTCCTGCGAATCAGAAGTTCTTTACACATTTTAACATCAATGGGGTGGCACCTTTATTATCAAACGACGTCATAGGTCTGTCCATAAAAATACCTCCTGCGATGAAATATGACTACCCTACCAACAAAGGAAAACTTCAATTGCGGGAGATACTCAAACGCAATACGTCATCGGAGGTGAATAATCTTATAGAAGACAAGAAAATGGGTTTCAGTGTTGATCTTACTAAGTTCTGGATAAAATATGGAAAGGAAATTGTAACATCCAATTTAGATAAAGCACGGATATTTGATGACAATATAATTAACAGAGACTGGTACATCAAGTCGTTGAATAGGATAAACAAAGATAAATATGCTGTTAGAGATATAAGCAAAATGCTGCAGGTCCTCAGTCTGGAGATATGGTATAAATTGTTTGTAACTTCTGAAATTACGGAAAAATCTTGTCTCTAGATCTAGATCAAAAACTAACTGATTCCTAGACTGCGAGTGATAATACTCTCAGATTTGCACTTTAATAATTTCAAACCAAATGCTAGTAATAAATAGCACTTTCATGCTAACTTCAATATTTGAAAGTAATTGATCTTACTATGGAAATTGTGTCTTCCATGAAAGTTTTTCCTGGCTCTCCCCAACCATTATTTATTACATGGTCAAAGGTTGAAACTCATGGTTATGCCTCCGAAACGATGTTTTTGAGTACTCATACAGGGACTCATATTGATGCACCTTCTCACTTTATACAGGATTCAAGAACGGTTGATCAGCTTGATGTCAGTAGATTTGTTAGTCGTGCGATACTATTAACGACTCCGAAAAAAGCTGATCAACAAATTACGCGAAGTGACATTATCAATTGTGGGATAAATGCAAACGATACGGTAGTTTTTGCGACAGGGTGGGAAAAATGGCTTAAAGAGGAGAACTACATGTCTAACAATCCTGGATTATCAAGTGACGCCGCGGAATACTTGGTTAGCAACAGAGTAAATGCTGTTGCAATAGACGGACCAAGCATAGACAGAGGAGTGGATAATCACTTCAATTCACATAATATCCTGTTATCAAAGGGTATCCCCGTTATAGAAAACCTTTGTAATCTTGAACAACTAAGACCCGCCACATCATTTACAATCATAATCAATCCGTTAAAGTTAGTTGGAGCATCTGGTTCGCCTGTGCGGGCAATTGCAGTTCTATGAAAGTATGATGTTATTAAATGTTATTCGAATAGAAGGTGAATTTAATTTCTGTATCCACTGATAGTCGAATTTTTGGTGAGACCTCTTGGAGTCCAAAAGCCTTTTAAAGTAGGTACGCCACCATTGTAGAAGCAAGAAGAAGATTGTCATGACTTGGTTTAAAGATATTAACGCACATGTTATAGAATCAAAAAACAAATCACATAGGTTACTCTATTGTCCATTGTGTCAGAAATTATTAGCAAAAGCCCAATGCCGAAGACTTAGGCAAGATAAAAATGGAAAACTATACGAAGTTAGGCGGTACAATTATGATCAATACCAAAGAGACCGACGGTCAGACCGCAGATATCGTCGAAAAGACCAAAGGAGGCAAGAGGTGTCATCTCTAGAGTTGAGCAGAATAATAAAGCGCATAATTTAAATGGTCATGAGGAAATGCTGCTGATCCTATTGATTCTTTACGATTGACATAATGGCATCCCTAATAATTTCCGAGGTCCTACCGAATCCGAAAATTGGTTGAACCTGGTTGCTATGGGCCAGTTTAAGATCGTTGTTCACAATCGCTTTAACTATTTTATTTGTGTCAACGCCAGTTAGCAGATTCCAGCCATCATTTAATGTCTCTACCCACTCTGTGTTATCTCGGATTGTTATGCATGGAACTTGTAATAGGTAGGATTCCTTTTGTATCCCGCCAGAATCAGTTATGACTTTCTGCGCATCTAGCATTAGCTTGATAAAGTCGATATATCCTACAGGTTCGAGTAATATTATATTTGAACAGTTTTCCAATCTCTTGTTCAGACCCGTCATTTTGAGTTTGTTTGCGGTTCGTGGATGTATAGGAAATAAGATCTTAGTGTGTATACCCATCCCCATGAGAGATTCAAATACACGAATAACTGAACGCAAATTGGCTTCATTATCAGTATTCTCAGCTCTGTGCATCGTAAAGAGCATATACGACTTTGGATTTAGTTTAAGGTTGTCGAGTATTGAAGATTTTGAAGCTAGTTTGATGGCATCTTCTATTATCTCGACAGATAAATCGCCGGTATATAATATTTTACCAAAGACGTGCTCTCTTTCTAGATTGGCAACAGCAGTATAGGTGGGCGCAAACAAGTGGTCGCTGATATGATCAGTCAATATTCTATTGATTTCTTCCGGCATCCTCCTGTCGAAGCTTCTGAGGCCTGCTTCTATATGTCCTACTTTAAGCCCTGCCTTTCTGGCTGCGAATGCCCCCGCAAAGGTAGAATTTGTGTCTCCATAAACAAGAACAATTTCAAATTCTGACTCGAGAAAAACTTTCTCTAGTCTTTTTATCATCTCTCCTGTCTGGAATCCGGGTTTTCTGGACCCCACTTCTAATTCAATATCTGGTGGAGGCAGATCGAATTCTTTGAAGAATATTTTGGATAATTTGTAATCATAATGTTGTCCTGTATGTATAATAGTATGATGGGAAAATGACCTAATTGCTCTGTGAATCGGGGCCAATTTAACAAAGTTCGGTCTTGCTCCTACTACCGAGGCAATATTCAAAAACCCTATCAGCACAGTATGGCAATAGGGAATACTTAATGGTTGTTATAACGATCTTGCAATTCCTGCTGACATTTTAACTTATGAAGGCATCCACAAATACATTTCGTTTTCCACATTGTTGATAAATGAAGACATTTGGTTCTTTTGCTGGGTGAAGTCGAAAATCGCGACAGCCTTTTAGGGCCGACATGAATTAGTCCGTTTCAAATTATGTCCTCATAAGTGAGGAACACGACAAAAAAGATTTAGATTTCATTCGGACGTATTGAACAATTAATACGACATTAGAAAAAATGTTCTACCTTAATTGGTCCGGTATCGATGACTCATGTAAGGCTGATACTAGTTCCCGATATTTCTGATCGATGAACTCTAGTGATTCCGCTAATTTTTTGGTCTTCCCGTACTTAAAGCGGATAAGCTCTCTGTGACGCCAATAGTGTTCTTCATCGGATACAGAGATGGTTGTAAAATAATCAGGTCCTTTTAGGGTATCAGGCAGTTTTATATGATATGGAAATAGATATTCTGCGGTAAACCATTCGTCACCATCAGGATAATCGTTTCCAGTGAGAATATCAAAGTATAGATGTAAAATGTCTTCTAAGGTTAGACTATCGGACTTTATTGAGGGGTGGGTTGGATATGATTTATGATAGTCCATTTTTAGCAATCCTGGCTCAAAATAGACCTTTATTATTGCCTTCCTGAAGATCTCATTCGATTCTTTAAGGTTCAAAGACAAATAAACGAAGCATGCCCATTTTATAACCTTTTTATTCTATATGAAACCCGTCAGGCTTTCCTCGAAACAAATAGGAGGTGCATCATGCTATCATATTTAGTTCAAATAGAGAAAAGCATTACATTCCCGTAATGATTCAGATAGGATTATTAATATATACCATAAAATCTCGGTTGGGTATAAGAGCGGGGGTCGCCTAGCCTGGTAGGGCGTGGGATTGCTAATCCCATGTTCGGAAGAACTCGTGGGTTCGAATCCCACTCCCCGCGCCATATTCGGGTATTCTTCACAAAACTTTATAGAGAAACAACTGACCTTTGGAATTAGAAACAAGGGAAAAGAAACCTATGGCATGAACAACAGCAGAATGTATTAGGCAATCGTCTCTACAGATATGAATTAGTCAATAATCAACTAGTAAATCCCAAACTACTACTAGACTTGCCAGCTACTTCTCCCTTTAATGATTCTAAACACGAAAACAATCATGATGGAGGTAAGATCTTGATTGGTCCTAATGACGGCAATGTGTATGTTTCAGTAGGTGATGTTGGCGGTAGAGAAGGTCAAGCTCAAAATGTAAAGGACGGGGATCCATTTGATGGCACAAGTGGAATATTGAGAGTTGGGCAAAATGGCGAAATGGTATCAGATAATCCGCTAGTGGACGGGGCTCAAGGAACACAAAATGATGATAATGGAGATGAGGATGGAGCCTCCGCACTGACAGGCAAATACTATGCATATGGTATACGAAACAGCTTTGGTATAGATTTTGATCCTGTCACAGGTAAACTATGGGATACAGAAAACGGACCAACAGAAAACGACGAAATAAACCTAGTAGACAAAGGATTTGACAGCGGTTGGATTAAAGTCCAAGGTTTGGCTCCTGATGATTTCAGTAGCGAACAGGAACTAATAACCTTCGGAGGAAAAGGAAAATACAGTGATCCTGAATTTGTATGGATACAACCGATAGGTCCTACTGCCCTTAAATTCTTGCATTCTGACACACTTGGAAAACAATATGAAAATACTATATTCACTGGAGATGTAGATTATGGCTATCTTTATTGCAGAAACAGGTCGAAGAACTAAAGGAAAATAGTACAGATAATGAATATATAATTAAATCCAAAATCTAGGAAAAGGATGAGCAGATTCAGACTTTAATTAAGAAGCAAGAAAATTTCTAACAATTAATTCAGTCACTTAAAGATTCGGGATAATTATAATCAGTCACATCTACTCCAACTAATTAGTATGGGCAAAATAGTATAATCCTCCTATTCTGTATAGGTATAGATAATCATCGGCATTATGACGCTCTATAAAGGATCTTGCCCAAGATTGTGATTTTTCCCTTATTCTAATTTTATTGGCTTGGTTTAATAGCCGATTTTGTATGCTAAAATGTTCTTCAAAACTGGATTGGGGAGGCGTATTGGGAGGTTCAGATGATTGAATGAGGTTCCATGCTGCTACTTTGTCATTTTCCTTTTCTATATAATATGCTTTCATTCCTTGAGTTACGTAGTACATATAAAGAAGTCCAGATTCTAGAAGATAACTATAAAGTTTATTTCGTGCTTCAGGTTTGGACAAAACCTGTTCTAATATTTTTTGATAGTTGGAATACCCGTAAAATGACGTTGGATTTGACATACTATTGTCATTATTATCATTGTTGAATGGGTGCCCAGGTCTACGACTATTAACTTCTTCCTCAGTTTCTGACAACATGTTAGTCCAGAGAGTGGACTTTAAAATCCTTGATAAGTCAGCATCCTGAATATTTTGAAATTTGTTTGCTCATGTCTGTGGCATAACAAGAAAAAGGGAGGCGTTTCAAGCGTTGAAATCGCAATTAACTCCGTTTCCCATGAAACACTTTCGACATTTTCTAAGGAGAGAGTTCCCAGAAGATGACTGCTACGAATATAATATACAATGATAAAGGTAAGCCTTTTGATTCTATCAATAATTTGCAACATGTGCCAATAGAAGTCTTATTCAGAGATTATCAACTGTTATGCTATGATAACAGAGGAAAACAGACGATATCAGAGATGATGGAATGATAACAATGCTAACAAACTCGGTAACACATGATAACAGCTTTAAGGTTCCTTATACAATATCTATTCGATAAGTAACATGATATTAACAAGACAGGAAAAGAAAAAACTTGTATTAGACCTTTACAATCAAGGCAAGACTTATCGTGAAATAGCTAAAGAGGCAAGAATGTGTCCACGTGATATAGGGGTCATCGTGAACAATGCAGTTAAGGAACAGGAATTGAAAACAGAACAAGAAAATGATAATGAAAATCAAGGTACGGATAACACTACTGAGAAAAAACTGGAAGAACAAGTCTTATCTCTTTCTACAAGAGCCTATAAGCTATTTTCCAAAGGAAAGGTACCACTAGAAGCAGCTGTTGCATTAAATCTTGGAGAAGTAGAAGTAACTAGATATTACAAAGAGTATTTGAAGCTAAAGCAACTACATGGTCTCTATTCAGCTTACGAAGAACTTGAAGGAGAAATTGAACCATTTTTGAAATTATATGAATTATCTAAAGCCGAAGATATGGGTACTAAACAGGTAGTTAATCTCCTTAAAATTACTAATAATGACCTACCAGCACTTGAAAATAGATATACCCGACTAAAAAATGAAGCAGATCTTATTGAGTATACAATCGCGAACTCGAATAGAAATTTGCATAGTATAGAAAGTCAAATAATAACTTCAAGCCAGATACTGGATTCGAATATTATAGCTCGTGAGCAATTAAGAAAAGAAATTGATTGTTTGCGTAATGAAAAGATGGGACAACGGAAGATGGTAAGACAATTTAAGAGAAATAATGAAGAATACCTGAAAATCAAAAAAACGATTGAACAAGAAGTTAATCGCTTCCTTTTGGAAGGAAAAGAACTTTTGAGCTTCGCTCTTTACTCTTTAATGGAATCAATGAGACGGGATCCTGATAAATATAGTTCTATAATTTACTACAACAGTGCCTCATCAACAACAAGTTATGGCGACGCTTTTTACAAACGCTCAGACGTATATGGGCAGCAAAATCAACAATATCTCTCATCTGACTCCTATTTTGACGCTTACAAGATAACCTTATTGAATGACACTGAGAAGTTATACAAAGCACTGGTAAGAGAGCGGATTAACAACATTATAGCAAATTACACCGCTAAGAGTGCTTCAGTTCCGTCTACCGCTACAGTAAATAATCAATTTGAAGGTATGAACGAGAGTTAATCCTACACATGAACAGATAGTAGATTTATTACAAAGACTACAGCGGATTCAGAAACATACATTTGGTTAATAATGTTAGCAAACACACTTGCTCCGTAAGGTTAAAGGATTAGTAGACGAGCCACCAGCAGTACCGCATCTACATGACGGGCCCATAAACGGTAGTGCACTCATAAATCCTATGCCTACCAACAATCCAATGACACACAAGTGGAAGTTAGTTATTTTGAACATATTCCTAGTTTATTTTCTTGTTCCATCTATTACTACTATTCTCAGTAGTTACGTTAAGATATTTCTACTACTGCCGAACCGATTGTAAACAGAGCTGTCGGAGCTAATTTTCTCTATTGTATTTTTAAAATGCAGTAGCCTGTTTTTCTTCATTCATTCAAATTTTGTAGCAATCTCTTAAAAGTTAACCTAAAATGCCCCAATTGTATAAATTATTTGAATGTTAATCCAATAAGTTGTTTCCATGCAAAAATTGCTCTTTAGCCCTCGATATACGCACCTTTTAGACCCTACACTGCCTTCACCTTAGGAGGCGGTATATACTTGAAAGTTTGTTAATTATTCTTTCTTCCTTTTTCTCATCACATACACCTCATAAACAAGTATAAATTATAACTATCTAGGGTACATCACTTGTTTCACTTCAGTCTGAAGAAGAGTATAACTAGAAATTGTAAATAGCTGACACAGTGGAGGTTTCAATCTTATCAACAGCTATTTTAGCCATAATTTAGACAGCTATGCAACCTTTATCTGAGCAAGTTTATTGGAAAGATGTATCTCCATACTCCTTTAAGGCCATACTTAATCAGATAGAAAATTTATCCTGATATCAAGCGTCTTCCTTTTTCAATAGTCGAAAAGACATGATAAAAACAACCATTATTACTCCGGCACTAATTAGAAAAGAAGTTACACCAATTGAATTATACAAAAATCCACCCAAAGAAAGCCCAACGATACTCGCCAATCCTCCAAAACTACCTGCAACACCCTGTACTGCTCCTTGAAGCTTTGATCCAGCGCGTCTTGACAATATAGACATGAAAGACGGCCACATAAGACCATTACCCACCGCAAATAATATTACAGCTCCCCCTACTGCGACAATATTATTTGACACAAATAAAATAAAATTTGTAGCTAAAATCAAGCTTCCAATGATGACTAATTTTTCCTCTGAGAATTTTTTTAATGCTTTACGTAAGACAGGACCTTGAACAAGAACCATTATTCCACTTAATACTGCATAAAATATTCCCAACTGTGTTATTGACCACTTTAGATCATTTGCTGCATGGGTCGGAAAGACAGCATAATAAATATTAAATCCAAGGAATATCATAAAATATAATACAAGTAAAAAAGAAATATGTTTTAGTTTGAAAACATCTCGCAATCTGGTTTTTTTAGTGCTTACCGTGGAATAGGGCTCTCTGCAATCCTGCGAAAAAACTTTTCTGATGGTTCCTTCTTCTGGAACTAGTATTTCTTCCGACGAGGGTTTGGATTCTCTCAATAGAAAGCCTATTACAATTATCGTGACCAAAGATAGAATTAATGCTGCTAGAACTGGTAATATTTCTCCATAGATAGTTCCCCCTAAAATTCCAGCTAGTGCAGGACCTAGAATAAATCCAAGGTTGGAAGATATAGCCGCTTTTCCAAAGTTTTTACTCCTAGTTTTATCTGATGAAAGGTCAGCAAGATAGGCATTGGCAACAGAAATATTCCCACCGGTAATGCCGTCAATAGCTCTGGCTAGAAATAAGACAAGCAATGGAACAATAATGACAAAAGTTCCAAAAAAGACGGTATCAATGCTAAAAGATTTTTCAATGGGCAAAAATAATGCAAAAAGAAATAAAATCCAACCAACTGATGTTCCTATATTACTCAATAGAAGAACTTTTTTCCGGCCAAAAATATCCGACCATCTTCCTAATAATGGAGCTCCAATAAGTTGGAAAGCAGGATAAGTTGCGGCGAGTAGTCCATAAACTATAGCATCACCACCAAATTTCATAACTAAAAAAACTAGAAAAGGTAAAACAATACTAAACCCAAGAGTACCCACAAAATTAACCAATAATATAGGAAAAAGTGAAGGCTGTTTTGCTAAAATAGCCATTATTTAGGTAATCATAACGTTCTTTTTATTATTATCATTTATTAATAGAATTGAAGTGAAATCACTTCGAAACCTTCTGTTCTACAACTCAAATTTTCCCAGACTAGGACTGAGAATAAGAGTATAAATATTGTATATACATACGTTATCAAACCCTTCCGTCTGCTTTAGTAATGTGTTAACTGCTAGGGATACCCTAACTACATTTCAGCCGATTCTTATGCACCGAAGTAGGTCCTACTATTGCAGAAATGCCTATTGTTATTGGTGCTGAAGATAAAAGACCTTTAAAAGATTCCATGTTAAGGCAAGTACATAATGGGAACAAGTAATATTAAGAACTTTCAAAAAGATTAGTGATGCCACAAATAATCAAAAAATAATAGAGTCAAAAGTTGGGATAATGAGAAGTAGAATCCTCGATTTAGATGACGAAATGGATGTAATTAAATCCTTGATGGCAGGTCTAGAAGAGAGTGGGTAATTTGAAGTATATGCACTTGCCAACCCTGAGTCAGCCTTAAGAAACTTTCAATTCGGCTTTTATGATATTTTGCTTATTGACATTTGAAATGCCTGGGATGGGCGGTCACGAACTTTTTGACAGACTAAAAGAGATAGACAGTAAAGTCAAAGAGATAATTTATCTCCACAAATCAAATCAAATAAACTATGATGCCATAAGAGAACTATATCCAACACTAGAAATGGAATGTCATACCAAAAAACCAATAAATACGGCTGACCTGATAAAACAGAATAAAAAACGAGTTAAAAGAAGGTTAGCAAAATATAGCTACTGACTACTTAATGGAAGACTAAAACTAAAGCCAGCTCCTTTTTCATCAAGGTTATTTTGAGCCCAAATTTTACCACTGTGCGCCTCCACTATGCTTTTGGAAATATACAGCCCTAATCCGCTCCCTCCATAAGACTTGGTAGCAAACTTTGTAAATAACTTCGCCTTTATTTCGGGGTCTATGCCTACGCCAGTATCTTTTATAGTAACTATAACATTACCATCTTTCGTCTCAGACCTAATGGATATTTTTCCTTCACTATCAGTGAACTTGATAGCATTATTTAGAAGGTTGGAAATGACCTGAAAGATTCTTCCTTTATCTGCATATATAAAAACATCCTTATGCTCGACTAGTATTTTTGGGAGATTTTTTCTGTTACAACTATAGTTGTTGGAATACCGATTTGCTGTTACATCATCTATACAGTTTACAATACTATCCTTTAGGTTGAATTGCTCTTTGTTCAGCTGTAATGATTGACTTTCAATTCTCGTAACATCTAAGATGTCTTGAGTTAGCATTTGGAGTCGCTTTGCATTTCTATGAATTACGTCTACTAATTCTCGTTCCTCAGAGTCTTTTAATTTAGAAATGAGTATGTCGGACAGACCCAATATAGGCTGGATAGGAGAGCGTAGCTCATGAGCTGCAGTATTGATAAACTCTTTTTGAGAATTGTTGAGAAGATTTAACTTGCTGTTTGCTTCTTTGATTTGATGGTAGAGTTCTGTTTGGTTCCACAAACTTTCAAAGATTGAAGCATACGATAGTACCTGTTGATCTACTATTAGAATAAGTTGCCAATCCTATTGCATCATAAGAATTATCCTTTGTATCATCTTTTAACTCTACAACCAATGAGAATTTTTTATCTATTAACAGAATCGTAACTTTGGTCTGTTGATGAGATTCAACATACCTAATATCAATTTTTTTTCCAAGCGCCGGTTCTCCTTGTTGGACTTCTCTTAACTTCTGAACCGTACGTTCTATTGTTTCATTTATTGGTGTAAGAATTCTGACCTTGACTCCCCTTTTTACGGCTAACTCTCTTAACAAGTCTGCTGCACCTGCGCGCTCCATTTGACGATGAAATGCGTTTGATGTGGAAAATAATATCATAATTTCATCCGTTGCTGATTTTGCTAGATCGAAACCAACTTTTTGTATACGGCTGGGTTCCTGGATAGTTTCTATGAATTGTCGGTCAACTCCTTGTTCAATTTCTCTTATTTTTACTTCAGATGGTATGGCCTTACTCCATAGTACTTCAAATAGGTACTGCTGTGCTTCTACAATTCCCCTTACATTACTTACAATAGCATGAGAAAGTGGCTTATCTTGCTGTGAAATTGTATGTCCGAGATATTCTTTTCCATCGCCAACCCCAAAGTTACTTCTTACTCCATCCAAGTGGCGAATCTCACCAATTTCCATTAGCTTTTTACAATAGACTAGGTTTTCGGGTGTAATCTCCGTGACCAATCTCATTCGGATACCTCTTTTCCTCAGTTTAACTAATTCACCCCATATTGGCTCCATGACATGAATAGCTGGTTCAGTATGATCAATACAACCATCAAGCCTTTTCCTTAGCCGTGAGAAACATTCCAAAGTCCTCTCAATTATCTGCTCATTACCGAATAATGCCTCTGTAGTTTCAGACAGGCTATGAGCATTTTGAGGCGGAAATTCCAAATAGTGTCTATTATCGGGATTAAGGTAATAAATAGTTCATTATTTGGATAAATATACCCGAATCAAGATCAAACTTGGTTTCTTCGAGCCTTTCATTACTCGGATATGTTTTAATCAGTACTAGCCAGTCAGATTCGTAAATCCGCAACAACCACTCCTTTTATAGTATTCGGCTCTCCTCTATGACCATACTCTCGATTATGTTTGCTGACTCCTTCCAAAAGCATTTTACCTGTAAATTCCTATGAAGGTCGCATTTCTTTATCGTCTTGACATGATTGTTCCTGTCATCTATTTCAATCACGCAAGAGCAGGTCTGTGGACTCTAGATAGTCAATGGTAACAATTTCTATTATGTTTATTAAAGGTGATAACAAGCTAGCGTCATTAGATCCCTGATTTACAATCTTTTAAAAGTTTATGCTAAATCGCCTCAATTGTATAAATAATCTGAATAAGTGAGAATTAATAATAATTTAGGCCATTAATTTGCTACATATTCACATTTACTGTTATCTTTATATTCCTGTTATATTACATAAATTTTAAAGGAAAACTTTGGATCAGTTCCACAAAGACGATCAGATAAAGTTGTTAGATAATAAAAACGAAAAGATTGCAAAAACCGGAAGCAAAGGAATTTCGAAATTAGCACTGCATTGTGATACCTTAGATCAGGGAACCGAGGCGTTTATGCAATGGTTAAGTTCCGATGATAAAATGTCTGCTTCAAGCAATCCGATTATTTTGAAGCAATTCGTGCACAGTAAATACACTGTTCTATACGATAATACCATCAATCATGATGTAATGGTTGAAACTCATGATGGTGTGCCATTTTGCAAAAGTTGTAATACCGCCGACTGCGGTCACGTGGGGTTCACCATACTCCTTGAACAGAAATTCGAAAATGACGGTTCCGTATTGGATTAACCCTTAGGTCATATGAAAAGCGTTATCCAAAAATCTAGTCGACCTTCTTATCTTTGTCAACTAAATCCTCTGCAAATCTCCATCCGAATTTGATAATGTAGGGAGAAATAAAAGTGGTAATTATAGTCATAGCGCCAACCATTGGCAGTAGAAAGGAACTCGTAACACCTACATCAACACCACCTTTTGCAACAACCAGTGCAAGTTCTCCTCCAGAAGAGGATAGCCCAATACCTGCTCTCAGTGATGTTAATTTGCTAAAACCCTGAGATTTAGCTGCCAAATATACAGTCGTGAATTTTGCAACAAGTGAAACACCTATCAAGACTAAAGCCGGTACTATGAAGAGCGGCAAAAGGGATACGTCCATTAATGCTCCAACTGATACAAAA
Source organism: uncultured Nitrososphaerales archaeon (assembly GCA_963737815.1). Classification (GTDB taxonomy): domain Archaea; phylum Thermoproteota; class Nitrososphaeria; order Nitrososphaerales; family Nitrososphaeraceae; genus TH5893. Next base: position 45,044 of record CAVTUB010000004.1, on the reverse strand, counting down.
AATAAAGCGGCGAACATATCCCTGATTGGAGTTGCAAGTACTCTTGAAACAGCGTGTGACTTTGATTCAGCGATTAATACTCCAGCAAAAAAAGCACCTGCGGCAACGGAGATTCCTAGTTGGTATGCTATATATGATAGACCAAAAACTAAAGCTAAAATAACAACTACTAGTACATCATGCTGATTTGTTTTGCTTACACGGTCTACAAGTTTGGGAACAGTCTTCGATCCAACTACCAAGACTCCGACTATGAACGCTAAGGTTATTCCTACAGAAATTCCTACATCAGCAAATGATAGACCGCCGGTAGAGCCTACTGATTGCAATATGGCAAGCATAGAAATAACAATGATATCTTCAATTATTGCAACACCCAGAATAAGAATTGAAGATTCATCCTTTATCATGCCCAGTTCTTCTAATACTCTCATGACAATTACAGTGCTAGTTACAGAGATAGCTAATGCTAGAAACAGGCTATCAAAGAATGAGAAATTCAGGACATAAAGTCCTACTAACAAACCTATCGAAAAAGTTCCAAGAGCCTCAGACAGGGCAATAAGAAATGCTTTTCTTCCGATTTTCCTTAGTTTTTCGATAGGGAACTCCATCCCTACCACAAACAGAAGAAGTACGATACCAATCTCTGCAAATAAGTTTAGCACGTCAAGATTAAGAACAAGGCTGAATGGTGGAGTATGAGGTCCAATTATCATTCCCGCACCAATATAACCTATAACCATTGGCTGTTTGAAACGATATGACAACATAGCCATGGCGCCTGCGATTATCATAATGACTGAAAAGTCTTGTAAGATTTGACCAATTTCAATCACCGCCATGATAAGGAACAGATATGGAATTGTACTGACGACTATAATATGTATCGAAAGAAATCATCTATTTTCTTTTTTTCTACTTTACTACTCTAGGTTAACCAATTGTAAAGTATTGATCCTTCTTCATCCCTCTCGACTGCTGTTTGTTGTCCCTTGCCTAACTATGCTAATTAGCGATAGTATTCCATGAATACGAAGCGAATATTTGAAGAGGTTATGTTTATTTTTTGTCTATTATCTCATAACATTCAGACATATTTTCAAATCCCTTTATTGGTCTTTCTATAGGGATTGTCTTAAGATTGAATTCATGTTCTACCCTTATTTTCGTAAATGGCGACAAGATTATTTGGTCTTTGCTAGCCACAGCTTCCAATCTGCTAGCTAAATTTACATTACCGCCTACTGTTGTAAACTGATCTCTCACTTCTGTCAATATGAGTCCTACTAATACATTTCCAGTGTTCATTCCACATCTCAAATCTGTAAATATTTCTTTTTGTCCAGTCTTTGTTATCCAAAGATTAATCCAATCTAATTTCATTAAATCAAAAAAATCCCTTAGTTCTAGAGCCGCCTCAACTGCACTAATTGCACCTTTCTTTCCATTATCACTACTATCAGTATCCTTGTAACCAAAGAAGGCCATTATTCCATCCCCCATGAATTTGTCAAGTACTCCATTATGCTTTTGAATTATCACCGCTGCTTCTGAAAAATACTCTCTCAGAAACTCTACGATTAACTCCTTATGAGACTTGAGTTTCTCACATAAAACAGAAAACCCACTCATATCCCAGAATACAATAGTCATGATCTTATTCTGCATGGTTACTAATTCTGGATCTTGTATCTGCTCTAACACAACAGGATCAACATATTTTTCTAAGCTGGTGTGCATTTTCTTGAATTCTGGTGAGTTATTAAGAATTAATGAGGATTCAAGTAGTTGTAACCGTTCTTCGTCATTATGTAAATCTTCTTCCCTTTGCAAAACGACTACTGTTCCTCTCTCATTAGGATGCAAGGAGCAGAAATAGGATATACTGGTTGTTTTTTTAGAAGTATTGAAGACTATAGAACCAGTTTTCCCTATTAAAATTTCTCCAGTATCAAATACTCCATCAGACACAAGGGTGTCAGGATTACCTGAAACTAATCTATGGCTCTTATTGTCTTGATTTGTCCATTTTATCTCTTGTCCTTGTAACACTATAGAAAACCTAGGGTGAAAATACTTCTTTCTTCTTGGATCCCATTTATCATCGCTTTTGATTATTACTTCATTATCCAAAATTCAAACACCACTCAAGCAGTGAGATAGCAACGTGAGAGAAAGTTAGCAACGAAACAATTAAGATTTTCTTTTCTTATTAGGTTTTGTTCGATTAATTTTACCCTTAAAACAGTCTCTTATCCTTTGAATGTGGAGTCAATGAGAACTATAAAAAAGCAATTTCAGCGATTTGATCTCTGTGTTGTATCTTATAAAGTCTTCACATTCAACAGCTGGCTTATTATATTGAAAGAGATCCTTTAGCTTTTGGACAACCTATGTATCAGGGTTGACCACAACTGACTCATATATGATTATCAGAGAAAAATATAAGTTTCAAGTCATCTTCGTAGACACGTTCATAAAATCTTAGAGTCTAAAAAAATGAGCAAACTAGAAACCATACTTTTATCCGAGTGCATAATCTATGATATTATGGCACTCAAATGCAAAGAATGCGGTCTAGAGTTTGAAGAGAAAAGACGTCTAGATATTCACAAGCAAGTACATGGACGAAAACCTAAAATTAGTGAATATGGTAGTCCAGAATTTAATCAAGATAGATTAAGGGGTTGATGCTGTGGGAGGCAATTGCGTATCCTTACTTACTCACAGCCATATTCATCTTACTTCTAACTATTGCTGATGTAGGTCGCTTACTTTTTCACTTTAAGACTGGCTTTCAAAGCCTCAAGTATATCTGTGGTTTTCCCCCGGCTTCTCTTCCTCTCCGGTCACAGACACTTTTTGTCCTTTAGATTTTGCTTCTATTAGTTTCTCCAGTTCTTTAGCATATGAATCTGAATATTGCCCGGGGTCAAACTTTTCAGTTATGAGGTTCTCCACCAATGTCTTTCCTAACGATAACTCTTTAGCATCGATTTTCTGGGAACTATTTAACCCACCTATCTCATCCATCGGTCTTATCTCATCCAGATACTTTAGTTGGTGCATGACGAGACCTCTTTGGTATGCTCTTAATGCTACTAGTTGCTCTTTGTCTCTTAGAACAACCTTACCTATTGCTATCTTTTTGGTTTCTTTTAATTCTTGACAAATAAAGTATAAGCCTTGGAGGAGGTTTCGCTTTTCTTCTATCCTTGGTCTGGTCCCACGTAGTAGTTCTTTTCAATAAAGATAGGGTCAAAATCTTTCAGCATTTATATCGACTTGTTAGCAAAAGCTAGTATCTTTAGCTATTATCCTATTTCAATTTTGAGTTTCAAGCTAATCTTCTAGTAGAGCTTTAGAAAACCGATACAACGCTTATTAGGTAATATACCGTACTTCGCACTGTTCCCCCTATGAGGATCGGATCTCTCCTACAGTATTAATGCTCCAACTGTGGAAAAACACTAAAAGAGATTACTTCATTCGAATTCCAAAAAGACCAGTTGACCGAGGAATGTTTGAGTTGTGGAGCTCTACTTCTCGATGCTTTGCAGAACAGAAGAAAACTCTCTCCATCTATGCCACAGCAAGAGGAGGTCGCTATTAATACTAGTCATAAGACGATGGAAAATTTATCAGTCGCTTTTCAAACGGCTTATAGACAAATCGAAGACAATAGTATTAAATTCGCCTTTGACATAAACCAGATAGATTCTCTTCTAAATCTAAATGCTCATGGAAGTCTTTGTATTATTGGTCAGCCAAAGTATAGCGAGATCTTGATTCATAGATTTTGCGTTCACTCTATGCTGCCTAAGAGGCATGGAGGTCTAGCACCAGATTACTCAAAGATAATATCTGTGGATGCTGGTAACTGTACAGACGTTTATCAGTTTGTAGATTTTGCTCGACAGTATGGATTAGAGGTAAAGAAAGTATTACAAGATATGGTTGTAAGCAGGGTATTTAGAATCTACCAGCTATCTGACTTAATATTACATGAGCTACCAAAAATCGTTGACCGGCTTTCATCAACAAACAAGATAATAGTCATTAATGGTCTACTTCATTTGTTTTTATCTGACCCCCACATTGATAAAATAGATGCAAAAAATCTCATAAAAGAAATATCAAGTTCACTAAGGAAGCTTTCAGAAGATAGGCTCGTGATAGTATCATTTGTTCATTGCAATGTAGAATACAATCATGCGCTTCTCTCAGTATTTAATAAGCGTATCGAGATAATAGAGGATGCTGACAATCACAGGCTATTGCAAACAAATGTTTACAATCGATCTTTCAACAGAAAAGTCCTATCTCATAGTGCGGCACTCAGGAATGAGGATCTAACGTTAGTGCCAACAAGGTGAAGTATCAACACAAGCACATCCCATCCCATCTCTTGTTCCTGGTCATCAAAGGGACCTCTATACAAGGCTGTCCTTGTTGTGCAATAGAGTTAAACACCTAGGACGGGAGACAGATGCATTTTGATTAAAAGTTTTAATTGCAACCCTTTTCCCTTCTTTAATGCAAAAATAACATATAGAATCCATTGAAGAGCTTTTTCTAGATCTTTAATCATGGCTCGGACACCCGATTCCAGTATATGATAAGAACTTTATTTCTATTTTCTTGCAGATTGCTGATTCGATAAGAGGGATGTCAAAGCTTACCCCGCACTCTATGTCATGAACTGATCGACTTACTATGGGAATTAAGACAAGTTTAACCCAATAATGGCTTTTATAGGATCTCTTTGGCTTGTAACCCCTTAATAGAACCTGGAATATAATCGAGTGTACTTAATATGGAAAATACTAATACTACATTGCCATCGATAACTTCTATCTTAAAGAAGATCTCAGATGATAAAGCACTGACACTTTTCAACAGCATTGCTGTTTCTAATGGAGATAGATATATCCCATTAAAAGAAATGAATCTAACTACAAAGCAATACTACTCTAGAGTTTCTGGTTTGTTAAATGCTGGCTTGATTAAGAGACATAAAGGAAAGTATTTTCTTACTCTGTTAGGAAAGGTAGTCTACGATTGCCAATTGACAATAGGTAAAGCACTTACATACCACTGGAAGCTAAAGGCGATAGAATCAATTGAAATGTCAGCTTCTGTAAAGTCTGGCATTCCAGAAGGGGAACTAGCAAAACTGATCGATACTCTGATAGACAATCACCAAATCAAAGACATTCTCATGAAGTCAATGTGTATACCTTGCTCTGAAAGCAGATCAACAGTATCAAAAAAAATACCTCCGATAGAGCAAAAAATAACAATTTAGAAGATTGTGAGCCTATAACAGTCACTTTCCTTACACAGACAGATAGACTAGACAACTGGTAAGTGTACTAGAAAAGATGATGAGAACTTGAATGTGAAAAAGGAAAAGAAAGAAGGAGATCAAGGAGAAGACAGAAACAAGAAAAGCCTTCTGATAATAGACGATGATGATGTGGATATCACCAATTCATTTAATCTAGCCCTAGAAGACAGTGGTCTATTTGTAGTTGGTACATATAATTGACGTCTAGTAGCGTTGTACAACTATAGACTAAACTCCTATGATCTGTTGCTATTAGATATTAAGATGCCTGAAATGAATGGCTTTGAATTATATAATCAATTAAAGAAATTAGATAATAAGGTCAAGGTCTGTTTTATCAGGGCGTATGATGTAGACTATACTATATTGGGAGAACAATTTCCATCATTAGAAAAAGATTGTCTTATTCCAAAAAATCTTATTCCAAAACCGATAGAAGTAAGCAAGCTTATTGAAAGAATAGAGCAGGAATTATTAACATAAATGAATCAAGAAAATCTACTGATCTTGTGAGTCGCAAATTGTATGTGTGTGTTTGACTATCCTATCAGGTCATTATGTTTAATTGTGTCTTACCATATTATACACGTGACATAAATCCCATGAACGACGATGTTAAGCGCTTTATTATCCATCGGCTAAAGTGGCTGTTAATTTTCATGGGAATGGGTACTATCATAGTTTTCTTGCTCCCATTTCCATTCGATCTCATTGCCATAGGTGGACTTTTTGTTCTGTTGGCCTACCTTAGAAGTAAGAGTGAGATGAAAAGGTTTGGAGGTATGGGCGGAATAAGAGGTTTGTTTGGTTCACTCTCGCCATCAACGTCTGGTAATCAAGATGATAGACCGCTGAAGTATTATTGTATGAACTGTGGAAGGGAGCACAATGAAATTGCGTGTCCTAATTGTGGGTCAAAAATGAAAAGAGTAGGTTAAGTTGGATTAGATCGATTAATTTAGAGAAAAGAAAGAATAAGAAAAATAAATATTGATTGACTTGTAGAACCGACTAACCGCCAGCTGTATACTTGTCGTCCATTTCCATGGTCAGGTTATTTGCCATAGAAGTCATGTTCCCATCCGCAGACATGGTCATATTACCTCCAGTCATATTACCGTCTGTCATATTCTGAGCCGATACGGGTGTTGTAATTGCAGTCACAGCAATACTAAATGTTGCGGCGATTGCAATCGCCGTGAAGAATAGTTTTGTGTTCATCGTTTGCCTGATATTCGATACTATATATATAATTTCATATGGGAACCCAATATTAGTAGCTGGCTATGTGAAGAAACTAGGCAAGGTAAGAACTTTCCACGAACTTTTAAGGTTTGTCCTTTCCATTAGAAATATCTCTCGTTGTATTATTTCTTTTATTTCTTGTAGTTTAGATCCGTGCAGTGGTGGCAGCCACTATCTTTGCTAGTTTTTTGGGAGATACAGGCTTTTGAATAATTCCACCTACATTTTTACCATACTTTAGATTCATAGCCAATAGGTCATTATCATTAGCATCAAATGCAGTCATGAATAGTATCTTTATTTCTGGCTTTATTCTGCTAAGCTGCCTTACAAACTCAAATCCATTCATAATAGGCATTCTGATATCAGATATTACAAGAGAATAAGTCATATGGTTTATCCTAAAGTGTTTCAATGCCGATAATGGGTCTGTAAATACAAATACGTTTTTGAAGCCGTTTCTTTGTAAAGTCATTTTGACTAATGTAGCAATATCAAAGTCATCGTCTAATACCATGATCTTAGTACACTGGCTATCATTATTGTATTCATAACTGTCGCTATTTGTGTACAAATACTAAACACCACCTATCAACTTTTGAAATGGTGTTGCTACAGTTTGTATATTTGAAGCAGTAACAACTTCCACTTTTGAGCATACCGCTCTATCTAGACTTGGCAGTTTTTTTATCGATGGTAATGCGTCTACTAATTGTTCCCTTTCTTTAGAGGCAAAATACGCTAATCGATCTTCCAACACGGTGAGGCTTTCTGAATTGTGCTTTGATTCATTATGCAACTCCGCTAAAAGATTGTGATCAATTCTAAAAGTAACTGTATCTGATCGTATCTCTGTTTCTCTTATTTCTGAATCGATCGATCTCAAAATTATGATATATTTCTTAAATCACTGAAATAAATTAATTTTGCTAACTGATTTTGGTAAAAATCATTAAATTTTCCCAGAAGTATGAAATCCATGATAATATATACTTCGAACGGAACCGTGACCTTCTGTTTGGATAAAACACATGATGCCATAGTTGAAGAGAGGAATGGATTAATGAGGTGGTTGGAGTTACAATTGCTGAAAAGAACTGCACCGAGTCAAACGTGATAAAGGGATTATCTTTAGCAGATGATTATCGTGCGTGTTTTCTTCTGTGACAAGGAACACAGAGAACCTGGCAGTTAGAGGGTTTGTTGTTCGAACTATCGCCATTTTTATGATCTAAATCTAGTCCATAATCCTCAAGTTTTCTTCTGCATTTGTTGCATCTTCCTTTTTGTTTTTGAATTGCTTTTCTTCGAATAATATCTGAAAACTGCCTTCTTTTCTCCTTGGAAGGTTTTGAAACCAAGACCCATAGTGCGGTACCTAAGAGGATTACTGCGAGGAATCTCTGTTCATAAAAACTCACATTATATTCGGACCACCATAAAGTTGGCGAAATCCAACAGACGTAACTTAATAATCCAATAAATAGACTGAGAACAAGTCTAGTTCTTTTTCTTCTTTTAATATAAGATAATGATAATAGTCCAACCAACACGATGAGAAAAAAGAAGTCAATATTATGAAGATCATAACCAACCTGTTCTAGATCAAACAATAACGGCATAGATGTCCTTTGAAAAATATAAAACAAAATCAGGGATATCACCAGGCTATAAACGAAAACTAGTCGGTTGCTCTTGCTCATATCATGTCACACAAAAAGGCACAATTATAATATGAGGTTTTTGAAACAAAAAGTAGCAGTTAGATTATTGTCAGTTGTCATAGAACTTCATTCCTATTATCAACCTCTAGCCAGCTAAGATAGAGGCTAAATTCTCAGTGCCCATCACTTACCAATCACTGTAAGATTCTATTAACAGAACTTACTCTCCTCTGTAAGTTTTATTATTGTGTGATTACAATATGCAGTAAGGTATATAATAATTCGTCATAACACAATATTTGTATCAGAGGGAATAGGTATGCTGAGTGAAGCAGAAAGAGCCTTTTTAAAAGACGTGAGTAAGAACAATTTGAAACAATATTCTACTAATTACAGATATGTTCTTAAGCATCGAATTTTGAACAAGCGAAGAAGACTAACTGATGATTTGTTACTTATAAATTCAATTTTGGATAAGTTAGAGAATATATAGGTGAAAAAGACGAACCATATATCCGACATGATGCTGGAGATTCTGCTGATGTTGTGACTGCTGACTTGAAACCAGGTGAATACCCCTATTTCTGTTCTGTGCATCATTTCAGAAACTCCTTTCACACTAAATGCATTGATATATGAAGGATAATGAAATAGAGTCAGTTTATTCCAAAAGAGATATCAACTGTTGTACCTTCATCGCGACTAATTGTCTGATGCTTATGTCAAATCAAAAGAATAGAGGACTTTTTCTCAAAATCTGGACCATCTCTCTTAATTGATCATGTCTAAAGTCTGCGGCTTTGATACAGTCTATATCTACGTTAAGTTGTTGTAATTCAGAATAAATTTCTTTACCCTCCACTCTATCTACCAGTGTTTGTTGGGTAAATGGCTTGGGTAGTATTTCTACGACCTGTTTTATTTCCTGTATAGACTCAATTAAAGTATCTTTGAGATGTGCTGAAGCGAAAATTATTCTCTGACGTGGATTAACAGCAAGTATTTCTTTTCCAACTTCTATTGCATTTATCTTGGGTATTTTATAGTCAAGAATTACTGAATCATATGGTTGAATGTGTTCCATGGGATCTGAATTAAGAGTAATTTGTTGGAACTCCTCTTGATAATTCTTAAGAGAATCTTCACCATTGTTTTCAATTCTGACTTCATGACCCCTGTCTTCCAATATTTTCTTGTATACTAATGACGTATCATAATGATCCTCACCGACTAAAATCTTCACAAGGTTTATTGTAGTTAAATAGATAAAAACGCTATAAGAAAGTTATATAAGAGTTAACTTTCAGAGGTAAATATATTTTAGTTTCCCATATTGTGGAGCAAATGCTGTATTTTATATTTTTGTCTCCAGTGTAGATCCTCTCGCAACGATTTGATGCGCCAATAAGAACACGTAAGAATTAATCCTCTCGTAATCGCAGAGGAACCAGATGAACGGAAGAAGAGATCAGAGCACATGAAAACTTGCTACGTCTAATTGACATTAGATACGTAAAATCCTATCAAATGTTCGTTGAATGTTAAATACTATAGTTACAAGAATACAAAATATGGAAAGTCAGAAGCACAGACCTTTGGGTGTTACAATAATAACTATACTTACAGCAATCGGCGGAATAGTATTTCTTGCAAGTGGAGCAGTACTTCTTGTAGTTGGAATAGGCATTATTCTTTTGGCATTGGGAATTGCGTATTTTGTTATGGCCTATGGTCTGTGGACAGGTAAGCGATGGGCATGGACTATTACTTTGATATTATCGGTGATAGGCATCATTGTGGCCATCGCTTCAATTGTCGCTGGGAACGTGGGAGCGATAATTAGTATAATCATTCACGGTGTGGTTATATATTATCTGTATAGACCAAACGTCAAAGCGTTCTTTGGTAAACAATCTTCGTCTTTGATTTAGGTAAGGGCGATACCTTATTCTAAATTTGTTTCCCATCTTTTCTGGCTCGCATCCTGAGGACAATAGTTTATCGGTCTAAAACATTTGTAGGGTATGCTTCTTTGCTCTTTCGATAAAAGGCGTCATATAAAAGAGCCTGAATACATAAACCCAGAGGTTGAAATCAGCAATTGAATCTATCAGTCTGTCAAAACTCTGTCAAAACTCGCTGAGTTTATTTATTAATCTCGATTTCTTCTGCGGAAATGATAATCTTGTTTCTATCATTGAGGTATTTTGTAACAGGAGAGTCATTTAGGTTCGGTATTCCGTCCAGGTACATTTTCTTGTCAGCTTCTGCATTTTTTATTAAACCCAAACAGGAGCTCGCCTCCACTCCCGCCTCATATAATGGATCTTCACGATTCGTAATCATTATCCTTTTGAACTCTCAGCTCGCATCTCTGGAGTGTAAGAGCTTTCTCTCTTAGGGGTACCATCGCGGTAGTGCTCGGAAACAGAAGTTAGTCTGCACTTCTTAGCTGCACAAAGACAATCAGTCCATAGTCTTAACGCAATATTTTTTCGCTCTTTATCGTCCATTCATCGTTCAAAACATTCTTCATAGAGTCTTTATTTTCTTCTAATATCCGAATAAATCTCTCTTTCTCATCTGTATTCAGCAGGATCTTAGGGAAAAGTAAGTTTGTGGTTCTTATCTTGAGAAGTTGTTGATTTAGAAACTGGACTGGGTGGGCAAAACCCGCTAAATAAATAGTCACATCTTCTTATCAGTGTGATGAGTTGATCTATAAAACCATAACTGAGTATTGTTATTGTGAGTACTAATCTGAGCTAATCTCATTCCGGTAATCTTTCTTATCTTGTATAATGCCTTTGTGTCGGCATGGAAATCATTTGTATTGAAGATCAAAAATTCCTTACTCTCGTCTACTACATATTCAAAGCCAGAATCTTTTGTGGAATCCAGAATTTCCCCTATCCACTCTTCGCATTCATCTATAGGTAGCAATGTTAGTGGTGTCAAGTCATGCTCAACTCGTTCGCCACCCCAACCATACAAGAGATCTGCGCTCTTAATGATATTAAGGTAACATGACATTTTCTTCTATCTATATAAGATGAGTAGAAACCTAGTCAGCGATAGAGGCGTGGATGTTACTTCGTTATTGTTACAAGCAGGAACATTGAGTGATTATATGGCTTGTGTCGCAGTTATTGGATTGGGAGGCACACCAGAATCACGATGCACATAGCAAGAAAGCCCTCTTGGTGAATCTTCTATATTTTCTGAAAAAATAATCCTTAAACTTGGTATGATATAACATCCTGTAGAACCGACATCTTTCTTGTAGAAGATTCATCTAATGAATATATTTGGAAAACATTTCTAATACATTCTTTTTAATGTTGTACATGATGGTTACAAATTATGTTCTGGTTGTTGCTTGCGCAGAGGAGGGTAGTTTAAATATCTCTAGCGATAGGGTGACGGAGGAGATATTGTATTGTTCGAATCAAGATGCGAAGAACCCCCCAAGTCCCTTACGGGTTCAAATCCCGCTCGCCGCGCAATACCCCTAAGTCCTGGCTAAACTTTGCTGCCATCAAAGATATAGAAACCACCTGGAAATACGACTGAATACTCTTGCCTTCATTCCCAATAAATCTCGTATCAACATCGAATACATTGGTAGAATTGTATAAAATATAGAGTGGTTATTATGTGAGACCATCTTCTAATATGGTAATATGGTGAATTATTCTAGCGGGAATATAGGGCGAGCGTCTTTACATAACCCCAAAAATTGTCAGCAGCGTGTTGTAACTGACAGGGATAATTATTCCCATCTAGAAGTTTTTTTTAATGGGAGTTGGAGGCATGATAGTACCTGTAGAGAATACACAAATAAGGAGTGTAGAAAATAAGCGATGGCTAATTTGCCTTGATTTCTTTCTTGAATTCAATTAACCGTATAAAAGCAAATAGATGTTATGGTTAGAAATGACCTAGACGGGAACTGTGTTTAACATCGCTAATTAATTCAGAAATAACGCCCAGGTGATCTCTCTTGCGTAATCTCTAACGACATGTTTTAACAGTGGATCTAAGACTATATCTCAAAGCCAACATATGCTTGAAGATTCTTTGTTAATTGATAATAAACATACTAGGTCGGTGGAAATTAACTGTATGGTTTATTTGATACGTCCTATTTTTGGATGGAGGGCTTGACGTCAGATCTCGTCACACAAGTCCTTAGGATCATAAATATAAGCAAGAAAAGAATTAAGAAATAGTGACCTTAAAGGGAAAGATAATCACGAGCATTGTTATGCTCGCTATTTTGGGACTTTTTACTCATGTTGTTCATGTCCCATCTTTCCTCTTTCTTCTTCAAAGTATTTTACACGCTCTTTTTTAAATTCTCTTGAGCTAAATAGAATTCTGTAATCTTTGACTCCAACAGTGTTTGATATTTCGGTTGCGATTGTTTCGGCTGCTTGGATTGTTCGCGCGTGAATCATGCTAAATAGACTAAATGGCCAGTCTGGGTAAGTAGGTCTTTGATAGCAGTGACTTACTTGCGGAAACGAGGCAATCTTGTAACCTGCATCGTCTATTTTTTCCTCGGACACCTTCCATACCACCATGCCATTTGCAGAGAACCCAGCATCACGGTGCCGCAATATGGCTGCAAACCTTCGCATTACACCATTAGCTTCATATTCCCTCGCTTTCGCGAAGAGTTCAGCTGTAGTGACACCAAGAATTTCAGCGCATTTACTAAATGGATCTAGTATGAGTTCTAGATCCTTTTGTAATTCTCGGATAAAATCTTTATCTTGTTCGGTTAGTGAAAACTTGGCAGAGTTGAGCTCCTTTAGAGTGTCGGTAGGCTCAGGCTTTTGTGCATCATTGTTAACCATATCTAGCCTCACTCCAATTTTATATAGTTTCAGAGTTGGCAAAAGTCTATATTTTATCACTCCATCAAGCATAGACATCTTATCCAAAACTATTTTCATGTTGTGATTTGGAGGTACGGCTAGAGTAAACCACAGATTGTATTCGTGATTTCTTTCATAGTTATGGCTGACTCCTGAATGTCTGTTTATTTGAGCGGCTACCTCTTCGAGTTTGTCAGTTCTAACTGCAAAGGCAATTAATGCACTCTTGTAACCCAGACGCCTTGTATCGAAAATGGCATTTATTTGTCTTATCAACCCGAGCTTTTTCAAGCGAGTAATCCTATCCAAAACTTCATCTTCTGATAAATTGTACCGATTCGAAATTTCAAGGAAGGGCCTTTCAGCAAGAGGGAAAGACCATTGTATTTCATTCAGTAGTTCTTTGTCCACTTTGTCAATATGCTCTGCCTGTAGTGATGATGCTGTCAAGGTGTGTCTCTCTGATCGGTCGTGGTACGTTTCATCAATTAAAACTTATCTTTAAGGGTTTAATTACTAATGCTTGGGACTCTAGGTTTTTGTATCTTAACTCCATGATCTTAAACAACTTAACGGTCCATATAGAATTATGTATAGCGGTATAGGCAATAGAAATTATGCTATGCATTCACAGAATATTTACTCGCCGTACAATTATACTAGAATATTACACTAGGTCAAAAATATTGTCAATATCTTGTGTTAAGAAATGTTTTTTAGTCAATATACCCATTCGCACTTTATTAGATGAAAATTTTAGTAACTGGCGGAGCTGGTTTCATAGGCTCTAATTTGGCCAATGCTTTGATAGATGAGATCGGACCCAAAAGAGAACATCCAGTGGAGCAAACTCCGACGAGCCAAGAAGAGGAAAATTATGCCGATGGCGCAGAGAGTATTAACTATGGTGAAGTGATCGCTCTAGACGATCTGTCCCTCGGTTCGCCTTCAAATGTATCAAACAGAGTAACATTAGTGAATGGTTCTGTAATGAATTATGATCTTGTTCTAGAACTTAGTAAAGGCTGTGACTACATTTTTCACCAGGCTGCTTTGAGCTCATCACCTATGTTTGTAGATGATCCTAGAAGAGGAGTCGATGTTAATGTAATGGGTTTCATGAATATCATGGAGTCGGCAAAGAGGAACGGGGTGAAAAAAGTGATTTACGCTTCGTCTTCTTCTTTATATAATGGCCTTCCTACTCCATATAAGGAAACGGCTAGAATAAACCCCAAGACTTTCTATGAATCTTCTTTCTATTGTAGGGAAATGATAGCCCAAACGTACTGTCTTGAATATGGACTAAGTTCAATCGGCCTTAGGTATTTTAGTGTTTATGGACCAAATGAAAAACACAAAGGTAGATTTGCAAATAATATTTCTCAGTTTATTTGGGATATTGCAGAAAGGAGAAAGAGCCCTCTCATCTATGGAGATGGAAGCCAGACTCGAGATTTTACATTCGTAGAAGATGTAGTTCATGCAAATATCTTAGCAATGAGAAAAAAGCAACATAAAAGATCGGCGAATGATATCGATAAGAGAGGGCATGAACTCTCAGAATTTAGCATCTATAATGTTGGAACTGGGATACAAACCTCATTTAACCACGTAGTCGACCTTATAAATAAACAGTTGGGCACTAATATAATGCCAACCTACGTTGAAAATCCGATAAATAACTATGTACAGCACACAATGGCAGACATTTCGCTTGCAAGATCAGAACTGGATTATGAACCTAGATGGCCAGATGTCGAGGATGGTATCAAGCAGTTGCTATCTTTACAACAATCTGCCAACCCATCATCCTCATCTGGGTCGTCATATCCGTCGATTAGAATTTAGCCCCGGCTCTTAAAACGCTCGAAGTTATCCTGTACTTCTATCAAGTTCACTAGCCGCTGACTGGAGGAAGGGCAATCGGATAAGCATCATTAATTCATTTAAACAAAAAAACTGTTGTTATATAGTTCTGTTATCTGCGATAATTCTTTTCCTGTTAAATATTTACCATCTGAAATTATTGCAAACATCTCAATTTCTTCCACATCGATGACGGTAGGTAATACTACTGATACCTCTTTTTGAGATAGAATAAATTTAATGGCAAGCTCAGTTATATTCCAACCATTGGAATCCGATAGGGGCTTTAATTTTTCCACCTTCTGTATTGCCTGGAGAATCCAATCTCTTTTTCTGGTGCTTCTATGATCATTTTTGTCAAATACTGTTTTCTCATTGACCTTCCCCGTCAACACGCCTGATGCGTCAGGCACACGCACCAGTAATCCAACTTCATTCTGCTTTGCCGAGTCTAAGAAATTTCGGCCTGGATCTTGTTCCAAAATATTATAAACAGTCTGAAGACATGTTATGTTTCTTTTTTCCATGGCTTCAAGTCCCTCTTCCTTCCAACCAATGGCAGGACCTAATGCGACACCATGGCCTTGGATCTTGCCGGTCTTTATTAGATTATCGAGAGACAAAAACAGTTGATCGTCTTGTATAGTATTCATTTTTGGATTATGAAGACTGTATACATGTATGTGGTCAACCTGTAACCTGCTCATACTCTGTTGTAGCGCAAATTGTAAATATTCAGGCTCATGCTTTTGGGGCAATTCATTATGCCCTACTTGATCAGCATTATAGATGTCGTAGCCCCATTTTGTAGAATAGATTATTTCCTCACTGTTCATATCCTTAAAGGCTTGAGCAAGCAATCTTTCGCTTTTTCCTTTTCCATAAACGTCAGCTGTTTCGTAAAAATTGATGCCTAAGATCATATGCCCTTTTTAACATCTTTACCGCTTGGTCATCGTCAATCTTTCTAGTCCACCAATCCATACCTATAGTCCATGTTCCGAATCCTATCTCACTTACATTAATTCCACTCTTCCCTAATTTCCTATATTTCATATTGCTACTCTAGGAGCTCCTCGATTTCTGATACGATTTTGTCAAATTTGCTGTCCTCTAAACACGGACGCTCATTTTGGTGAGTATTACCATTATTGCTATCTTTATTGTTGTAATTAGTATGATTACTTTGATCTTCGATGTGTCGTTGCCCTTGCTGCTCGAGGAAGTTTAGTGACTTCAATTGACAAAGGTGGGAGTCAATGGAAATCCATGATTTGCACCCAAGCCACTCTGACTTAACATCTACTTCAATGGGATTGTCTAACTTGTATACCCTCAGCAATATTATGCTCATAGGTCTTTTGGGATTATAATTCATTCTAACACTAACGTACCGATCGCTCCAAATATGATATTTCTGGAGACTCTTTAATAATGAACTATCAGTAATATGTTTCACTAGTAACGGTGCGAGCATAGGCAGTGATCTGGTTTTTCTTATCTGACTTTGGCCTATCCTTCGATACGATGTCTAATTTGTCTGCATAGTCGACTTGTATGGATTCCTTTGACTGATGTTCAAATGTGGGATAAAGCAGAAAATTATAGTGTTTTACATCAAAGCCTTGTCTATACTCCATGATTCCACCCTTTCTCAATAGCAATACCTGTCTACCGTCTTCAAGGGCCTTGCAAACAATCGCCCACTCTTTGAGGGCTGGTGTCATGACGGTATTCATTGAATTCGAAATTTGAGGTGACGACATTTTCTGTTGTTGAGGTGCGTCAAGCGTAGAAGTTTTGTTCGCGTTAGTATGTTTGTGGTTTCGGTCCACGACAAATTGGGACGGGAAGAAGGCGTAGTGCTATAAGATGAACTATCCAAGGCTCTTGATAAATTCCTCAACACCACCCTTATAAATGCAAACTATCATGGGGGTATCTTTTACTACATATCTACTAACACGAGTTTCACGTAATTTGACTATTAAGTCTTGGAATGCCATTAAATCGGTTGTTTCAAAGGCTAGCATAAAATCCTGATCTCCTAGGCCAAACGAATATGACGTATTCAATCTAACTTGAGGAAACCTTCTTCCTATCGTAATATGCTCATCCATCATTTTTATTCTGTCTTCCAATGGTAGCAGGTACCATTCCCTTGATTTTATGAAAGGATAGACAATTGCGTATTTCATTGGCTCATTTTCTTTTTTACTGTCTTCTAACAGATATCCTGGGGTCATTTTGGTTTTCTTTGAATAAATGGACGGACGATAAGACGAGAGGTATACTCTAGAAGATTCAATATATTTTCCAAATATTGTAAGATAAATTTTCGAGGCTAAGACCTGCATCTTTTCTACAGACTCAGAAATCATCCAAAGCATAAATTCTGAATCATCGCGAAGTCCCAACGTGGAATAGACTCGTACCTTCATTTTTGTTTTGGCAACTTCTATTAAACTCGAAAATTCTTTCGCTGCCTCCTCTTTTCCCAAGTCATTTAGCCATCGCCACTTTGGATCGACCTTATAAAATGAAAAATTAAGAAAAACGGGAGAAGTTTGGGGTGCAGAGGCTCTATCTGATATAGTGGAAGATGATGGTATGGTAACCCGTGCATCTGCTGGGGTATTTGATGTTGACTTTGTTGTGGTATTTGGAGTGGTCGTTGCTCCATTTCTTGCTACCAAAGAGGTTTCCTCCATCGTTGGTCTATTCATTGTACCTTGCACTCTCTCGGTTGAGGACATGCGACAACGACGATTATAGATAAATACCATTTAAACTTGCTGAATCTAAAGAAAATGAATCAAAAATCACTGCTTAGTTAGGTCATTGTAGGTATTTGTTACGTAGTGGGCGCAGTCATAATCTTGGGGAAGAAGACAAAAACTATAATTCATAAAACAATGGAATAGAACAAAAAAATATAAGCTTATGAAGTCAGTCTTTTTTTCATTGGCTTTTGTTATTTATCTTCTAGACCCAGCCAGCCATATCCTTTTGTTTCCAGCTCTTCCGACAAGTCTTTGCTACCCGACTTGATAATCTTGCCCTTTGACATGACGTGGACATAATCCAGTTTCGAAAGATACCTCAAAATTCGAGCATAATGGGTAATTACAACTACACCTGCACCAGTGGCAATTAGTTTGTTAATTGCTTCGGCCACAGACTTCACTGAGTCGATATCAAGACCAGAATCGGGCTCATCTAGAACTGCCAAGTTTGGTTTTAAGACTAACATCTGCATTACCTCAGATCTCTTTTTCTCTCCACCAGAGAATCCTTCATTTAGATATCTACTTAGAAATGTAGGATCAAGTCCAACGCTGTCTAAGTTTTTCTTTACGTATTCATGAAATTCTCTAACTGTCAAGAATACTTCCCTGTCTTTTTGTTCTTCAGCTAATGTTTTATTCAAAGTATTGTATGCATTTCTCAAAAAGTGACTATAACCAACGCCCGTGATTTCAAGTGGATACTGAAAGCCCAAGAATAGTCCTTTTTTTGCCCTCTCATCAGGTGGTAATTTGATAATGCTTTCTCCTTTGACAAGGATATCACCTGACGTAACCGAGTATTTCGGATGACCTAATAACACGTTTGCAAATGTGCTTTTGCCTGAGCCGTTGGGACCCATAAGAGCATTAACCTGTCCTCTATCGACTGCTAAATTGAGGCCTTTTAGAATTTCCTTGCCTTCGATACTTGCATGTAAGTCTTTGCATTCCAGAAACGGCATTTCTATCTCTGGTATGCGTACTCACCCATAGACAATATAAGCATACGCATATTCTTACCATGCTACGATAGTCATACTAATACCTCTCCGTTTACCTTTTAGATACTAAAGAATTAAGCTAAAATATCAAAAACCCAAGACGAGTAGGATGTGACTTCCAGTCAGGGGCAGGGCATTATTATGACACCAACAAAACACCAATTAAAATGTGAGACCTATGAACATCGTAAAATGGGTTCTCCCTGTATTATGTTATTGTACTGTCAATGACCCTGTCATATATGGATGCACAGAACAGAAATAGGGGTATTCACCTGGTTTCAAGTCAGCAGTCACGACATCAGAAGAATCTCCAGCATTTATGATGCTGGTATCAAATAGCTTTCCCATATTAGGATCAGTAGCATCTTTGCCATTAGTGACGGTATGTGGCGTTGTATCTTTATTCTCTACTGCTATTGTATCTCCTACCTTTACTGTAAGTGGATCAGGTTCATAGGCAGGATTTCCTTGTACTGAAGCACCCTGAGGGATGGTAAGTGTTGCTGCTGGTGGACCCGAAGCTGCAGGCTGGCCAGCGGGGGTCGTGGAAGCATTGCCACCTGTTGCATTACTTTTCGTGCCGTTACCGTTGCTACTTCCCGCAGAAGGTGCAGTGGGCATTTGACTTCTGAGGCTCATTACCTGCAGATTGCACTCCGTCGTCAAGTTCAGGCGAAGTGGCCGGAGCGCTAGTTGCGGTGTCAGCTGGTGGCTCCCTTGACACATATGTCATTATTCCCGGTTCAGGTGCTACTAGACTAAACGCGAAATAACATAGAATCCCGGTTATTGCTCCTATGCCCAAAATAGTTCCGAAAGCAACTTTCCCAGTAGAGCCCATAGTATAACATTTTTTGTTGCATGCTACTTATATTAATTCCTTCAACATTCAGAAAAATAGAAGAAAGGTCCACTTAAATAGGAACATCTGAATACATGAATGCCCCAATTAAAACAAAGTTGTTAGAACCTAGTGGATAGTTTAACCTGCGTTAAGTTTACAAATGCGAAGTAATAAGAAGATAATGACGTGAAAATACTTACCACCGCATTTATCGTTTTTGTAATTATGCTATTTGCAGGTATTTTTATAATGATGCAACCAGACAAGGTTGGTATAACAGCAATAGTTCAACAAGACGAGCCCACGCTGAAAACAATCGTAAGGGTTGGTGCGTATTTTACTGTTACTGGGTTGGTTGGGCTTGCTGTATTGGGATTTGTAATCTCATCGCCTAAGAATGGAGATGGAAATGGAAGACAAGACGAGAACAATGAAAATGAAATACAAGACCAAAATCAAACTAAATCAAGAAAATAAAAGCAATGTTTCCAAAGCCAAGATTTGAACTACTCGAAATAGAGGACAATATCGCGTTATATCATCTGAAGGATGGAGCGATCAATAAAATAGGTACGGGATAATTAATTGCTGACCATTCATTTGAGCTAACTCTCTCTAACAGTAACTTTTAGCATTTTTGCTTTACCATCGTCTAAGGGGGCATCAGCAGAATCAGTATCGAGTGCTGCTATTTTGTCCACGACCTCGTCCATTCCTGCGACGACTTTTCCAAAAACAGTGTATTGTCCATCAAGGAACTTGGAATCTTTCAAAACTATAAAGAATTGGGAGCCTGCGCTGTCCGGGTCCTTTGATCTTGCCATTGATAATACCCCTCGAGAGTGAGAAGTTTTATTAAATTCTGCCTTGATATTCCAGCCTGGGCCACCTGTTCCCCATTTACTTCTGTTAGAAGCATCTTTTGACTCTGGATCGCCTCCCTGTATTACAAATCCAGGTACTATTCTATGGAATAGGGATGTGTCATAAAAGCCATTTCTTGCTAATTTCTTAAAATTTTCGACGGTCCGGGGTGCAACATCTGAATATAAGTCTATTTCGATATCGCCAAAACTTGTTGTAATCGTTCCTATAGATTTCATGATCACCACCTGTCTAACCGGTATATATTCAATAGGAACAAGGGATGACTTTTGTCCGTATCAATGGAGCCGCTTTTCCTCTATCGTTATTTCGATCATCTCTCTTAGCCCTCTTGACCCTTTTTTGTGATTTAGTCAGCATTAGGTATTGACGGTAGCAATGTGACGGTATTGATTTATGTATGATTTCATAACGGAAGTACTCTCCCCAAAGCTTTTATTTCGAGTACTGATCCACAGTATCTCTAAAATGGGCAAGCGTAGCAATAAACAAAAGTGCAGTCTTTGTAGTGGTGACATTACATTTACCTATAAGCCCATGGAGCAGTGGAAAATATCCGGCACCTTATGTGGAACATGCTATGGAAGAAAATTGACCGATCATTATTTTTCTTCTCCTGATGAGTTGGCCAAGAGGAAGCTATAATTAAGAACTGAAAGTAGATTTGAAGGCTTGTCTCAAAAAGGTATAACAGGAATTAGATATTAATAATGGTTGACGGGTTAATCAATAGAATAGCTCCGGCGTATTTACAGATTTGGGGGATTTTTGATTTTGTGCCAAAATCAAAAAGAAGAAAGGAATAGACTTAACGATAAGATTTTTGCTTTCTACGTCGAGCACCAGGTCCTCCAAATTTCTTGGATTCACTTTGCCTCGGATCTCCTGATAAAAGATGTCTATCAAATTCTATAATTTTCCTCCGGATTTCCTCTCTTACTGACTTTGTTAAAGGATGATCTTTCGGATCCCTTCCACCCTTTCCTTCACCTGCCAAAGCCCTAGAAATCGCTACTGCAGACGCAAAAGCCTGACCCATAAACCCGCCGCCTTGAACTTTGACATTCACGTCCACCCTGTTTCTGATCTCTCCAAGGAGATTGATGGGAGTTAATATCATTTCTTTGGCTACCCTAGGTTCCAAAACTTCTGCAGGAATATTATTAATTCGTACCTTGCCATTTCCTTTAGAAATTGTAGCTAATGCTCGACAAGTTTTTCTCTGTGCAGGATAGAGGTCTATTTTATTCATTATTCTCCCTCTTCTTATCCTTGTCTTTATTTACTTCTTGCGGAGGCGCTATTGACTTTTGCCCTCTTTTGGTTTTCGTTTCGGCCTTCTGAATTTGTGGTTGTTGCCCTACCTCCTTTTGCAAAACTCCTTTCCACCCGATTTGTTTTGCAACATCTCCCACTGAAATATATTTTGCCGGAGGTCTCGTAATCTTGGAGTCCTCAAAAGACTCTGTTTTCTTGTTCATGAATTGATCGGGTATTCCGATATACACCCTGAGGCGCCTGAATGCTTCAATACCACTTGTTTTTGTCTTGGGAACCATTCCTCTTACCATCTTTGTCAACATCGTATCTGGCCTTCTAGGATGGAAGGGTCCATGAATAGGATTAGTTACCGAGTTGATTTCCAAAAACTCTTTGTAGAGGTCGATTGTCTTATATCTATTCCCCGATAACATTGCTTTCTCGGAGTTAACAATTGTAACTCTATTTCCTTTGAGCAACAATTTTGAAACATGTGAGCACATCCGACCCGCTATGCAACCAGTTGCGTCAACTAATATTTCATTTCTATGTCTTTGTTGGGAGTTCTCCGTCTGACTTATCTGCTGACGCTGTCCATTTTTATCCAATGACACGCACACCTCTTCCATCTGGATATTGCTCTACAAAGTTGTTCATGTTAAGGAGCTTACCTCCACACGCCGTTATTTTCTTTGCTGCAGATTCTGATATTGTAACTGCGCAAACTGTCAACTTGTGACCAATTTCTCCAAAGCCTAGTACCTTGCCGGGAACAACAATTACTTGGCCATCGTCTGTTTTGCTAGCCAACGTAGTGATGTTAACCTCTCTTCTGTTACGCCGTGGACGAGATAGCTCTTGTTCTAGTACTCGCCAAATTGGAGCCTTATTCTTCTTAAAGGCTTGACGAAGCGTCCAAATATTATCTTGAATTAACGAGTTAGCATACATTTTCTCAGTGTCTCCGATTTAATTTCTTAGATATTCAGTCATATACTGCCCCAAAATAAATGTACGTGACTACTTTCAATTGTATAGATCTACCCAACTAACCAAATGCCCTAACTACTGTCTTGATTTCTCTTTCTCGTCTGGCAATTTTATGATAATATAGAACATCAGGTTTTATTGTCCGTCACGTTACTTTTACTACCTCGATGTACTCCTAGGCCGTGAACTGCATGACCAAAATTTTTAATCTTTGCATTTAGCATATCAGAAGCTGCCAAGATTACCTCGTGTGGCTTTAGTGCCTGGTTTGTCTCAATTATTAGTATGGCTTCATTTTCATTGTCTCCATCCTTTACGATGGCAGCTGATGTTGGTTGCCATTTTGCGTGACTTTTGCCATTTCCTAACCTGGCATAAGCTTCAAACTTTATCTTTTGGCCTGGAGCAAGCGAAATAATTGGAATATCATCACTTACAGGCTTTACCTCCTCATCTTCAGATTTAAGCTCCCCTGAAGTTACTATTCTTGTTCTCTCAGGTGCCTCCGCATCCAATACTAGTAGCACCCTGCATTTCGAACATCCTAGTGTGCTTTTGCAATCACAATCGTGTGGCATCACAAATCGCTTAAGATCTGTATGCAGCGGAATCATACCAAGCCTGTGTGCCACAGCTTCATCATGAACTACAGAAGAATTTTCGATCATAACAACATCATCTATAGCCAAAGTTGGGACTTCGCTAATCGCAAGTCTTCTAAGAGCATTAACATATTCCCTAGGAACATTCTTAAATTTGACACTAATGCTTTCATTGCCTCTCTCAATAAGCTCTACTGAAGGAGAATTCAATACTTCGGAGGATTTGTTCAAAGCCTCCTAAAAATGTACTGAGAAAAATGTAGGATTTCAATTGAGTTAGAAAATATTTGGAATGAAGACAAACTAAAATTTCGTGAGTGGTTGGAGTTGAGCTAAGTTTCACCTGTGCACCTTGTAAAAAATGTCTGTCAGAGAACGTTGTCTAAGTTTGAACTACAAAGAGAATTAGAACTTGTTATTAATTATCCAAATTGCATGATTATATCATTTAACCAAGATCCAAGGATAGTATCTTTACCATACACCTGGTATATTATTACATGGAAATCCGTTGACAATATATATTATTATTTATATCGCTGCTCGCAGATCACGTGCTGATATAAAACTATGCACAGATCAGCTCTATTAGTTTTAGCTTTGCTAGTGGGCATTGCAGCTTTGTTTTCGGTCAATTTGGTGTCAAATGACGCGACTGCATTCCATCTTCCAGAAAGTGAGGCCCCTACTGACTATAAGGAGGGTGAGCCAGCAGTAAAATATAGTTGTTTTGAACAAAATGAGGACGGAAGTTATAACAAAACAGCAGATGGAAGCTTGATACCTTGCCCTATAGACCATGGTGACAATGCCTGGATGCTTACATCTTCAGCTCTCGTTCTGATGATGACGCCAGCTGGCTTGGCAATGTTTTATGGCGGTTTATCAAGGCAAAAGAACGCTGTAAGCACGCTTCATATGGTTTTCATTACTACAGGTGTAATTGCGATACAATTTGTACTTTGGGGATACAGTCTGGCATTTCGGACCTGATGCTGGCGGATATGGATTTATAGGAACCCTTGACTGGGCTGGTCTGAACAACGTACTGCATGATGTTCCATCAAATGCATACGCCATCACAATTCCTCATCAGACCTTTATGGTGTTCCAGATGATGTTCGCAATTATCACTCCGGCTCTAATTGTAGCGTCATTGGCAGAGAGAATGAAGTTTAGTGCGTTCATAATATTCATAGTCTTGTGGTCAACATTCGTCTATGACTTTGCAGCTCATTGGACTTGGCAGATAGCCACAGAGAATTATGGGGCTAATCCTGACTATTGTGGATTCGGATGGACCGGCTGTTTAGGGTCGCTTGACTTTGCAGGGGGAACCGTCATCCACATCACTTCCGGTTGGGCAGGACTGGTTATAGCACTGATGCTTGGACGCAGACTGGGCTATGGCAAGGTTGCAATGGAGCCTCACAACATATCATTGGTTGTCCTTGGAGCAGCGTTGCTGTGGGTAGGATGGTTTGGCTTCAATGCTGGTTCCGCAGGATGCGGCTGGAACTAATGCCACAAGCGCATTTGTAGCGACACAGGTTGCCACTGGGATGGCGAGCAGTAACTTGGGCCCTCATATCATGGGCACATACTGGCAGACCTTCAACAGTAGGGGCAGCCTCTGGTGCAGTAGCAGGACTCGTTGCTATCACGCCTGCCTCGGGATTTGTATCACCAATGTCTGCAATAATAATTGGTATTGTAGCTGCAGTGGCATGCTATGGAGCATTAATCTTTAAAAATAAGCGGAAATGGGATGATGCGCTTGACACATGGGCAGTCCACGGTGTCGGGGGTCTCGCAGGAGCACTTCTCACAGGCATATTTGCAGAGCATAGATTCACAGATTGGGGAGACAACGGACTTGCATTTGGAAACCCGGCGCAACTTTACGAAAACGCCGTGGGTGCATTTGCAGCTCTCGCATGGGCAATGGGCATAACAGCACTGATAATAAAAATCATGGATGTAGTATGGCCAGGTGGAATCAGAGTAACGCCAAAAGAAGAGGAAGTTGGACTCGACTTGTCACAGCACGGAGAGAGGGCATACGTAACGGAATAAGGTGCTGACTATGTTAATACAAATAGGAAAAGCAAACGAAATAGCTTTTTCCTCTCTTTTCCTCCTCTAGATTTTCTCCCCCTTTTTATGATAGATTTGAATAAGATCAACGAACAAGAATACGCGCTTATATGATAGATAACCTCCTTGAACTAATATCAACCTATGTACAAAATTTATTACAAAGAGAGACCTGTTACAGCTAATGGTGGATGCTAAATATAGCACTGTTCGTCTGTCCGTAGATGGCGATAAATTTGAGATTTTAGTGAAGCCCGATCCTGCATTGGAATATAAGACGGGTAAAAGAACTGACTTCTCAAGTATACTAATTTCTGAGGAAATATATTCTGACGCCAACAAAGGTTCAAGAGCCGCCAGCGAAAAGTTGACAAAACATTTCAAGACAAAAGATACAAACGAAATTGCAAAGGAGATCCTTTCTCGAGGCGAGTTGGCTCTTACTACAGACCAGCGTCGGAGAATGGTAGAAGAGAAAAAGAAGCAAATTGTTCAATTTATCAGTAGAAACTTTGTGGATCCTAGGACCCACATCCCTCATCCGCCCGTGCGAATTGAATCTGCAATAAATGATGTCAGAATTGTTATTGACCCGTACAGGAGGCCAGAAGATCAGGCCAAGCAAGTAATTGAAGCTTTGAGAAAAATATTGCCCCTAAAGTCTGAGGTTTCTGTATTAACTATTACTGTTCCAGCTCAATTTTCGGCACAGTCATACAGCATAATGAAAACCACAGGGGGTTTTAAAAATGAAGAATGGCTCTCTGACGGTTCCCTCAGAGTAGTAATAGAGGTAAATGCAGGAACTAAAGGCACAGTAATAGACAGAATAGGATCTGCTACGAAGGGATCTGCCCATATTACTGAGGCTTAAACTCCCATTTCCTATGTATATAAGCAAAACACTGATGTTGACACTTAGAATATAAGTCCGATGTTACTGAGCTCAAGGAGATAGAGTAAATGAAAAGATCCATTTTGGACTATGATAGGGCCTTTGCTCATCATTATCATAATCGATATCGATACTATGAGGAGTTGATGAAGTAAAGGGTGCAAGAACTTAAAAGAAAGTATGTAATCCCTGGCGATAAAATTGTTGATGGCAATTTTAGGCCATTGATGAATGTAATTAGGGTTGGAGATTCTATTATTTCAACACGAATTGGAATTGCAGAGGCTGGAAGAGACGGCATTAAGGTTATACCGTTGTCAGGAGTCTATATTCCTAGAGTAAATGATATAGTGATTGGTAAAATTATTGATCGGTCTTCTCTCTCATGGGATGTAGACATCAATTCCTGTTTCTCGGCTCACCTGCCTGCACAGGATGTGTTTGGAAGGGACTTTTCTCCGGCCCGAGATGATATGAATAGAGAGTTAGCAACAGGCGACCTGATCACAGCAAGAATTATGGCATTTGATAGAACAAGGGATCCGATGGTTACTATCCAAGATAGGGATTTAGGCAAAATACCGCGAGGTGAATCACTGAAAATCTCTGCAACTAGAGTCCCAAGGCTTATTGGAAAGCGGGGCTCTATGATCCAAACAATCGAGCAGGCAACACAAACGAGGGTCCTTATAGGGCAAAACGGAATAGTTGTAGTAACCGGAAGAAGCCCGGAAGGAATCGAACTAGCAGTAAAAGCGATAAAAATGGTCGAGGATGAAGCTCATACTTCAAACTTAACGCAAAGGATTAAGGTGCTCTTAAATGTGCCAGATAACACGCCGCAACCTACACAATCACCATCAGAAGCAATTTCAGGGACTTCTGAACCATCACTGACAACGGTGCCAGGGCAAGCAGAAGCAAAGCCAGGACCACTTGAAGGACAACAACGGGTGCAAGACCAAAAACTACAACAGCATGCACAAGGAACTACAAGTGCTCCGATGCATGTGACTTCCTCCTCCGATGCCCCATCTGGTCCGTCTTCACATTCTAAAGGTCGTAGCCAAGACGAAAAGGGTGGAACATCAGACGACCCAGGTTCGGCGATAACTAGTCCTGTCGGTGGTGAGTCACGAAAGACTAAAACTGCCGTAAAAGAAATACAAGAAGGAATGCAAGAACATGGTAAGAAGGGGGAGAGTTCGTAATGAGTCAAACAAGAAGCCTAATCGATAAACAAGGGAAGCGAACAGACGGGCGAACTGCAGAACAGCTTCGTGAAGTAAAGATTACCGTTGGTATCCTAAAAAACGCTGACGGGTCTGCATTTATAGAATTTGGCAAAAATAAAATTATCGTTGCTGTCTATGGTCCAAGAGAAGTACATCCTAAACATATGGCACAGCCTGATCGATGTGTTCTTCGCTGTAGATATCATATGTCTCCATTTTCCACTGATACAAGAAAAAACCCTGCACCATCTCGAAGAGAAGTGGAAATATCCAAAGTGATGCGGGAGGCCTTGGAACCAGCATTGATGCTAGAGGACTATCCGCGGGCTCGCTATCGACGTATATGTTGAAGTATTACAAGCAGACGGGGGCTCAAGATGTGCAGGTATTTCAGCTGCCTCTGTCGCTCTGGCTGATGCGGGAATTAATATGCGGGACCTTGTAGCAGCTTGTGCTGCGGGGAAGGTAGACGAGAAGATTGTGCTTGATATAAACGACACAGAAGATAAAGAAGGTGGAGCAGATATGCCAGTCGCTTATATGCCACACCTTGACGAAGTAACTCTATTGCAACTAGATGGTATTCTCACAAAAGATCAGTTCAACGAATGCTTTGATACAGCAGTTGAAGGGTGCAAGAGGGTATATGAAGTGCAAAAACAAGCATTAATGCAAAAGTATTTTGGTAATGAAACAGAGGTAAAGGAGGAATCACAATAGCATGAGTTCATCGAAACGCTCGACTATAATAGTAGAACACCTACGCAGACAGCAAATGTGGGATTTTATTTCGAAGGGAAAAAGGTTGGATGGTAGAAACCTAGATGAAATGAGACCACTTGAAATCGAATTGGATATCATAAAAAAAGCAAATGGTTCTGCAAAAGTGAAACTTGGCAATTCAGAGGTGGTCGCAGGGATAAAGGTCGAAACAGGAGAGCCGTTCGAAGGACTTGAGAACAAAGGAGCGTTAATCATTTCTGCAGAGGTACTTCCTACTGCTTCTCCTTTTATAGAACCCGGACCACCGGATGAAGAAACGATTGAACTAGCAAGGGTTGTTGACAGAGGTATACGAGAATCCCAGATGCTTGACCTTGACAAGTTAGTTTTAATTCCAGGAAAGGTTGTATATACAATTTTTGTGGATTGTAGCGTCCTTAATACCGATGGTAATCTCTTGGATGCTACGTCGTATGCGGTTGTCTCCGCATTGCTGAGCAGTAAGCTTCCTGTTTTTGAAATGCAAGACGACAAGGTTGTTGATACGGGAAAAACGCGAGACACACCCCTTACAACGATACCTGTATCCATTACCCAAGTAAGAATAGGTGATACAATAATTTTAGATCCCACCGCCGAAGAAGAGGCTTGTATGAATGCTAGGATTACGATAACCACCAACTCAAACGGTGAATATGCTCCTGTACAAAAAGGTTTCACCGGGGGATTCGCAAGAGAACAGATCAAAAAGGCAGCGGAAACCGCGAGAATTAAAGGGGAGCAAGTGAGAGCCAAATTGCAGGAGATGACCACTAAGATTGGTTAGTAGAAGAAGAAAGGCTCCGACCGCACTAAAGGGTTTAGGTGTAAAATACGGAGCTACTGTTCGCAAGAGATATGGAAAAGTCTATAGTACGTTAAAACAAAAAAGACGATGTCCAAAGTGTGCTTCATTGCAGTTTCATAGAATTGTGGTAGGTATATGGCAATGCCCAAAATGCAACTACAAAGTTGCAGGAGGGGCATACACTGTCGAGTCACAAAAATTACGCAGCTAAATTACAACTATCATTTAGTCAGAAACGAAAGAAATCAAAGACTAAAGGGGATACTACGAATACTCCAAATAAGAATAGGCATTATTCCTTCTACTCTTACCTAATCGTATTGCCCACTCGGTAGCTTTGGCATTAAAGCCTTTGAGGACATCCTCTCCCCCTTCCCTATATTCAACTTCCGCAGATCCATCTAATTTTGAAGCTAATACCCTAATTACCTACGATGACAAGTCAAATGTGTGTATAGAGATCGAATCAGACGATATTCCCTCTTTGCGTGCAAGTATAAACTCCTACTTGCGGCTTGCGGATGCCTCATACAAATGTATACAAAGTATCCTGGATTGAGGGTGCTTCTATTTCTCTGTCGTTTACCGTCATTTTTCGCCTAATTTTGGAAGCATATATAACCGTATTTTTATTTAATAAGGTAGTATGAGCGAACAGGAACTGCCACCTTGGTTAAGGGAACAATTATCACGCTTACAACAGCTTCAACAAAATTTGCAGGCGGTTATGATGCAAAAACAACAGGTAGAATTAGAAATTGTCGAAACCGACAGGGCGCTAGAGGAATTAAGAAAAATAGAAGGCGACAATGCAGTCTATAAAGGTGCAGGGCCACTTTTGATAAAAACGAATAAAGATGATGTCTTAAAGGAACTGGAAGAAAGGAAGGAATTATCTAATACAAGGTTAACTGTTTTAGGAAAGCAAGAGATACGGATAAAAGACAATCTAAAGGAAGTTGAAAATAAAATTAATCAAATGATTCGTGGAATGCAAGGCGCTACTGGAGGTGGCGGCGTCGGATTCGGAACTCCTGCAGGTGGGCAAGGCGGTGGTGCACCAGGTGCGGGTGGTTTTGGAACACGACCGCAAGGACAGTAATGAATCTCTACGTTTCTATTTTTCTTGAGCGAAGTTAATTACAAATTCTTGCACAATTTAAAGCTTAGTGTGTTGTAGAAGACTATTCTATCATATATTTTAATTTAAAGAAGTATAACTTTTTAAAAAGTGTTACGGGTCGAAGTAGGATCTTTTTACAAGAAAACATTGGTATCATGGCCACGATAGCTATAACATAGGTAATGACCATTGACGCCGGATTAATTGTGGTGACTGGTGCTCCTGTCGAATATGGTCAGGATAAAAACAGGAAACGATCCCTCAGCAGGTGCAGCTAACGCAACTGGGACAAGTGCTGAACACACTGCTAACCTGACTGAAGGTGGTGTGAGAGGAGTCAATTAGGGTAAGAACTATAAGCCATAATAAGAACATAAATTTTACCCTATTTTTTGTAATAAGTATTTTTGCTAAAGGCTACGAATTACGTTAAACAAATTAGTGGCTCTCGTGTAGGCTAATTTGTGCCTGCAAGGATTGTGGTAGACGAAAGAGAAAGAAAAAGTGGGATTCCAGACTTGCTACGTCAAGCGGGTGCGATAATTGATTTTGCACAATTAAAAGTGGGCGATTATGTGGTATCACCGAAAACCGCCATAGAGAGGAAGACTATACAAGACCTACTAAACTCCATTTATGATGGAAGGTTATTTGTTCAGTGCTCGCAACTTAATGAACACTATGCAAAGCCTGTTCTCATAGTAGAAGGCAATATCGTAGATCTTATGGATATTCCAGAAGAACAAGAGGAAGACGATGGAGAGCTTCGAAATTTAAAGGAGGAAAAATTGGCAAGCGAGGATGAAGAGGTCGGAGAAGAAACTGAGCAGCTATATGAAGAAGTGCAGCGACATCGAGACGCTATCCAAGACAACGATGTAAATGACAATAATTTTGATAGCAAAACCACGGATCAACACAGAAGAGTAAAAGCGTTAGTTGAAAAGATACCTTTAATATTTGATGCACTAACAAGGGTTGCTCTCGAATTTCGAATTCCCATTATCCATACTCCCTCTGCTGGATATACATCACAATTGCTGGTCGTTATGGTAAATAAATCTCTACAAAATGGACAAGCCACAGGACCTTTGCTAAAGAGAATAAGAAAGGGGAACCCAGGATATATACAACAATTGTCGATCCTGTCTTCCCTTCCTGGAGTAGGAGATAAGCTTGCAGTAAGAATGTTGGACAGGTTTCAAACACCTAAGCGAGCGTTGAATGCCTCCGCTGCTGAACTCGCAAGAATTTCTGGTTTTGGGACCGAACGTGCGGCAAGGGTTAGAAGAATTCTTGATAATACTACAAATCAAAACAACAACGATATTAGTCAAACCAGGGATGATAGTAATACCGTACAAAAACGGATTGAATTAAGCAAAAGGACGCTATTAGACGAGTTGATCGACAACAATAACAATGATGTTAAAAATGAAAATGGCGACGATGAGACGAAACATGGCTAGTATGAGAATAAGTACGACTGACTCTAACAATATCAAACGTGGATTATAAATCCAAATCAAATTCTATCAAAAAACATAATAGTTTGGGATACTATTAGAGACAAGTTATATTATATGGCTTCTGATAGTATAAACATTGAGGATTCATCCTCATTTGTTAACACGAGCACCATTTTCTTTGAACTTGCTAGCGAACAAAGATTATCCATATTATTTAGATTAAGTAAGCAAAGTAGCAAACTTGCACAACTTGCAAAAGACCTAGATGTAACAATGCAAGAGGTTCACAGAAATGTCAATAGATTGCTAGACTCAGGACTGATAAGAAAGGATGCGAATGGCCAATTCTCACTAACTACTTTTGGTATTACGATACTACAACAGATTCCGACCATGAATTTCCTTTCGAGAAACAAAGAATATTTTACAGATCACTATTTGGGAGATATTCCCATGAAATTTGTTCATAGAATCGGAGCGCTAGATAAATCGGAATATGTTGAAGGACTAGTTGCCGTTTTGGAACTTTGGAAACAGATTTACAATGGTTCTAGGGAGTATATTTATGGGATGCTTACCCAGATCCCGCTAGAATTAATCGAGACTTTGTTAGCAAAACTGAAACTAGGTGGCATTAAATTCCAATATATATTATCCCAACAAACCGTAGTGCCAAAGAAGAGAGCAGATCTTTTAAAGAATGCAGGGTTTCAAGATTTATTGAAAAAAGGCCTTGTTGAAAGAAGAATGGTGGAAAAAATGCCTGTCGCAGTAATATTAAACGAAAAAGAAGCCACGGTTATGTTTCCAACATTGAAAAGAAGCCAGAATGTAGCAGATTTGAATTCAATATTTTATAGTGGCCGAGATAACTCATTATTCCATGAATGGTGTCTTGATTATTTTAGATATTGTTGGTATGAATCCAAGACTTTTGATGAAAGTAAACTGTTGGAAGTTTAGACAAATTCGTTAAGATATTTCGCATTATTTTAGTTGGCAACAAATCGAGCACTATTGATATATGAATATTGTAGTAGCCTTAAGAAAATGCGAAACAAAATAGCGGAAACAAAGTCTAGAACGAGTTTAACAGACTCGGCCGTCAGTTAGCCATACAAAAGAAAGTTAATCCCGTATCATTCAATTAATTCAAGGAACAGCATATTGTCTACAGCATTCGCCGAAAACACACTTGGGAAGTGTCTCTATCTTTATTTGTACTCTATATCCTAATCTTGATACCATTTTTTTTCAGATATTTCTTGACTTTGTCAACACTGTATTTATCATAGTGGAAAATAGAGGCTGCCAAAGCTGCGTCTACATCAGTTCTTTTAAAGACACACGACATATGCTCTGGTTTCCCACAGCCACCAGATGCAATTACAGGGATCCGCACAGCCTCACATATTGCTTTTGTCAATTCTATATCATAGCCATATTCCGTCCCATCAGTATCTATACTAGTTAAAAGAATTTCTCCAGCCCCAAGAGATTCTATTCTTTGAGCCCATTGGATCGCATCTATACCAGTGCCCTCTTTACCTCCGTAGATCTTTACTTCAAACCAATACTTTCCCTTATTGCGGCTATTGTTAGGATGTTCTTCATTCTCCTCAATGATGTCGTCCTGGTTTTTTTTATCCTTATCTTTATTGCCGTTTTGATAATACTTTAGACCTTTCTTATCATCATCTAAAGGAAATATGTTTTTCTTGACGTCTTTCTTTTCAAAATCATAACTTCGTTTTGCATCTATGGCGACAACTATGCATTGCTTTCCAAATATCGACATCAACTCACCAATTAGTCCTGGGTTTTTTACGGCAGCAGTATTAATGGATACTTTATCCGCGCCATTGAGCAAAATTGCACGTGCATCTTCCAACTTCTTGATTCCGCCACCAACTGTAAAAGGTATGTCAATAACCTTTGCAACTCTCCTTACAATATTTTTCATAGTCTCTCTTCCCTGCTGGGACGCAGTTATATCTAGGAAAACTAGCTCATCTGCACCGTCGTCGCTGTATTTTTTAGCAAGTACAACGGGATCTCCTGCATCTTTTACTTCCGCAAAATGCACTCCTTTGACCACACGACCATTATCCACATCTAGACATGGAATGATTCTCTTTGATAGTGGCAACTTTTATGCCAACGCCTTTACCCTAGATAAGTCAAGTTTGCCATCATAGATAGCCTTTCCTAGGATAACAGACGAGCACCCTATTGTTCTGAGTCTCACTGTATCCAGAAGGTTGGATACTCCCCCACTTGCTATAATTTTTGCGCCATTGAAAGTGCAGGCATATGATAACGTATCGAGGTCAGGACCTCGTAACGTCCCATCTCGCTCAACGCTTGTTAACAAGAACTCATTAATACCCATGGACAGAAACAAGTTTATTGCTTCTGCTAGTTTGATTCCAGAAGGCTCCTTCCAACCTTGAACCATAACCATGTTTTTTACATGGTCAACTGATATCACAATTTTTTCCAACTTCTTTCTTGGAAGCTGCTTTATTAATTCTGGGTCCTTCAGAGCCAGAGTGCCAAGTACGACTTTTGCGGCTTTTTTAGGTCCAAGCATTTCATCCACGGCTTCCACTGATCTGATGCCACCTGCCACCTGCACAGGTATCTGGACTGATTTTATGATTTCCGAAATAATTTTAGTGTTATTAGTTTCTCTACCTAATGCTGCATCAATGTCTACTGCATGTATTAAATCAGCACCGGCTTTCTCCCATTTTTGTGCTGTTTCTATTGGATTGCTGCTATAGGTAATCCTGTTAGCAGGGTCGCCCATAACAAGTCTAACGACACTGCCTTCCATGATGTCTACTGCAGCTAATATTTTCATTTGTCCTCAACAATGTGAGTACCAGAACAGCTATCCAGGAAATTCTTTATTATTTGAGATCCTATTTTACCAGATTTTTCTGGATGGAATTGAGTGCCAAAAATATTGCCTTTTTCGATAACTGCTGGAATTTCGTTATCACCATACTTTGCGTTAGCGAAGACTATTTCTGTGTTTCCTGCTAGTATTCTGTAAGAGTGCACAAAGTATACCCATGAATTATTTTGTACACCGCGTAGCAGTCTACAGCCGGGATAGGTACCATTCTTATAATTTGCATTTTTTCTCTTGTTACTCGTTCTGCTGCTACCAATATTGCTATCACTGGTATCCATGCCAATAATTCTCTTAGTGCTGTAATTTGAGATATTCGTTTTGTGGTTTACGATTTGAATGTTATTCCAGCCCATATGTGGAACCTTAACTTTTTTCTTGTCAAGCACTAGAACTTGTCCATCGAGTATTTTGAGGCCCTCAAGGGTTCCTTCTTGACTGGAATTAAATAACATTTCCATACCCAGACATATTCCCAGGACAGGCTTGTTGTTCTCGATAGCCGTAGCGAGCACTTGTTTATCTTGTCTAACAGACCTAATTGCTGGGTCGAAATTCCCTACGCCCGGCAAAATTAGACCATCAAACTTATCGAGTGACTTCATATCGTGTATGATAGAGACGTTACCAGCGCCATTTCTCTCCAAAGCTGCTTTCAAGCTAAAAAGATTGCCTGCTCCATAATCAAATATTGCTACCTCGGGATTACTGCTAATAAGAGCTGCCTCATCTGTGTGCTTTCTATGCTTATTGTTGTTGTTATTTTTCGATATACTTGTCTTCATTACAACTTCCGATATTTTTACATTGCACCCTTTGTGCTTGGAATCCCTATTCTCTTGTCATCTATACTAACAGCCATCCTAAGGGCCACAGCAAATGCCTTGATGGAAGATTCGACTTTATGGTGGTCATTATCTCCGTACTGTACGACTATGTGTGTACATGCGTTAAGATTCTGTGCCAAAGATAGAACAAAATGTTCGATATCCTCCTTGGGAACCTCTTCGATTATGTCTCTTACTAGTTTTAATTGTATATTGTGGAACTGTCGTCTTACCAGGTCTATTGCAGAATATGATAGGCATTCGTCCATTGGGATTAAGGCGTAGCCAAACCTCATAATTTGCAATCTATCTGAAAGAGCTTTATCTATTGCTAGTGACAGGGCAATTGATGCGTCTTCTATAAGATGATGCACTATTCCATCCTTGGTTTTTGCTGATAAGTTGATGTCTAACATACTATGTTTTCCAAGAGAAGTAATTAGATGATCGATAAAGGGAAGTCCTGTACTGACTGTTGTCTGACCTGAACCATCGATATTGAGATCCACATTTATTGAAGTTTCGTGTGTCGTTCTCTCAATTTTTGCAGTTCTCTGGATATTATTCCTGTTTATTATGTTGTCCAGACGACTTCCGTCTCCATTTCCATATTATCTCTATCTATTGTCCTTATTTTTTATTTAATATTGCCGCTAGGTACATATTTCTTGTTGCCTAAACCGTGTTGTCCTTGATATTTTACTAAAAATAGAGGATGATCGAGTATTGTAACAGAAACATGTTGGATAATTGAGGATATCTTTTTCAGGGCTCACATCCCTCAATTTATCGAAAAACTGTATCTCCATATAATAATGGGTACCGTACCATACCGTACCGAAGACCACCGACCCTCCCCCTAGATATCCTCCTTACTTATAGACTACTAAAAACCATAGTTAAAAAAATAGGAAGGAAAGGACCCGTTGTATCAAATCAAAAACCGAAACTTAAATAAGAAGTCAATCCGCCTCTGGCTAACGACGCTGAGCTTCGTGGGTCATTGGGTATCGTTTCAACTTCGAATTTGGGCCCGACACATAAACTATACAACATACAATGTTAACAAATACGCAAACAGCAACAATAACAGTAATAGACGCAAGAATAGTGGCATGTCTAGCAACCCTACAAACAGTGCTAATTCAAGTCAGACTCAAGATCAAGGAATAGAAATGGATTATTTCACAGGATTTGCACAAAGGGAAAAGAGGGCATGCCAGCCAAAAAGACGACACCATTTACTTCACTCAATTACCAAGGCTTATTTCCTCAGATACATCAGGCAAAATACTCGCCTCCTTACATTAGAAAGAAATGCTAGTAATCAGAGGGTACGCAAGGGTGAACTTGGCAATAGCAAAGGATTAACGGCAACAATTACAAATGAAATTCCCGAAGTAGAGGACAAAATAATAACGATTGTATTTTGGGACATACAGGGATTTTCGGCTTTATGCTACAGCCTTGAAATAAATCCAGTGTTGCTCACTCTATTTCTCAAAGAGTTCTTTGACACAGCTACGCAAATTATCTTGGATCACGGAGGAGTAGTGGACAAGTTCATCGGCGACGGTGTAATGGCCCTATTTGGCACTGACTGTACTAGGAATTATGGTCATGATGGGGCAGATTCTGCTATCTGTGCAGTTAGCGCTGCAATCGAGTTCCGAGAACAGTTCAGAATTCTCAAAATAAAGTGGACGGGGATATGGCAAAAATATATTCCATCTCAGATCAATGTTGGTCTAAAGTGTGGCCTCAATACAGGGTATGCTACTGTCGGTAATATAGGAACTAAAAAGTATGATCATTTTACTGCCGTGGGTGCCACTGTCAATTTGGCCAATAGGCTGGCAAACTTATCAAATAACGATGAGATAATAATTTCAGTAACCACAAAGTCAAAAATTCTCAATAACTTTGAATTGCAAGAACTAGGTGTGGTGGGTCATCTGAAAAATATTCCTGGAAGTTTCGAGGTCTATTCAGTTATAAAGAAAAAGGACTGTTAACTCACTTAACATAACAAAATAGGATAAATCACGCTCCTCAATTACCTCATACATTCCCTTTTACTACGTTTGAATCACTGGGGAGTATCAACTCTCTATCGTAATGTTTTGTATCTTTCTTATACTTGTTATAGTCTTCGTTGCGATTAGATCCTGAATCTTTACCTGGTGCTTGGGCTTTTTTTATGGTTGCTATTTCGACATCCTTATCATGAGGTACGCTCGAAACCTTTTTTGTAGTGCTTAGATCCTGTTCTTTTGAATCTTTAGCAGCCATTGCATCCTCAAACTTGCTCTTGTTTTTGTCTACTTTCTGAGTTTCAACTCTGACCGTGGCAATACTCATGACAAAGTCCTGATTGCAATGGGTTGCAAGGTATTTTGGTTGATTGATATCAGAGAAGTTAGTCTTCCATTTTAATAGAGAACCGCACTTATTGCATTGTAGCTCTTTTAGTGCATCCTGCAGATTTGTAATTGTACTGCTTTGCTTGATTCTAGTCATATTGGTCGAACTTGTATCATATACAAAGGAATCACATAATAACTATACGAACTTACGTCTTTTAACACAAGAATCAAATCTAATTATACAATTTTGGATTTTATAAAGTCGGGGTGTGTAAAAATTAAAATCCCGGTGCATTTATTGAGGTAGAAAGTGTGCTTAATAAATAAGTGCCTATAATATTGGCAAGTTGTCCTCTCAAAAAGAACCATGACCATTAGAAGACATGAACTTTTTATTGGACCAAGTGGATAGCCAGATAGGTATGGCCTTAGGGAAGGCTGCTCGTACAGCTGCGTCACTTTTTTCGAGCAAGAGAGATCTGACTTTTTTATTGGTTATCGTAGCTGTGGCCTCTTCACTAGCAACTCTAGTATACATCTACTATTCATTCAGTTCAAACGAAATCAACAACATAGCCTCACAAGACATTAGATCAAATGCAAGAATAGAAGCATACGATTTTGCAAGAATATTAGAGAACAAAATCGATACCATAAGAACTAGTTTAGGTATTATTGCGGACTCACCTGCGGTTCAAAACGACGAAAAATTAGCAGCCCGTGCACTATTTGATTCTGCACAAAACAATTCTGAATCTTGGGTAGATTTCTTTGCCTGGCTCAGTGCCGACGGAAAATTGATATGGTCAAGCAACATAAATGAAACAACGTATCAAAAGTACAATGGAACAGATCTAAGCTTCAGACCATATTTCATTGTACCTAAGAGCACTCACGAACCCTATTACAGCAGCGTTATAGAGTCGGTGGATAACGTCCCTCGCGTTTTTGTATCGCTGCCAATAATGAGTAACGACTTGAATCAAAGCGGTAATAGTATTATTGGTAATCTTGATAATAATACTAACACTGAGACCAACCCAAACCCTGGGTCCAATAATCAACAACAAGTATTCAAAGGTATAGTGTATTCGGGAATTAGGCTAGATACCGTAGGCGATCTCTTAAAGGACCAGTTGATCCCTGAATTTCAAAGTTCAGTTTCTCTGCTTGATAGAAACGGGACAATTCTTTACTCACAAAATCAGTCATTCATTGGACAAAATGTATTTTCCAATGAGATTCAATCATTAATTTATCGCTCTATAACACCGGAATCTAAAGACAAATTTAACAATATTTTAAGATCGTCCTTGGTAGGAAAAGAAGGTTCAGAAGATATCAAGATTAGCGGTCAAACAAATACCGTATCATATCAGCCAGTAATAATTGAAACAAATCAAAAGAATAACAATTCCAGCAACCACGAGAACAACTATTTCATGAGTCTCTATGTTGTATCTCCACATTTGCTTGCAAGCAACGTGGGTGCCCTCATCGACCAACAAAGGAACTTTAGTATAATTATAGT
The DNA here is from genome assembly GCA_963737815.1 of uncultured Nitrososphaerales archaeon. GTDB lineage: Archaea > Thermoproteota > Nitrososphaeria > Nitrososphaerales > Nitrososphaeraceae > TH5893. The sequence continues at coordinate 5,623 of CAVTUB010000004.1, read as the reverse complement.
AATAATAATAAGTGCTCTAGCACTGGGCATTGCATTTTTGGTTATTACTTGGAATAAAAGACTGAGAACTACTGTCAACACCAAAACCGCAGAATTAAAGGGTGCAAATGAACAGTTGAAAGCCCATGACAAGATGCAACGCGAATTTATCAATATAGCGGCCCATGAACTTCGGACGCCGACTCAAGCTGTCTTAGGATATTCCGAGATTTTGAAAAAACTATCTCGCGAGGAGAATAGGCACAATGAAATGATAGATGCGATACACAGAAACGCCACAAGACTTCAACGATTGGCTAATGATATACTAGATGTGACCAGAATTGAAAGTAAAACATTGAAGCTGCGCAAAGAACGATTCAACCTAAATGAAGCGCTATCACATGTAGTAAATGACTACAAAAATGAAATTAATAAGAACAATCCTCAGATAAGCATATCCTATGAACCAGCAATTGAGCCTGGTAATAGGGGGCCTCTTATAGTAGCTGATAAAGAAAGGGTAATACAAGTCGTTTCAAATTTGATTAATAACGCTATCAAGTTTACGACACAGGGAACAATATCTGTATCTGCCAAAATAATACGAGAAAACGAGGAAATGAGTACAAAGAACAAGGGCCGGCGAACTCCAGAAGACCGCATGATGGGGACAGATAAAGAAATACGTAGATTGGATGATCGCCAAGTCCTTGTGAGCATAAAAGATACTGGTTCAGGCATTGATTCAGAGATTGTGCCCAAGCTTTTTTCAAAATTTACCACTAAATCTCTTAAAGGAACAGGTTTGGGACTTTTTATTAGCAAAAGTATTGTGGAGGCTCATGGAGGCAAGATATGGGCTGAAAATAATGATAGATGTGATGGGGATTACTTGCATTCACGTAATGATAATGAAGATCGCGGAGGCCTAAAAGAAAGTGGTAATGAAAGAAGAGGTGCGACATTCAACTTCACTTTACCACTTGACGATGGCCCCTATATGGTAAGTACAAGAGACGAAGACGAAAGATGAGACACGAAAGAAAAAACCTAAGGAAGATGAATAGAGAAGAAGGTTAGATAAGAAAAGAATATAGAATATTAGACCATTAAGTTAGACAGAATGCCAATAATTATATTGTATGAGATCCGTAGACCTAATAATGAATAAAAACGAACGAAGCACTACTACGCTATTGTCTGCTATAGTTATTTCTTCACTGCTTGCAAGTGCCTTCCTCCTTGTTGGGAGTATGAATTTTTCTCAGAAGGCAATGGGACAGGCTGAAGAAGTCTTTAGCGAAAACGCTACTTCTACCGAAGAAGCCGGCGCTATTGATAATCAAACAGCACCAGCTGCTACTAATGCAACGACTACCAATCAAACAGCACCAACAACACCTGCACCGACTACCAATCAAACAGCACCAACACCTGCACCGACCCCTACTAATGCAACTGCAGCAGGAGCTAATCAAACAGCCCCAGCAACCAACCTAACTAGTTCCGATATTGAACCAGTACGCGATAGTTTAAATGCTGCTCGTGAAGGGTTACAAGACAACGATACCCAGGCAGTAATCGATTCAATAAATGACGCAGATGGGGCTCTGTTTGCAATAATAATCGAGGAGGGCACAGGACCGGTCAGTGACCAGCTAACCACATTGAGCGATGACATAGATACAACCCGAGAATCCGTGCGCAACCAAGACAATGCAAAAGCACTTGAAGATCTGAATGCTGCAGATTCTCAACTACTAGTCATAACTGGAATGTTGCCCACAGAAGAAGCTGACGAAGAAGAAGACGAAGAAGCTGAAGAAGAACCTGAGGAAGAATAGGATATCCTTAAGCAATAGAGAAGCACAGGATCGTCACCATTTCGGTGACCGATCTTCGTAGCAATATTCTCTTTTTTTCTTTTTCGATATTATGGAACAAATCCAGATCAGAACGAAAAGCTTTATAGTTAGTTTTGAAAAAATCTACCTTAGATCGAGCTCTGAGTGAGTTAGTGAGTGAGTAAGTCGCGAGGAAATTGAAATTAAGATATTCTATTACCCTGTCTTCTTTTACACATATTGAACCCATAGAAAAAACATTGGAAAGACTTCAAGGCCAAGGCTATGATGCTGTCGAGATGTTTGGAGAACCTAAAAAGATGGAGATGAAAAAACTCAGAGATATATTCGATTCATTTAGTTATCCGGTATGTGGTGTCACGGGAATGTGGGGTTCAATTAGCGAAGAGGGTTGGAAGAGAAAGCTTCTAAGCTCTGACAGGAGCATTATAAAGCATTCTGAAGAATATATCATGGATTGCATCAAGATGTGTCAAGCAGTGGGTGGAAATGCAATGAACATTTGCCTTTTTGCTGACAATGAAATGGCAACATTTGATAGAAATCACAGAGCGCTATCTGAAGAAAGAAAACGCGCTGTTACCCAGAAAACCATTCCTCTACTGACCAAGCTTTCTAAATTTGCAGAGGATCATGGAGTTCATGTGTTGTTAGAGCCCCTCAATCGATATAGTACGCCTTTCTGTAGTACTGCAAAAGATGCCTTTAGCATTGCTGGTAAAGTGAACCATGATAACTTTGGATTGTTGTTAGACACCTTTCATATGAATATCGAAGAAGACTCATTTGAAGACGCAATTTTGAAATCACGGAAGCTTTTGCGACACACGCATTTTGCTGATAATAATAGAAAGATGCCAGGGTATGCTCATATCAATTTTCAATCAATTGTACGTTCCCTATATAGTATCGGCTATAATGGATATGCGAGTTTTGAGCCCACAATAATTGACCAAGATTATGAAAATTCTACTAAAAGAGGATTAGAATTTATTAAATCTATTGAGAAGCTGGTATCTTCGTCCTCTTTTTCTACGTCAACGGCTGTCAACTAAATTGTTCTTACTATAAATCTTAATTTGAAGCGCAGACCTAGCCAACACGGCGGTAGTCCTTGTAGTTAGGTTAAGTTGCGTAGCTCGTAAAAACGTCTTTAACTATGATATAATCGGTAACTTCATGAGTTGCATCCTTTTATTAGGAGGAGTCGTAGTCTGATGAAAAATGTGGTTAATTGTGGACTCTGCCCTATCGGCGTCAGAGGGATTTAGACTCTTTATTAGTTCACACTAGCGAGAATACTTTTAGTTTCTCTTTCTATCTTTCTTTTTACCGTAATGAACCAACTCTGTTGTTGATGTTACGCTGTATTTATGACCGTCGCAAATGAGATATAAGCGGCCTTCAGCTTTTGTTTTATCATCTGTTACTGTCGTGGTTTGATTATTATCAGTCGGGTATCATCGCTGGAATTATTGCAAACTCCCCTCATGAAGTTCAATTTATCATGCCTTAACTACTACTAAGTTGATTATAATACTAGTATCTATAAATTCTTAAAGTAAGCTTTTCAGAGTACAAGATTATAGTTGATATAGTCAAAAAATTTAATTGCTGTTGGTCCTATTTTCCAACTAATTAGACTATCATGGAAACTCTTTCTATCTCAATAATATGTCCGGTATGTGGCAGGGTTCAAATTGCGACTACAAACCCCGAATCTAATCAGACAGTTTGTATTAGCTGTCATATGGTAATTTGCGAAGGTTAGGAAAAATAAAATTAAGGTCGAGATCATTTAGAACTAATCATCTATTGACTAAGTTACTTTAGTAATAGTATCTCTAGCGTTTTCAGAAGCTCGCCTACTTCAACTGGTTTCGGAATAAAACAGTCAATTTGCATTGATGGGAATTGTTCCCTTTCGGCTTTGTCCTCGAGATTGAAAGCACTAATAAAACAAACCCTAGCATTACTATCCATTTTTTTTATTTGTTCATATAATTCAAGGCCATTCATCTGGGGCATTCTAACATCTAAGAGCAGTAAATCATAGAAGTTTGGTTTGAAACGGGCTAAAGCGACCAGAGGATCATTGTAGGTATCAACCACATAGCCGCTATCTTCTAAAGCAAGACTATAAGTCAGGGTGATATCAGGATCATCGTCAACCAATAAGACTTTTTTTCCTATTCCTGGTGTTGATGACACTGTATTTGGGGATGATGATATATTATCTCATTTAATATTGGCAAAAGCCCGTTAAAAGGATGGGTAGTTAATCGTTTTAGTTTTTTTCATTTTCTCAGAAAGTTAATACAATTGTATCAGATTTGTGACACAGAATTTTGTTAATATGTGAGGTATGTGTGCGAGGGAAGATAGTTCTCATGAACTGCGTCGTAGTTTAGGCCTTTCTTTGTCCAGGCATCCAGTCATTACGCAGGATAAATCTCATTTCTGCAGCCCTGCAATCTTTAAATGAATCTGTATTACATGAACTTATCCCGGATTTTGGCAAACAAATGGGAGGACCCCCGCTATATACTGACATTTAGCATTTAGCATTTATCACCCAATTTATCTACGTAAATTATTTAGAGTTTCCATACAATACTTTTTCTTGTGTCAAACTCATCTTTTTCTATTCAATTTTGGTTAATAGTCTTATCCGCCATTTTATAAGACTAATTTCTAGTTATAATAAGTGCATGTTAAGACATAAGTTCATGCTAAGACATAACTATTTTGTTTATACGCTTTAACAATTGTTGAGTTCCAATTGGCTTGTCCATAAAACACTCATCTAGTCCATTTTGTATTGTATTAATTGTATCAGCATGGATTCTCTTATATTCGCTCAAATCATGAACTGAGGATAAAAAACATACCTTAACTTTGTCGTCTATTATCTTTATTCTTTTGTATAGTTCGAATCCATCGATTTTAGGCATCCTGATGTCTAAAATTACGAGGTCATATCTCTTGGGACTGAAGGTCGACAATGCAAGTTCAGGGTCTGTAAATGAATCCACCTCGAATAATCCACTTTCTTCCAAAACTTTCTTTAAAGAGTAGGCAACATCAACTTCGTCATCAACTACTAATATTCTTCGTGTGTCTTTGTCTGCCTTTATAGTTGTTGCTTTTCTCGTTGATGATATTTTGGCTCGCTACCTATCTTACGGTAAAACTTGATTAAAAAGCTCATTTGTAAAAGATTAAGAATTTTTACCATTTGAATGGAAGAACAGAATTAATGCGACAAATTCTGGATTACTCTTGGCTATAGGGAAATAGAATCTTGTATTCTAAATGAATCGGAGATTATCCCAAGTGAGAGGAGAAGAAAGGAAAAATAGATATCATAAACGGCTATCTGAGCCCCTTGCCTAAATAAAGCAAATCGAATATGCTGGATTATGCCAAGTTGTAATATATTTTCAGGGGATAAATATCTGCTTTTTTCTTCTCAGACAGGACCGCCTCTCACCTTGATATACTGAAAATATCACTTCATATTTTCTTCTATTTTCTGTGAGAGCTGCTCTAGCAGTATGGGCTTTTTTATAACGTCAACAACATACTTGTTTTGGACGAGATCTTGTATGACCTTGTCATCTAGCTCAAAAGCAGTTATAAGCACGATTTTTGTATTTTCTATATCTTTTACCTTGCGGGCAACAACATCACCTGAAATATCTCCTAACTTGTAGTCCAAAAGGAGAAGGTCAACTTTCTCGTTTTTATTCTTGCGTTCGATTAGTTTGTCAATG